>NZ_JAMYUI010000002.1:0-355909 GCF_040322895.1 Mesorhizobium sp. M0088
CCTCCTTGGCCTTGCGCAGGGCCGGAACGATGGCTTTGCCGTTTACCGGCCAGACGATCATGACGTCCGCCTGCTGAGCGATGAGATCCTGCACCTGGTCGGATTGCTTGGCGGGGTCGACTTGCGCGTCGAGCACGATGGTCTTGACGCCGAGTTGCTTGGTATAGGCGTTGAACGTGTCGAGATAGGTCGCGACATAGCTGTTCACGCCGGAACCCAAATTGGCAAAGCCGATGGTGATTTCACCGAGCGGTTTTGGAAGGGGCGAGGGGAGCCAGTCCTGCTTTTCCTGAGCCGCCGAGACGCTGGCAAGCAACGCCGACAGGGCGAACCCTGCGGCGATTTTTTTAAACAGATTCATATCTTTCCTCCTTTTTTGATAGTTGGCTGCACGTGTTCGGGTCGAATTCACGAACTCGCTGGCTCCTCCCCAGCCTATCGCGTCTCAGGACGTACCCGCGGGTCCTGGTACCGTCACCGTCATTCCGCCGTCGAGAACGAGCGTCTGTCCCGTCAGGTAGGCGGATGCCTTGGACGCAAGAAACACCATGGTGCCACCGAGCTCCTCGGCTTCCGCCCACCGTCGGAGGGGGGTCCTGGAAATGACGGATTGGTAGAAATCCTGGTCTTCCAGGATTTGCCTGTTCATCTCTGTGAAGAAGTATCCCGGAGCGACGGCGTTGCTCGTGATGCCCTGAGGGCCGAATTCCGCGGCGAGGGACTTCGTCAAGCCGACAACGCCATGTTTTGCCGCTACGTAAGTGGCCTGGCCGGCTCTGCCGATATTGCCCATAATGGACGATAGGTTGATGATGCGGCCGTAACGGTTCTTGGACATCACGGGCGCTACAGCCCCGGCGATAAGCAGCATCGACACGAGGTCGACGTTCAACAGCTTGCGGAACTCATCCCCGGTCGTATCGACGAGCGGCTTGCGCAGGATCATCCCGGCGTTGTTGACCAGGATGTCGATCCGGCCATGACGTGCCGCGATGTCCGCCACCAGCGATTTGATGCCGGGTTCGTCAGTGACATCCAGAAATGCGGCCTCGGCTCTCAGCCCGTCATCGAGGAGTTTCGCGGCAGCGGCTTCACTGGCTGGCAGGTCGATGTCGGTTACCACGACATGCGCTCCGGCACCGGAGAGTGCACGGGCAGTAGCAAGACCGAGACCCCTGGAGGCTCCGGTAATGAGCGCGACCCGACCGGCGAGATCGAAATCGTCGATCATCGGACTGCCTTTTCCGGCAACATGCCCGCCTTTTCGAAGCGCCAGGATGGGGGCTGCATCAGCTCCAGCGTGTAGCCGTCCGGATCATGAAGGTAGCAGGTGAAGCCGCCCTGATTGATGCCGGCGGTGATCGCCACCGGCTCGGAAACGAATTCCACGCCAGCGGCCGACATCTTCTCGTACATTGCGCGAACGTCACGCGTTCCGAATGCGAAATGAGCGGCGCCGACATTGCAGGGCTTGGTATCGATCTTGACGCCCTTCGGCTGGATGTACTCCATAAGCTCGATTATGTGCCCGGACAGTCCGGCATCCAGGCTTGGCACTTTGAGAAGGACCGCCTTGAGGATTGCGCCGGGGATTCCGACCAACTTCCTCGTGTATTCGTTGTCCTGTATCTGCGTGTGGATGACCTCGAGCCCGAGCAGGTCGGTGTAGAAAGGCAACGTCCTTTCCATACTCTCCACCGTCCAGGAGGCGTGCCACATTGAACAGACAGTCATTGATAACCTCGCATTGCTTGGTGTTTCGGCACTAAGCGGCTGTCGATGCAGTGAACCGGTATTCGATGGTCCTGGGCGTGGCGGGATCGAGTTCCACCACGGTCGCGACACCCCGCCTGTTGATTGGATTGGAGGCCCGGCTCGCCCTCGTGCCCAGGTCGAACGTGCCTGTGACTGGCTCGACCCCAAGGCAGAGATTTCGGCTATCCCAGGGCGCGTAGCTGCGACCGCGATTGCTCATCCAAAGAAGAAGCGAATTGAAATCGGCCGGATTCCAGGACAGTCCATACGAGACGCCCTTGGCGTCGTCGACGAATTCGACCCGCCCGTCGATCCCGCAAAGCTGCAATATCTCCTCGGTGTCATGCGCAAACGGAAGCCTGTCGAAGGGCGCCGTTCCTCCGGCCGCCTGTGGAACCTTGGCGATGTCCTCGAACATGGCGCCCGGCAGAGCTCGTGACACCCCCGGCTCGGGACCCGCCGCATGCACGACACCGAACTTGAATGCCCCCGGTTTTATCTGAAAGGCGCCGGAAAATTCCGGCAAGGCAAAATTCGGATGCAGGCCAATCGGACGGGACACGGCCCTGCGTGTCTCGATCGTCAGCGCGAAGGTCAAGTTGGGGCCGTTCCTGTCTGCTGCGACTTTGCGTACCAGCCTTCGGATTGCGGAGGTGTTGGGATATTCAATCTCGATCTCGATGCTTGTTTCATCCCTGCGAACAAGCCGCCAATCCGCGACGGTGCCGTAGCCGTGCAGAAGGAAGTCGGTCTCATCGAGTGCAGCGTCGGCGCCCGAGCGCTGCAGGCTCGGCTTCCATTCGTCCGTTACGCTCTCCTGCGGGTAGTCGGCGCCGAAGGGAACGCACGGGAACTCGCTCCTGAGGTTCTCAAGAATGGGCGGGTCGGCCTTGACACCCGAGGCGATCCAGGGGGCTTCATAAAATGGTGCCACAAGCTGTGCGCCGATTTGCAACTCGACTCCAGCGAGCATCCCGCCGTTTGCGTGTAGATCGAATTTCCCGTAGGGCCAAACCACTGTCCAAACCGTCGTCATTTCAAAGCCTCCCGAGTGCGCCGAAAGTCATGCCGCGGTGTGGTCAGGAACGCGGGCGGCCGGTTGGGGACCGCTATCCGAGCAGCCGAGAATCGACTGGTCGTAGTCGACCAGTGACCCGGTCATGATCCCCGACTCCGGGGAAACCAGGAAAACAGCGGCGCGCGCGACCTCGACCGGGTCAAGCAGGCGCCCAAACGGCAGTTTTGTGCCAGCTTCCGCCAGAAATTTTTCCGACCCCGGGCCGATGACCGAAGCCATCATTGCCCGCTCGCCGGGCGAATCCGTCCAGCCGATGTTGAGCCCGTTCACCCGGATCCGGTCAGGGAGCAGCGAGAAAGCCACGTTCCTGGTCAGCGTGGCGAGAGCGCCTTTTGAGGCGCAGTAGGGTGCAATGAAGCTCTGGCCACCATGGCCGGACATGCTGACCAAGTTCAAAATGGAGCCGTTCGCCTTTTCCCTGCGCATGATTTCGACCGCCTTCTGGATCAGAAAGAACGGCGCGCGCACGTTGACCGCGAACAGGCGGTCAAATGTCTCGGGCGAGGTGTCAAGAATGGTACCACGGCTCGTGTCGCCTGCCGCGTTCACAAGGATGTCGACCCGGCCGAACGCCTTGTCGGCGGCCTCCATGATGCGTGAAGCTGCTTCGACTTCGGCGAGATCGGCTTGCACGAAAGAAGCCCGGCAACCCTTTGCGGCGAGCGCGGCCGCCACAGCCGCTCCCCTTTCAGGCTGACGGCCCGTGATCAGGCACCCTGCAATCTGACGCTCGGCCAGAAGGCGCGCGATTTGTTCGCCCACACCTTGCGTGCCGCCCGTAACGACCGCGACGCTTTGCTCCAATGGTCGAGCCGTGAATGACATTGAACCCTCCCAGGAACCTTCATCTGCAGGTTGGTACACGTTATCTGATATCACAGTCAAGGCGTAATCCCTGGCATTTTCATCGATATATGATGCTTACATTAATATTTGACATTTTTGCGAGAGCAAGCCATTCCTTTAGAGACCGTTTGGAGGAGCACAAGATGAATGCGAGCGTTAGCGTGGACCGGCAGCCCGTGAAGGATTCAGACATGAACTTTGCGCGCGAGATGTTCGCGCGGATTGCCTTTATCAGGGCATTCGAGGCCAAGGCATGGGCGTTAACCCAGACCAATCCCCCCCGCGTCATGGGCTCGATGCATTTCTGTGCCGGACAGGAGGCCGTCCCATTAGGGGCCTTGGCTGGTCTCAAAGACGACGATCAGATCATTGCGACCTATCGTGGTCATGGCTGGGCGCTTGCCGCTGGATTGGATTCGCATTCCGTCATGGCCGAGATATGCCAGAAGGCGGAGGGGCTGAACGGTGGTCGCGCGGGTTCACCATACTTCATGGCCCCCGATACCCGCTTCATTGGGGAGAATTCGATCGTTGGTGCAGGGACCACGATGGCGTGCGGGATTGCGCTTGCCAACGTGGCGCGGGGCAACGGGAGGGTCGTGGTGGTGTCCATCGGTGACGGCGCGATGAACCAGGGCGCCGTGCACGAGGCCTTAGCCTTCGCGGCCGCCAAAAAACTTCCAGTCATTTTCGTGGTCGAGAACAACGGCTGGTCGGAGCTGACCGCGACCTCCGACATGTTCCTGGTGGAACGTCTTGCCCAACGCGCCAGTGGCTATGGCATCGCATCGGCGACGATCAACGGGGCAGATCCGATGATCGTACGCGACAGCGTCGCGCTGGCGGCCGCGCGCGCGCGCGCCGGCGATGGACCGAGCCTGCTCGAATGCCGCGTTCCGAGACTTTGGGGTCACTACAATAGGGACATCGAACACTACCGGTCAAAGGCGGACAAGGCTGCCGCGGAAGCCCGCGATCCGCTTGTGGAATTGGGAGAACGCCTTTTTGCCAGCGGGGTCTCGGCCGAGGATCTCGACCGGATAAAGGCGTTCCAGAGCAAGCAGGTCGAGCACATGACCGAGACCGTGATGGCATCGGAAGACCCAGATCCCAACATGGCTCGAAACAACGTCGTCGCATCCCGGCCGACGACAGCGCCGAAAGGTCCCAAGATAGTCGAGAGCAAGGAGATGACCTACATCGAAGCGGTGAATGCGGCGCTGAGGGCGGAACTCGAAAATGAGCCGCGGACGCTGCTTTACGGCGAAGATATCGGCAAGGGTGGTGGCATTTTCGGCGGCAGCCGATATCTGCAAAGGGACTTTGGCGCCGAAAGGGTCTTCGACACGCCGATCGCCGAAAACGCCATCCTCGGCTCGGCTGTCGGCGCCGCCATTGCCGGAATGAAGCCGATAGTAGAGATCATGTGGGCGGACTTCATTTTCGTGGCCCTCGACCAACTGGTCAACCAGGCCGCGAACATCCGCTACATCACCGGGGGCAAGACATCGGTGCCGATGGTGGTGCGCACACAACAGGGAGCCACCCCGGGCTCCTGCGCGCAACACTCTCAGTCCATCGAAGCCATGCTCGCCCACGTCCCCGGCCTCAAGGTCGCCTTGGCCGCCACCGCATCGGATGCCTATTCACTGATCCGCTCCGCGGCAGCCGACCCGGACCCGTGCGTTATTATTGAATCCCGCTCTCTCTACCAGACGAAATCGACCGTGGACTTGACCGACGGTGCGGAAGTCGTCGGCAAGGCGAGGAAGCGCCGCGACGGCAAGGACGCCGTGATCGTGACCTGGGGAACGATGGTTGGACCTGCTCTGGCGGCAGCCGAGGCTCTGTCAGCGGAGAACTGCGATGTCGGCGTGCTGGACCTTCGTTGGCTGAACCCTTTGGATGAGAAGGCCATCGTTGACGCCGTGACAGCGGCGAAAGGCAAGGTGCTCATCGTTCACGAAGCGGTGAGGACGGGGGGCTTTGCCGGGGAAATCGCCATGCGCATTCGCGAACTCGTTCCGGAAATGGACCTCAGGATTTCGCGATTGACGACCCCAGATGTCCGGATGCCTTCGAGCCCGGTGCTGCAGGCGGCGCTACTGCCGAACGCCAAGTCGATTGCGGCGGCCGTGAAAACGATAGCGTCCTGACGGTCGGCAACGGGGCAGTTTCGACGAATGCGAGGTCGTTCTCTGTCTCGCCAGAGAACCGGTGACGAAGTGTCCCCATGCTGTCGCCGCCGATTGCGCGAGGTGCTGTCGCCAGGGCCCCAGTTAAGTTCCAGGACCGTCAGGTCGGTTCACGCTAGAGCGTGTCAGTGAAAAAGGCGGACATCGCCTCGATCTGACCGGTCAGCATCTGCTCTCCCCGGTGGATTTGGACGCCGGCCTTTTGCGCTGCTTTCAGCAATGGCGTTATTTCGGGAACCATGACCACCTCGCAAACGGCACCTGACCCCCGGAGCACGTTTTCGCTGAATGGCAAGGGATCGCATTCCCTCATCCCGAGAGACGTACCGTTGACGAGCAGGTCAAACGCGCAGCGTCGACCTTGCCCGTCGTCGACCGATACGTCGGCATGCGGAAAGGCGAGCAGCAGCCGGCTGCGCAGTTCCTCTGCCGCGTGCCTGTTGCGATTGCGAATGGAAAGGGATCCGGCACCCTTCGAGATCAACTCAAATGCAATCGCTCGTGCCGCGCCACCCGCCCCAGCCATTGCAACGGACTTTCCCTTGAAGGGTATTCCTGCCGTTTCGAGGCCCTTGACGAAACCCGGGCCGTCGAGCATGTCGCCCTGCAGTCGACCGTCGTCTAGTCGTCGAACGACGTTGACTGCCCCGATCATGTGGGCTCGTTCAGTCACGACATCGCATAACGTCGCGAGGCTGGACTTGTGAGGGATCGTTGCCACGAAGCCCGCAATGGAAGCGACATCCTTGCTAGCGCAGAACACGGAAGCCAAGCGGTCTGGAGATACCTGATAGGGAACCACGATACCGTCATGGCCAAGCTCGGCGAATCTAGCGTTGAGCAATGTCGGCGTCCTGACGTGCAGGACCGGATCAGCAAAAATGGGGTAAAGCTTCGTCGTGCCCGATATCGCCAATGATCCCTCCCCTTTAACGCGCGTAGCTAAAGGAAAGGGAAAAGCGATGTCAAATTGTCATACTGACATCATTAGCTGAAGGAATTTACCGCTTCGCTATGGCCTTGAGCCTTTCGACGTAGCGGTCAACATTTTCGTTGAAGCGTTCGGACGGTGCCGACAGGCCCAGCACAATTTGCGAGGGCATTTTCCCGATCGGAACAGCGAGGCAGGACAGCCCTTGAGCATATTCCTGGTTCTCGACCGCAAAACCACGATCACGCGCCTCGGCAAGTTGGCGTTTGAGAATTTCCATGTCGATGATGGTGTTTTCCGTTCGCTTCCTGAGTTCGTGTGCGGATAGATATCGATCCAAGTCAGAGGGATGGACCATCGACAGCAGCATTTTGCCACTTGCTCTGGCATGGGCATCGCCCGCTGTCCCCGGGGCGATCTCTCCGGCTCGGACCGATGCCGTACCTGCGGCACTTGCCACGACTACAATCTCGCCGCCGACCCATCCGACGATATAGGCGGTTTCACCAGTGATCTTCGCCGCCTGATCTGCCAAATCCGCCATCATGCCGGACGCAGTCAACTGACGCTTAAAGCCATCGGCAATAGCGGCAACGCCAAAGCCAAGTGCATACGAGCTACCGCCGACCTTTCTCAGCATGTCGGTTTCCACCAGAGTGTGAATCAGATGGTAGACCACCTGCCGGGGTATCGACAGATCGTCACTGATTTGTTTTGCCGACACGCCCGCGCTGCTCTGCAGGCCAACATACCTCAGGATCTCGACGGTCCGCGCCGCCGTCTGCACCCGCGGCTTTTCTGTGCGGTTGTAAACTGCATCCATAGCCATCTCTGATCCTTTTGTGGCGTCGACAACGGGGTCTAGCACAGACCTCCCTAACTGTTCTAAAGTTGCGCGTCTGGAGAAAGAGACAATAGCAAACAAAACTAAGCCGGAACGAGTCCATAACGAGCCACAAAGGGTGCTTGTGGCGGAACTCAAAAGCTTCATGGCCGCGGCGGACCGTCTCGGTCTCTCGCCAGCGATGTCGGCAAGCTCTCCTTCACGGCCAACGACGCTGGTCAGGTTGAAGGAAATCGCCGCCAAACATATCCCGTACCCAGTGCACCGCAGGCAGCAAGCGCCAGGCCGTGCCCGAATGAGGCAAGTTGGGGTCCATTTTCGGCTGTCCCTGAGAACGGCATTTGCGACGAGGATGATCCTTCTCAGGGTTGCGGTGAGAGCGACCTTTGCGGCTTTGCCTGTGGGACGAATTTCTCATCCGCATCTCGGGCCGTGCTTGCGCGTCGTGAGACGGTCGTTGGAATTCCGCGCGAACTGCTAAGCCGGCACTCGTACACAGATATCGTCCTTGACCTTTCCATCTAGGAAGCCCGTCTCGGATAAGTCGTGAGTCAGTTTGACCGCTACCCGCGGCGCAGGTCGGCGGATGATCCAGACAGTCAGCTGGCAGGCGAGAATTGGACAGCCAAAGGTTACAGGGAGCGGCAGTGCGGCTCGCCGCGGACGGGCAATTCTCTGCTGGCAAAAGGACCGCAAAAGCGCCATCATGCAACAAAAATTGCGAGGATGCGAATTGTGAAAGAGATAATCGGAGCTCCCAGGGATTACGAGGAACTCATTCGTGTGATCCACGACCGCTACGACGAAATGAGCAAGTCATATCAGAAGATAGCGGTCTATCTTACGCAAAACCCCAATGATGTTGCGGTCCGATCCGTAAACTCGATCGGTGAAACCTCAGGCGTACACGCTTCAAGTTTTGTGCGCTTTGCCCAAGCGCTTGGCTATGAGGGGTTCAAGGACCTTCAAACCTTGTTCCAGAAGCGCTTGTCGACCGCTGCCCCCGGCTTCGAAGCACGCATCAAGGCGCTCGAGATGGAACTGGGAGGGCGCAGGGATCGCAGCGAAGTCGGATTTTTGCATGACCTTGTCGTCCGGGACATCGCCTCTCTAAAAGAGATGCTCACGGATATTCCGGCCGAGAAATTGGCCGAAGCGGTGAAGCTGCTCGAGAAAGCCGACGTCATCTATCTGCTGGGGCAGTTGCGCTCGGCGCCAGTCGTTGAACTTCTTCGCTATATATTGACCATGCTGGGGAAGCGCTGCGTTCTGCTCGATCCCGGTGGCGGGCTTGCGACGCATATGGCGCATGCAATACGGAAAAGCGACGTCCTGTTCGCCGTGTCGTTCCGCTTCTATGCAAATGAGGTGGTGAATATAGTGGAACACGCGGCAGGGCGCGGCATATCCATCGTAGCTATCTCTGACAGCACTTTGTCGCCGCTGGCCAAAAGTGCAAGTGTTCTCTTTGCCGTGCCTGAGCACGAATACACCTTCTCCAGGTCGCTGGCGGCTCCAATGTGCCTTGCTCAGGCCCTCACCGTGGCATTGGCCGCCAGGCTTCAGAACAATGCAGTCAGTCCCCGTATCCCAACCGTTACTGCGGAGTAGGGTGGTGAGACCCGCTGCCGCCTTTGGAGTCGATGTTTTGCTTCGTGATGGAAATCGTCCGCCGCGGTCGGCCTGTTCCGCTATGTCGCTGCTGCGGACCAATCCTGAATTCGGCTCTGGGATAGGAGGGTTTTCCGAGTTCAGCATCGGCGACGCGGCCGTTTAGGCCTTCCTCCTTGCAGTTTTGCGTTAATCCATCTGCTGCCGGCTGAGCAATGAAGACCTTGCAACGAGGCGGCCGCTACGCCGACCCTCCCGCAGAGTTCAGGAGTTCAGTCCTCTACTGAGTAGCCGGACGCTGCTATGACACGCCGCAATTCTCGATGGCCGATTCTGGCCATCTTCGAGGGCGGGTTCGTCACGGGATCCTGTTCGGCCTCAACCACGAACCAGCCTTCATAGCCGTGGAAAGCCAGGCGCTTCACGATTGCCTCAAAATCCAGAGATCCGTCACCCGGCACAGTGAAGGCGCCCTTGACCACCGCGTCGAGAAAGCTTTCGCGCGTGCGATCGAGGCCTTCGATGACATGCCGACGCATGTCCTTGGTGTGGACGTGCGAAATCCGAGGGTGGTGCTTGTCGATGAGGCGCAGCACATCGCCGCCGGCGAATGCCATATGCCCGGCATCGTAAAGCAGCGGCAGAGCCTCTCCGGAATGGTTCATCAACTGATCCACCTCGGCCTCGGTCTCGATCGGCGCCCCCATGTGATGGTGATAGGCAATCGGCATGCCTTCGCCGGCGCACCACTCGGCGAATGCCGTCAGCTTCCGGCCATAGGCCTTTGTCTCCTCCTGTGACAGCTGGCGCTTGGTGGCGAGTGGCGCGGTACGGTCGCCCTGTATGGAGCCCGCGGTTTCGCCATACACGATGCAGGGAGCATTCACCGCCTTGAAAAGCGCCATCTGCCTGCCGATACGATCCTTCTCCGCCTCGATGTCACCATCGAGCAGCAGTCCCGAAAACCAGCCTCCGCAAACGCTCATGCCTTGCTGCTTCAGGATCGGCTCCAGTACCTTTGCCTCCATAGGGAAGCGGCGGCCTGTCTCCATGCCGGTGAATCCGGCTTCGCGGGCTTGCCGCAGGCACTCCTCCAACGACACGTCATCGCTCAGTTCCGGAAGATCGTCGTTCCACCATGCGATCGGCGCGATGCCGAGTTTGGCTTTCATTCTTCATCTCCAATGGAAGCTTCGCCTAGAAAAAGCCGGAACAATTCGAAGGGAGGTTCGAATCGTTCCGGCTGGGGGCGCAAAGAGGGCGCCGAAGTGATCAGATGCCAATGCGTTGCCTTTTGCGGCCTTCCATTTGGGACGCACGGGCCTCTTGGACGTCCGGCCGATCGCTGATTTCAGGCACACCGACATCCCACCATGCGTCGCCGGGCGTCCAGGTGAAGGCGTCCGTGACAATGGTGATGACGGTAGTGCGGTCGGTGGTCTTGGCCCAATCCAGCGCCTGGCCGAGATCGGCGAGGCTGTCGACATGGCGTGTCAAGGCGCCCATCGCTTCAGCGTGCTTGGCAAAGTCGACGGTGAAGGGCTCCTTCACCCGGCAATCCCTGATCAGATTGTTGAACGAGGCGCCGCCCTTGCCGTTCTGCAGGCGGTTGATGACGGCATAGCCGCCATTGTCGCAGACGATGATGATCATCTTGTGCCCGGCGAGAACCGAAGAGTAGATGTCGGAGTTCATCATCATATATGTGCCATCGCCGATCATGACGATCGGGGTTCGGGTCGGATCGGCCATCGCTGCACCCCACCCGGCTGCGATCTCGTAGCCCATGCAGGAGAAGCCAAATTCGCAATCGAAGGTGTTGGGCTCCTTGACGCGCCAGTTCTTCATCACCTCGCCAGGCAGCCCGCCGGCGGCCGTAATGAGCAGGTCGCGCTCGCCAGCCTTGGCGTTCACCACCCCGACGACTTGTGCGTAGGTCGGGACAGGGTCGTTGGTTGGCTTCTGGAAGGTATCGAGCATTGTGTTCCACTTGGCGAATTCGGCGCGCCCCTTGCTGGTCCAGTCCGGGTCTGCCTGCCAGGGGCCAAGCGTGTCATCGAGTTCGCGCAGCGTTTCCAGCGCATCGCCAACCACCGGCAGGGCGCGATGCTTGGTCGCGTCCCAGCGCGCGGTATTGATCGACACGAACTTGGCATCGGGTGCGAATGCGCTCCATGAGCCGGTGGTGAAGTCCATCAGCCTTGTACCAACCGCGAGCACGACATCTGCCTGAGCGGCCAATGCATTTGCCGAGGTCGAGCCCACAATCCCGATCGGGCCGACATGTGCGGGATGGTCGTGCGAGACAGTGCCCTTCCCGGCGATGGTCTCGGCCAGCGGGATGCCGCGTTTTTCGGCCATATGCGCGAGCACCTTGCCGGCGTCGGAATAGCGCGCGCCGCCACCCGAAATAATGAGTGGCCGCTTCGCATTCTTCAGAATGCTAATGGCCTCGGCCAGCCGGTCCCTGTCTGGGCGTACGCGGGGAATTGAATGGACGGTCCGCTCGAAAAAGGCCGCGGGATAGTCCCAGGCGATTTCCTGAACGTCCTGAGGCAAGGCAATGAAGGCCGGGCCGCAATCGGCCGGATCGAGCAGCACGGCGACGGCCTGTGGCAGGGATGACAGGATCTGCTCGGGATGGACAATACGATCCCAGTAGCGGGTTACAGCCCTGAAGGCGTCGTTGACGTTGATGGTGGGATCCCCGAAATGCTCGACCTGCTGCATGACCGGGTCGGGTCGACGGTTGACGAAGGTGTCGCCGGACAGGAGAAGCACAGGCAACCTGTTCGAATGGGCCACGCCGGCAGCCGTCACCATGTTCAGCGCCCCTGGGCCGATCGAGGTTGCCGCTACCATGATTTGCCGGCGGCGCCTTGCTTTGGCAAAGCCAATCGCGGCGAGCGCCATCGACTGCTCGTTTTGCCCCCGCCACGTCGGAAGCACATCCTTTATCGCTTCGAGTGCTTCGGAAAGGCAGGTGACATTGCCATGACCGAAAATGGCGAATACGCCCGGAAAGAGCGGCACCTGCTCGCCGCAGATGACGATGAACTGGTTGGACAGGTACCGCACCAGCGCCTGTGCCACGGTCAGACGGACTGTTGCCATCATCTCACTCCTCCCTCGTACGATCTTTTCATTTCTACAGAATGATTATTGACAAATCAATCGTTCTGCAATGGTTATTGCGGGACTACGGGAGATGGCAGTTTTGCCGTCCTGGTTGTGCCGATGACGAGCGCCGCTGCTGATCCTGGTGGAGGCGATGGGGGTAGACGGAGGGGTGCTCTCCGCCAATGCAAGCGAGATCGGGTAGACCCATGTACCGAAGCTTTGGATTGTTCATCAACGGCCAGTGGCGCGCCGCCGAGGGCAGGGCAACCACGTCGGTCGTGAGCCCAGTGACCGAAGAGACAGTTGGCGACGCTCCGGTCGCGACGCGCGCCGATACCGAGGAGGCGCTTGAAAGTGCCGCTCGCGGTCTGTTGGCCTGGAGAGGCCGCACTGGGTTCGAGCGGGCCGAGGTCCTGCATGCCGTCGCGGACGAAATGAGCCGCCGCAAGGCGGAAGGCGCACGCATGATCTCGACCGAGACCGGCAAGCCGATCGCGCAGTCGGAGCGCGAATGGGGCCTCGCTGCCGACCAGTTCCGCTGGTACGCGGAAGAGGCTCGGCGCATTTATGGGCGCGTTGTCGAAAGCCGCGTTCCCGGTGGTCGTTTCGAGGTCCTGCACGAGCCTATAGGGATCGCCGCGGCCTTCACGGCCTGGAATTTTCCCGCCGCCCTCGTTGCCCGCAAGGTGGCGCCTGCGCTCGCTGCCGGCTGCTCGATCATCGTACGCCCATCAAGCCAGACGCCAGGCACCGCCATGGTTATTGTCGACTGCATTCGCGCTGGCAACCTGCCCGCCGGTACGGTCAGTCTCGTGGTTGGCCCAACCGGCACGACCTATGTGCCGATCATGGCCTCGCCGCAGGTGCGCAAGGTGTCCCTTACCGGGTCAACTCGTGTCGGCCAGCAAATGATCCGCGATGCCGCCGACACGGTAAAGAAAGTGTCGATGGAGCTTGGCGGCAACGCACCGCTGATCGTGTTCGACGATGCGGACTTGGAGGCCGCACTCAACATTTCGGTGCCGACCAAATACGCGAATGCGGGCCAGGTCTGCGTCACGCCCGACCGCTTTTTCCTGCACGAAAGCATCCACGACGCCTTCGTCGATGGCTTCGTGCAGCGCGCCAAGGCGTTGAAACTGGGCAACGGGCTGGACCCTTCCGTCCAGATGGGGCCGCTCATAAATGCCAGCCGGCTGGCCGGTATCGAGAACATCATCGCCGAGGCGAAGAATGCGGGCGCCAAGATCGTTGCTGGCGGGCGGCGCGCGACTGCCTTCAACGACGGTTATTTCCATGAGCCCACGGTGCTGGTCGATGTCAGCGACGATATGCGGGTGTTCTCAGAAGAGAATTTCGGGCCTATCGCTGCGGTCACCCGGTTCTCCTCGGATGACGAGGTGCTTGAGCGCGCCAACGCTTCCGACATGGGATTGTCCGCTTACGCTTTCACGCGCAGCCCCAAGCGTGCCCGTCGCGCGGTCGCCGAACTCAAAGCGGGCATGGTCGGTATCAACAGCTTTGCGCTGGCGGCATCCGAAGCGCCCTTTGGCGGCACGAAATATTCGGGCATGGGCCGCGAAGGCGGCCTCGAAGGTATCGGCGACTACCTCGATACCAAGCTCGCCCAAATCGTATTCTAACGGAGGCTGGATTGATCAAGAACAAGCTCAAGCAGGTCTGGGCTGGTGGCCAGCCGACCATCAACGGCTGGCTGTCCGTCGGCAACCCCTTCACTGCCGAGATCATGGCCGCGCAGGGCTATGACAGCCTCAGCATCGACCTCCAGCACGGCGCGCTCGACTATTCGATGCTCCTGCCGATGTTCCAGGCCATGCGCGCCTCTGGCGTCGTGCCGATGGCACGCGTACCCTGGCTGGAGCCGGGCATCGTCATGAAGGTGCTGGATGCCGGCGCCTATGGCGTGATCTGCCCGATGGTCAATACACCCGAACAGGCGGCGCAATTCGTCAGCTACCTGCGCTATCCGCCGGCCGGTCAGCGCAGTTTCGGGCCGACCCGCGCCAATTTTTCGGCCGGCGCGAACTATGCCGCGGAAGCCAATGACGAAATCCTGGCACTCGCCATGGTCGAGACCGCCGAGGCGATGCGCAATCTCGAGGCGATCGTTGCAACGCCCGGGCTCGACGGGGTCTATGTCGGCCCCGCGGACCTGACATTCAGCTTGCACCAGGGTCGGCTCGCACCGGCCTTCGACCGCGAGGAGCCGGAGATGATCGAGGCTTTCCAGACCATTGTGGCGGCCTGCAAGAAGTTCGGCAAACGTTCAGCACTCCATTGCGGTACACCCGATTATGCGGCTCGGGCGGTCGGTTGGGGCTACGACATGACAACCGTGTCCGGGGATTCCCGTCTGCTTGCCGCTGCGGCCTTGCACAGTGTGTCACGCTTCCGCGATCTGACCGGCCAGAACGTGGCCGCGACCCTGTCCGGCAAAGGGACCTACTGATGCCACACGTCCTGGTCGCAGGCCGGCTTCATCCGAGTGGCATAGCCCTTCTCGATGCCGCCCCAGACGTCACCTACGACTATGTTGAGGACGTGTCGGAGCCGAGCTACGCGCCCCTGGTCGACCGGGCCGAGGGACTTGTCCTTCGCACACAGCCGTTGTCTGGTGCGACAGTCGCCCGTGCCAAGAGACTCAGGATCGTCTCACGCCATGGCGTTGGCTACGACGCCGTCGACCTGCCATCGCTCACCAGCCGCGGTATCGCGCTGGCGATCGTCGGTGACGTCAATTCGGTGTCGGTGGCCGAGCACGCGATGATGCTTTTGCTGGCCGCCAGCAAGCGGCTGGTCCGTGCCGACAGGGCCGTGCGCGACGGGAACTGGGGCTGGCGCAACAGCCTTGAAGCACAAGAACTCTTCGGCAAGCGGCTGCTGATCATCGGCTATGGTCGTATTGGCCGGCATCTGGCGCGCATGGCCGTCGCATTTGGCATGGAGGTGCGGGCGCACGACCCGTTGCTGTACAAACAGGGCTGGCCAGCCGGGTCTGTCATTTCGCAGAGCGACCTTGCTCAGGGGCTGGCATGGGCCGACGCCGTTTCGGTCAACGTGCCCAAAGCCGACGAGCCAGTCATCGGCGCTGGCGAGATCGCAGTGATGAAACGCAATGCGATCCTGGTAAACACGGCGCGTGGCGGAGTGGTGGATGAAGTGGCGCTGGCGGCGGCCTTGCGCGACGGCCGCATCGGCGCGGCCGGTCTGGATGTGTTCGATGACGAACCGCCGGGGATCGATCACGCGCTCTTTGGACTGGACCAGGTGATACTGACCCCTCACATCGCTGGCCTGACTGCCGAATGTGGGGAGCGGATGGCCATCGCCTCCGTCCGAAATGTGCTCGATTTCTTCGCCGGCAAGATCGATCGGGCGCTTGTGGTCAACGATGACCGGCTGAATGGCAGGTGAGCGGTTCGACAAGGCTGGCTCGCCAGGCGGTTAGCGCCTCGTGCCAGGCAGTGCGGGCTGGTCCTCAGTCAAAGACGCTGCAACCAAGCTCATTTCGGCAAATGCCTGAGGCACTAACATCCAGGCAGCACGATCAGGGACTACACGAAATCCCTTTCAAGGAAAATCTCTCCAGCCATCCGGGGTGCATCCATGGTTCATAAGAATACCCGCCCAACTGTCGCTGACATTCGCGTCATGAAGGCGCGAGGGCAGAAGATCTCAATGCTTTATGTCACAACGCTGGAAGAGGCTGCGGCTGCAGACGCTGCCGGGATCCATATGTTGTCGATCGAAGGCCGCTTCTTTTCTCCCGCCATGCGCGAGGCCGCTGGGGCTTGCTTCGTGCAGGTCGGCCTGCCATTTGGTTCGTCCGGAACAGTCGAGGGCAGCAGGCTCGCCACTGCGGAGGATTATCTTCGCGCAGCCTTTCACTTTGCCGCGATGGGAGGGGACTGCTTTTATTGTGCGGCTTCCTATGACATTCAAAAGGTGCTTTGCGACAACCGGGTGCCCATCGTTGCCCATGTCGGCCTTGTCCCGACCCACATCACCTGGACGGGCTTTCGTGCCGTCGGCAAGACGGCGTCGGAAGCCTTGATGATTTGGCGGCAGGTAAAGCAACTTGAAACGGTTGGCTGCTTCGGGGCTGAGCTTGAAGTCGTGCCAGATCGGCTTGGCGAATTCATTTCAAGAAATACGTCGATGATCATGCTCGGCATGGGAGCCGGACCGGGCGCTGACGCCCAGTATCTTTTCGCTGAAGATGTTTTGGGCCATACCGACGGCCACAAGCCGCGCCATGCGAAAACCTACCGCAACTTTGCGGCGGAATATGCTCGGCTTCAGCAAGAGCGGATCGCGGCTTTCAAGGAGTTCGTCACAGACGTCGACGCCGGTGCTTACCCGGCCCCGCACCACAATGTCGCGATGCAGGAGAGCGAATATGTCCAGTTCGTGGAGCAGGTCAAACTCTGAGCCGCGGGGTCTGCAGGTTTCACACGACCGCCATCCAGGTCTCTCGCTTGCTGCCCAATGTGGTGCGCAAACCTGTGCACATCGCGTGATCCTCGATGACCGCGCTTCTCAATGCGATCTACATCGCGACCTCGCCTAAGTGCGGCCGCCGGCAAGGCGGGTGCCAGCTGCCGAAGCAGGTCAGCGCGGTGTGATCGATGTCCACCCCAACCACGTCGCCGCCTTCGGCACGGCCTCCCGATATTGAGCTGCCAAGGAAGAAAAACATGTCCAACTTTGCCCTTCGTGTGAAATGCCGCTCAACCAGGGGGATTGTTGCCGCCATTTCGACTTTCCTGGCAGACCAGACCTGCAACATTACCGACAGTGCCCAGTTCGACGATGTCGATACCGGAAATTTCTTCATGCGGGTCAGCTTTCGCTCCGAAGGCGGTCACGGCCTCGAAGAACTCAGGACAGGGCTCGAAGCGATTGCTTCACCTTTTGGCATGGAGGCACAATTCTTCGACGAAGCCGTTAAGCGCAAGGTTATCATCATGGTCTCGCGCTTCGGTCATTGTCTTAACGACCTTCTTTATCGCTGGCGTATCGGTGCTCTTCCGATCGACATCGTGGCGGTGATTTCCAACCATATGGAGTACCAAAAGGTCGTGGTGAATCACGATATTCCCTTCCATTGCATCGCAATAAGGAGAGAAAGCAAGCTCCAGGCCGAAGCGCAGCAGATGCGCATTGTGGAGGAAACGGGCGCCGAACTGGTCGTGCTGGCCCGATATATGCAGGTCCTGTCAGACGACATGTGCCGGACCATGTCGGGCCGGATCATCAACATCCACCACTCGTTCCTGCCTTCGTTCAAGGGCGCCAACCCTTACAAACAGGCCTACGAGCGGGGCGTGAAACTGATCGGTGCCACATCGCACTACGTGACCGCCGACTTGGACGAAGGGCCGATCATCGAGCAAGATACGGTGCGCGTGACCCATGCTCAATCCAACGAGGACTATGTCAGCCTCGGCCGCGACGTCGAGGCTCAAGTCCTCGCCCGCGCGATCCATGCCCACATCCACGGACGAGTGTTTCTCAATGGCAACAAGACAGTCGTCTTTCCGCCTTCGCCGGGTTCGTATGCTTCGGAGCGAATGGGATGATCGCACGCAAGGCCGGTGGTTTTAAGGGGGCTGAATGAGTCTCGCAATCGGCATCATCGGTGCGGGTGTCATGGGCGCCGACCATGCCCGCACTCTCGCCACTCAGGTCGGCGGCGCCAAACTCGTTGCCGTTTCAGATCCCGACGAGGCGCGAGCTTGCGAGGTCGCGCGTGCCCACGAAGCGCGCCGGCATCACACTGACGGCTTTGCCCTTATCGAAGATCCGGCGGTCGAGGCGGTGATCGTCGCTTCCCCGGATCATACGCATGCCGGGATGGTGCTGGCTTGCCTTCGAGCCGGCAAACCGGTGCTGTGCGAGAAGCCGCTCGCGCCCACGATGGCCGAATGCCGCGAACTGATAGAAGCCGAGCACCGTACAGGCCGCCGCATGATCCAGGTCGGGTTCATGCGCCGGTTCGACCCAGGCTATGCCGCCATGTACGCAACGCTGTCCTCAGGCCGGCTCGGACGGCCGCTGCTCATGCATTGCGCCCACCGCAACGCCGCGGCACCAGGCTTCTTTACACCGGAGATGTCGATTGCAAATGCGGCAGTGCACGAATTCGACGTCGCGCGGTGGCTGTTGGGTCTAGAAGCTGTCGCGGTCACTGCCCTCCGATCGACCAGCAAGGCCAACGGAGCGCTGCGCGATCCTATCCTGCTGCTTCTCGAGATGCAGAATGGCGTTCTGGTCGACATCGAGATCTTCATGAACGCAGCCTATGGCTACGATATCCGCGCTGAACTGGTCTGCGAGAACGGCACGGTAGAGCTTGGCCGGCCCGCGTCGAACCTCGTGCGCAACGAAGGTGAGGAGGCGCGCACTTTCCCCGGTGACTGGCGTGGCCGCTTCGGCGATGCCTATCGGCTCCAACTCCAGGCTTGGATAGGGAACCTTCGCGGCAAGGAGCATGGTGGCGCAGGCGCGCTCGATGGCTATGTCGCGACCCTGATCGCGCAAGCAGCCCTTCGTTCGCTTGTCAGCGGCGCGCGCGAGGAGATTTCGCCCGACGCATTCATCGCGCGGACATACCATGGCCGTGAGGGTTCTTGATCCACGGAAATAGACGCGACGGGGCCGGCGTTGCCTCCCCCTGTTTCAATGTATGTTGCAAGCCTTTTAGATTAGAAATTTCTGTTGCAAGAAGGCGTCGTTTGTGATTTTCTCCAGCTGGCCCTAGGCCGACAAATGCCCCGACGGAGGTCCGCCACAACGAGCGGGATTCGGGGCGTCTCTGGGAGGAACTTGAATGCGTATCACGAAAGCAATCGGCGCGACCATCGCGCTGTCGATGATGCTTGGCCTGACCCCGGCAGCGCGGGCGGCCGATGCCGACCACAAGGACGAGTGGTCCAAGATCAACATCCTTTTCGTGCCTTGGTCGCAGTCCTCGAACCCATTTTTCGAGGCGGTGATCAGCGGCGCCAAGGATGCCGCCGCCCAGCAGGGCGTCAACATCGACGTCCAGTTCGGCGAAGAAGACCAGCAGCACCAGCTTGGTATCCTTGAGACCGGCATTGCCAACAAGGTCACGGCCATCGCCGTCAACATCTCCGATGACAACGCCTATATCGACGTCCTGTGCAACGCCATGAAGCAGAACATCCCAGTCGTCACCTTCAACATCGATGACTCCCGTCACGGCGCGGCGGGCTCCACCTGCCGGCTGGCCTTCATGGGCCAGAACTTCACCGACGCCGGCTATGTGCTTGGCAAGCGCATGATCGAGGAGCACCATCTGAAGAAGGGCGACGTCGTGTTCACGCCCGTCGAGGCACCTCAGGCGACCTACGCCGTGCAGCGCCATGCCGGCGTGCAGAAGGCCCTGGAAGAGATCGGTGCGACCTCGGAGATCCTCGGTACTGGCAACGACCACGCCCAAGCGCTCAACCTCATGACCCAGTACTTGCTCGGGCACCCCAATACCGCCGCCGTGATCGGCCTTGGTCAAACGCCTACCAGTCAAGCCGTTCAGTCAATAAAGGACGCCGGCCTCAAGATCCCGTCCGCGGGTTTCGACGTCTCCAAGGAAATTCTCGACAACATCGCCAACGGGGAACTTACCGCCGCGGTCGACCAGCAGCCCTACAGCCAGGGCTACTATGCCGTGACCCAGCTCGCCCTTTATCTCAAATACGGCCTCTACCCATCCGAGATGGATACGGGCGGCAAGGGCCTCATCGACAAGACCAACTACAAGCTTGCCGAGAAATGGGCCGGTCCCGTCCGCTAGACCAAGGTTGACGCTACACGACGACGTCCCGCGGCCCTTGCGGCCGCCGGCGCCAAAATCCGTCCAACGTGAGGGCAAGATGACACTGAGCCAGTCCGACCATATTCGAAAGGCCATCGCGGCGCGGGCCAAGCGCCCGCTGACCGTCAAGCTCGGCGACTGGATCCGCGATCGCCCCGAAGGCGGCATTGCGGTCATGTTCATCCTGGTGCAGATCGTGTGCGTCATCGCCGCTCTGATATTCCCGGACTCGTTTCGCTACCTGGTGCCGGCCAACATCTCTGTCACGCTGAAGTCGATCGCCGTGCCCGGCATCATGGCGCTGGGCGTCGGCATCCTGATGATCGCGGGTGAGTACGACCTTTCGGTGGGCGCGCAATATTCGCTGCTGTCGATCATTTGCGCCGAGGTCTCGAACCATTTCATGGGCGACATCGCCGCCGATCCCAGCAGCGCGCTAGCGCCCTTCATGGGCATGGCGTTCGCGTTGGCTCTGGGCGTGCTGATCGGTATCGCGCACGCCTTCATCACCCTTCGGTTCAACATACCGTCGTTTATCACCACGCTGGGAGGCATGCTGTTCTGGAAGGGCACGACGCTGTTTGTTCATGGCTCATCGGCGCTGCGCTTCAAGCCGACCGAACCCTTCGCCACCCTGTTCGGTGGAGAAGTCGGCGTCGTCCATGCCTCGATGATCTGGTTTCTCGTTTTTGCCGTGATCTTTTATTTTCTCCTGCACCATCATCGGATGGGCAACCACTTCTTCGCTGTCGGCGGCAACCGCAACGCCGCCGTCGCCATCGGCATCAATCCGGTTCGCACCAAGACCGTCGCGTTCGCGTTGGCCGGGTTCATGGCCGCCTTCTCTGGCATCGTGGCGGCGTCTCGCGTGGGCTCCATTCAGCCAGGCGGCGGTTTGGGCATGGAATTGCAAACAATCGCGGCATGCGTGATCGGCGGCTTCGCCCTGACCGGCGGCCGCGGTTCCATCCTGGGCATTGTACTGGGAACTGCGTTGGTTTTCACCATTCAGGATGTTCTGCTGCTGCTGCGGGCGCCGGCCTTCTATTTCGACATGTTCGTGGGGGCCCTGATTGTGCTGGCGGTGGTCATGAACACCGCGGTCCGTCGAGTGCGAGGCTGAGGAAGGAAGATGAGTATGCTGAGCAAGGCAGCAGCCGACACCGGCACACCGCTCTATGAAGCGCGCAATATCGTCAAGAAATACGGTTCGTTCCTCGCCCTCGACAACATGAATTTCCACATCGGCAGCAACGAGGTTGTGGGACTTCTGGGGGACAATGGCGCTGGCAAATCGACCTTGGTCAAGATGATTTCCGGCATCAATCCTCCAACATCGGGTGAGATCTACGTCGGCGGCAGGAAGACGGAAATTCGAAACCGCGCTGCCTCCGAGGCAGCCGGTATCGAAACCATCTACCAGGACATTGCCCTGGTCGATTCCATGTCCATTAGTCGCAATATCTTCATGGGGCGTGAATTGACCAGGCGCTTAGGCTTCATGGACCACAGGGCAATGCGCGACAAAGCGATCGATATCCTTGGCAGTGCGGTGCAGATCTCCGGCATCGATGACCCTGACAAAGAGGTTGGCTTCCTGTCGGGCGGCCAGAAGCAGGCGGTTGCGATCGCACGCGCGGTCCACTTCAAGCGCAACATCCTTTTGCTCGACGAGCCGACCTCTGCGCTATCGGTCCGCGAGACCGAGCACCTTCTAGCCTATGTACGCGATCTGAAGCGCGAGGGTACCTCCAGCGTCCTGGTCACTCATAACCTCTACCACGCCTACATGGTCTGCGATCGTTTCGTCGTGATGAGCCACGGGACCAAGGTCTTCGAAGCCGCCAAGAAGGACACAACAATCGAAGAACTCACGGATCATGTGATCCGCACATGAGCACGCCGTCGCGGCGTCATACGGGCGCAACCAGCGTGCCGCAATTCATGGTTTCGCCAAGATGGATTTGGCAAGGGGTAAACGGCTCGGATGACCGTGGCAGCAGCCGGCACAAATGCGCGGAGCGTCTTGGAAAAACGCCTTGGGAGTATGCGACATGGGCAAGACACTGAAGGACTATGGACTGAAGGGCAGCAACTCCGCGGCCGCTGTAGCCGGGGGGTTGGCTGGTGCGCAATGGTACGCCTCGCCAATTCCTCGCAAGGAAATGAAGGAGCTGATGAAACGCAGTGACGGCCCTGCGGTTCGCGACACGCTGATCTGGTTTGCAATCCTGGGTGCGAGCGGAACAGCTCTTTACATGACATGGGGCTTGCTGTGGGCGATACCTGTGTTTCTAATTTACAGCATATTCTATGGATCGTGCGGCGACTCCCGCTGGCACGAATGCGGTCACGGGACCGCATTCAAATCGCGTTGGTTAAACATTGCGGTTTACCATCTGGCTTCGTTCATGATCCTGCGTAACGGCACACTGTGGCGCTGGAGCCATAGCCGTCACCATACAGACACCATCGTGGTCGGACGCGACCCGGAGATCGCCCTGACAAGGCCGCCAAATCTTACAGGCGCATTCCTCGATCTGCTTTATATCAAGACCGGATTTTCCGAGCTCCGCAAGATGGCGCGGCATATCTTCGGGGTAATGACCGCAGACGAACAGGACTTCGTGCCTGAGACGGAGCGCTGGAAGATATTTCTCGAGGCCAGGCTGCAGGCGCTCCTGCTAACGGCCATGGTCGTGTGGGCGGTTGCGATCAAAAGCTGGCTCCCGCTGATGTTGGTCGGCCTGCCAACTTTCTTCGGTGCTTGGCTCGACGTTGTTGTTTTCGGATACACCCAGCATGCCGGGCTGGCGGAAGACGTGATTGACCATCGGCTGAATACACGCACGGTTCGTCTCAATCCGCTCTTCCGCTTTATTTATTGGAATATGAACTTTCACCTGGAGCATCACATGTTCCCAATGGTGCCCTACCACGCTCTTCCGAAGCTGCACGAAATCATGAAGGACGACTCTGCCGCTCCTTATCCGAGCCTATGGGCGGCATGGAAGGAGATTGCTCCCGCGTTGTGGCGACAGCGACGAGACCCGACATACTTTGTCCTTCGCACCCTGCCGTCGAGCGCTCGTCCTGTCGCCGAATTCGCGTCGCTAAACGCGTCGCCGGCTGGTGCCGCGTCGTGACTCCGGTCCGCATTCGCCACATCTGAGATTACATCCCGGGATGTAAGTCGCCGGGGCGGACAAGTGACCAACAACGCAGCCACCTCCTTTGCGATGTGGCTCGCACCACCCGGGAGGGAACCAAATGAGTCTTGTTGCATCCGATGAAACGCGATTTCCACCGATCACACGCCGGCTCAGGCTGGGCTTCGTCGGCGGCGGGCGCGGCGCCCTGATCGGGCAGGTTCACGCCATGGGCGCGCGGCTCTCCAATCGATGGCAAGCGGTGGCCGGCGCCCTTTCATCCGACCCAGAGGTCGCATTGGCCTCCGGTCGCGATTGGCTGCTTGACCGCGTCTACACTGACTATCAGGAGATGGCCCGGCACGAGGCAACGCTCCCGGACGGCATCGAGGCGGTGGTCATCTCGACGCCGAACTGGACCCACAAGAACATCGCCGAGGCCTTTCTCAAGAAGGGCATTGACGTGATCTGCGACAAGCCGCTCACCACTAGGGTTGAGGACGCGCTGGAACTCGTAAGACTGCAGAAGGACACAGGCCTTGTTGTCGGCGTTACCTATCCCTACACCTCGCACGCCATGGTCAGACAGGCGCGCGAGCTTGTGTTGGCGGGTGAACTCGGCCGTGTGCGGCAAATTCATGTCGAGTACATGCAGGACTGGGCAACCGAACCGGATGATCCGAACTTCAAGGGAGCTCGATGGCGCCGAGACCCCCAGCGCATGGGCCGTGCCTCGGCGACCAATGACATAGGCACACATGCTTTCCATCTCGCCCACTTCGTTACAGGCTTGGAGATGGTCCAGTGCCGGGCTGAGTTTCATGTGTGCGGCGCGCCGAAAGCGATGGAGGATACCGCCTTCGTGCAAACTCGCTATGAGGGAGGCGTGCCCGGAACGCTCTGGGTCACGCAGGCCGCCCCAGGCAACTATTGCGGGCTCAGGATCAGGGTCTATGGCGACAAAGCAGGGCTTGAATGGGATCAAGAAAAGCCGGAATTCCTCCGTTTCAATAGATTGAACCAGCCAGAGACTGTGTTCGTACGCGGACATGGCGCTGGCATGGTAACGCAAGCCGAGCGCCTCATAACCATGCCACGTGGTCATCCCGAGGCGCTTTCGGATGCCTGGGCCAATCTGTACACCGAGTTTGCCATTGCCATCGAAGCCCGCCGCAACGGAAAGTCCGTACCTGCGGGCCTGCTGAACTACCCCAGCGTCGCCGACGGCGCGCGGGGGGTCAAGTTCGTCGATGCCTGTGCCGACAGCCATGAGGCGGGCAGTGTCTGGCGGGACTGCAAGATCGTGATTTGACCGCGCGGGCTCGGATAGCCCAGCAGCCCACCGCTGCGACAAAGCTTTGACAAAGGACACTGCGATGCGACTGGGATTGGGCCTGATCGGTTCAGGCTTCATGGGCAGGACCCATGCGTTTGGTTTCACTGCTGTCAATCACGTCTTCGACCTTCCCATCAAGGTCGATCGGGTGGTGCTGGCCGACGTCGACGGCAACCGCGCCAGAGACGCGGCGGCCGCACTCGGATTTGACGACTCCACCGACAACTGGGGGGAACTTATAGCGCGGGACGATGTCCATATCGTGGACATCACCGCGCCCAACATTCTTCACAGGGAAATGGCATTGGCCGCCATCGCGGCGGGCAAGCACGTCTATTGCGAGAAGCCGCTTGCTCCGAGCACTTCCGAGGCGTTGGAAATGACGCTTGCCGCGGAGGCGGCTGGCGTCGTCACGGCCGTCGGCTTCAACTACTTGAAGAATCCGATGCTGAAGCTCGCCAAGGAGATCATCGAGAGCGGCGAAATCGGCGAGGTGCGATCTTTCAACGGCATCCATGCGGAAGACTACATGGCGGATGCGCAGGCGCCGTGGACGTGGCGGCTCGACCCAGCCGGCGGCGGCGGCGCGCTGGCAGATCTCGGCAGTCACGTCGTGGCGACAGCGCGCTATCTGGTCGGCCCGATCGCCGAGGTGCTG
Organism: Mesorhizobium sp. M0088; assembly: GCF_040322895.1. Lineage (NCBI taxonomy): Bacteria > Pseudomonadati > Pseudomonadota > Alphaproteobacteria > Hyphomicrobiales > Phyllobacteriaceae > Mesorhizobium > Mesorhizobium sp. M0088. Next base: position 25,382 of record NZ_JAMYUI010000002.1, read on the forward strand.
GGCGATCTTCGAACCGTCATAACCGAACGCCCCGAAGCATTGGGATCAATGACACGCCGCAAGGTCGACGTGGAAGACATTGGCCGCGCTTTTGTTCGTTTCGAGAACGGAGCTACCGGCTGCATCCAGGCCAATTGGATCGAGACCGGACGCAAGATGCAACACGACTTCGCTATCTCCGGATCGAGGGGTGGAATTGCCTTTAGTCAGGAGCGCTTTAATGAGCTCGACCTTTATCTCACGTCAGACGCGCAAGGCCGCAGCGGTTTCCGGAAGATATTCGCCGGACCCGCGCACGATCCATATGGTGCGTTCTGCGTCGCGCCCGGTCATCAGATCGGCTTCAATGATCTCAAGACCATTGAAGTGTGCGACTTCCTGCGAGCCGTTGCTGGCGAAAAGGCTGGTCACGCGGGCTTCCGGGAGGGGCTGGAGGTGCAGCGCACCGTCGAAGCGATCTACAGCTCAGCAAAGGCTGGCACGTGGCGCAACGTCGAATGAGCGGGTCTAACAAAAGACCTTTAGCGAAAGGCGCAGCGACAGCCTTTGCCGATTCCACGGTGGCAGCAACAGCAAATCAGATGGAACGCAAGGACAACCGCGCGATGTTCCAGGCCTGCTCGACATGGTGCCGGGCGGCGGCTTGCGCCTTGTCGGCCTCACGTGCCCTTATCGCGTTCATGATATCTTCCATCTCGGCGATCGCAGGACCGCGCCGATTGGCCGAGGCGATCGTCATCGATCGTAATTGATTGATGCGCACGTTCAATCCTTGCACGATTTCCCAGGCGATCAGCTTGCCTGCGGCAACAAACAAATTCTCGTAAAAGCGCGATGTTGCCCGCATCACCTCGACGGGAATGCTTGAGGCCCATGCCTTGAGCAGGTCCTCATACGCGCGTTCAAGACCTTCAATCTGTTCGCTGGTTGCGGTGAGCGCGCAGGCACGCGCCGCGATCCCCTCAAGCAAGGCACGCAACTCATAGATCTCCTCCGTACGGTTGAGGTCGGGTCGCGCTACCGCCGGCCCGTGCCCTGGAATCATCTGGACAAGGCCCTCGGTCTCCAACTGACGCAGCACTTCTCGAACCACGGAACGACTGACGCCGAGTTGGTCGCAAAGCGGCCGTTCGACAAGCCTTTCACCTGGCTGGAACCGAAAATCCATGATCGCTTCGCGCATGCGTTCCAGCGCCAGGGTCCGAAGCGTTTTTGTCGAGCGCTCGATGCGAAGTGTATCGTCCATGGATTGGTCCTTTCACGAATGACGAAACCAGATTCGAATGGCTGTTGACAAGGCGCTTTGGCCGATAATAGTATGGTATACCATATTATGGAATGTGAGTTCAACCTTGGTCAATTTCCAGAGGACCTCTATGAGCCCTGCTATTCGGAAGATAGTGACCCATGTCGAGACCACTCTGATCGAGGGTGGCAAGGCGGCACCCAGGCCCCTGCGCCTAATAGGCGTCGCTGCTGTCTTGGACAACCCGTGGGCGGGCAAGGGGTTTACCGATGACCTTTCGCCCGCGATACGGGCCTATGCGCCGGTGCTTGGCGAGTTGCTTACCCGTGAGATTCTTGCCGTCGCCGGTTCCGGCGAGGCGATCGAGGGCTACGGCAAGGCTGCCATCTGCGGCACCTCAGGCGAGATCGAACACGCCTCGGCGCTGATCCACACCCTGCATTTCGGCAACCACTATCGCCGTGCCGTTGGCGCCAAGACCTATCTCGCCTTCACCAATCTGCGTGGCGGGCCGAACACGCCAATCATGATCCCGCTGATGGACAAGAACGACGAAGGCCGCCGCTCCCACTATTTGACCGTGCATTTCCAGATCGGCGACGCGCCGGCGCCGGACGAACTGGTGGTGGCGCTCGGCGCTTCCATTGGCGGACGTCCGCACCACCGCATCGGCGACCGCTATCAGGATCTGAAGGAGGTCGGTGATCTGCATGGCTGACGCCGCCGCCCTTGCATGGGTCCGGGACACGGCTCCGGACGGAACCGGCTTCATCCGTGCCGGCTCCGGCGCGCCGGTTCTGCTCATCCACGGCGTCGGTATGAATGCCGGGATCTGGCAGGCGCAGATCGAGCTGATGCAGGATCGCCGCGAGCTGATCGCCATCGATATGCTCGGCCATGGAAATTCGCCGCTGCCGCCGGAAAACTCCAACCTGTCCGACTTTGCCGACCAGGCGATCCGCTTGCTCGATCACCTCGGTCTCGCCTCTGTTTCGATCGTCGGCCACTCCATGGGGGCGCTGGTCGCTCTCGAAATCGCCCTTCGCGCACCGTCGCGTGTCGACTCCGTCATCTGCCTCAACGGCGTGTTCCGTCGTCCTGAGGCATTGGCGCAGGCGGTGCTCGAACGCGCGGCAGCACTCGGCTCTCATGCCGATCCTTCGGCCATCGCCGCAACGCTTGCCCGCTGGTTCGGCGACCCGCTGCCGGCCACCCTTGCCAGTGCAGCCGCAACGGCACGCACGGCGCTTGAAGGCGTCAGCGCTCAGGGCTACGCGCGCACCTATCGCCTGTTTGCCCGCGCCGATACCGAGCATGTCGACCGCCTGGCCGAGCTCGCAGCGCCGGCACTGTTCATGACCGGATCGGAAGACAGGAATTCCACGCCGGCCATGTCGGCGGCGATGGCCCGACTGGCACCGCACGGGCAATGTCTCGTTCTCAGCGGCGAAAGACACATGATGACAATCGCTTCGCCGGAAAAAGTGACTCAACACATGATGGCGTTTCTCGATGCGGAGAAAGACGCTGCCATTAGGCCGGAGATGGCTGCTGCATTTGACGCCGGCGAATTCAGGCGGGCGCTCGGCTCGTTCCTGACCGGTGTCACCATCGTCACCACGGTCAGTGCGGAGGGCGAGCCACGCGGCTTCACCGCCAACTCCTTCACCTCGGTATCGCTCGATCCGCCGCTGGTGCTTGTGTGCATCGCCAAGAAGGCGTTGGGGCACAGCGCCTTTTCGACCTCGAGAGGTTTCGCCATCAACATCCTGTCGGAGAGCCAGAAGGTAGAATCCGGCATCTTCGCCTCCAAGGCCGCCGATAAATTCGCTTCTGTTGCCTGGCAGTCCGGGCAAACCGGCAATCCGCTGATCGACGGTTCCGTCGCCGTATTCGATTGCGGCATGGAGCAACTGGTCGACGCAGGTGACCATTCGATCCTGATCGGCCGCGTTCGCGACTTCACCCACAATGGCGCGCAGCCGCTTGGCTATTGCCGCGGCACCTATGTCACACCCGGCCTCAGCCAGGAGGCGCTGGCGGCAGCACCTCATGGGACCGAAGTTGGTGCCATTCTCGAGAATGAAGGCCGCGTGCTGTTCTTCGAAACATCGGGCGGTTTCCACGAATTGCCGGCGGGTCGCGGGCTGGGCTCGCCGAAGGACGCTCGCAGCCTCAAGGGATGCCTCGCCGCCAAGGCTGTCGACGCACAGCTCGGCTTCCTGTTTGCGGTGTGGGACGACGCGGCCGATCCGTCGCGCTCACACGTCTACTACCGGGGAACGGTTACCGCACCCAATCCCAGCGATCGCCAGACGCGGCTTGTCGAGATCGACGATATCGCCGATCTGAAGATCGCCGATCCGGCGGTTCGTTCCATGCTGACCCGCTATATCAGTGAACGCACGGAAGATGCTTTCGGTGTCTATGTCGGCAACGAGGTCGAAGGCGAAGTCCGGCCGCTCGCCAGGGCCGCGTCGCCCCAAGCTCTTACTGGTCGCAGGTGATGCCAATGAAATTTTCGCTGTTCGTCCACATGGAGCGCTCGGATCTGGCGAAGCCGCATTCCGAGCTTGTTGCCGAACTGGAGGAACTTGTCGTGCTGGCCGAGCAGGCCGGCTTCGAGACCGCCTGGATCGGTGAGCATCACGGGATGGAATTCACCATCTCGCCCAACCCTTTCATCAACATCGCCTATTTGGGCGCCAAGACGAGCACGATCCGGCTCGGCACCGGAACCATCGTCGCGCCGTTTTGGCACCCGATCAAGCTTGCAGGCGAAGCGGCGATGGCCGACGTCATCACCGGCGGCCGGCTCGACATCGGCATTGCACGCGGCGCCTATGCATACGAATACCAGCGGCTTTTCCCCGGGCTCGAAGCCTGGGGCGCGGGTCAGCGCATGCGCGAAATGGTACCGGCGATCCGTGGCCTGTGGGATGGCGATTTCGAGCTCTCTGGCGAGTTCTGGTCGTTTCCCTCGACCACCGCGTCGCCCAAGCCGCTGCAAGAACCTTATCCGCCGATCTGGGTGGCGGCGCGCGATCCCAACTCGCACGATTTCGCGGTTGCCAACAAATGCAACGTGCAGGTGACGCCGCTCGCCTCCGGCGATGGCGAAGTGACTAGCCTCATGGAGCGCTTCAACACCGCCTGTGCTTCCCACCCGGAGATAGCACGGCCGGAAATAATGCTCTTGATGCACACATTCGTGGCCGAGGACGCAGCCGACGCCCATCGCCTGACACGGGACCTGTCGCAATTCTACTGCCAGTTCGGCGCCTGGTTCCAGAACAAGAAGCCAGTGCGCCAGGGCGTGCTGGAGGCGCTGACCGAGGCCGAGATCGCGGCCATGCCGCAATACGCGCCAGACAAGATCCGGCAAAATCTGGTGATCGGCGAAGCCGAGGAGGTGATCGCCAGGCTCAAGGCTTATGAGGCGCTCGGCTACGACCAGTATTCGATCTGGATCGACAGCGGCCTTTCGCACGCGCGCAAGAAGAAATCGCTGCAGCTGTTCATCGACAAAGTGATGCCGGCCTTCCGGGGACCGCGCACGTGATGGGCACCGGCGAATTCAGGAACTACATAGACGGCAACTTCGTCGAAGGGGCAGCGACCTTCGACAGCATCGACCCGTCGACCGGCGCAACATGGGCAAAAATGCCAGCTGCATCAGCCGCCGACGTCGACCGCGCTGTCGAAGCCGCCCACCGGGCACTGCGATCCGGTCCGTGGGCAGCGATGACGGCGAGCGCCCGTGGCAAGCTTTTGGTGCGGCTCGGCGATCTCGTCGTCGCCAATGCCGATCGGCTGGCGCAATTGGAGACGCGCGATACCGGCAAGATCATCCGCGAGACCCGCGCCCAGATCGCCTATGTCGGCGACTACTGCCGCTACTATGGCGGTCTCGCCGACAAGCACGAAGGCTCGTTTGTTCCCATCGACAAGGCGGATATGGAGGTGACGATCCGGCCCGAACCGATCGGCGTCGTAGCCGCCATTGTGCCGTGGAACTCGCAGCTCTTCCTGTCCGCCGTCAAGCTCGGGCCGGCGCTGGCCGCCGGCTGCACCGTCGTCCTCAAGGCGTCGGAGGATGGCCCCGCCCCGCTGCTGGCCTTCGCCGAACTGGTTCATGAGGCGGGCTTTCCCGCCGGCACCGTCAACATCCTGACCGGCTTCGGCCATGATTGCGGACACCGCCTGACCAGCCATCCCCTGGTCGCCCGCGTCGCCTTCACCGGCGGCCCGGCGACGGCCCGCCAGATCGTCAGGAACACGGCGGAAAATCTCGCCTACACGACGCTTGAGCTCGGCGGCAAAAGCCCGGTCGTGGTCTTTGCCGATGCCGATCTGGACAGTGCCGCCAACGCCGTCGTCGCCGGCATCTTTGCCGCCACCGGCCAGAGCTGCGTCGCCGGCTCGCGGCTGCTGGTCGAGCGCTCGGTGAAGGACGAGTTTCTCGCGCGGCTCAAGCGCAAGGCGGAGGCCATCAGGATCGGCGACCCCCAAGATGCCGAAACCGAAATGGGACCGCTCGCCACCGCGCGCCAGCGCGACTGGATCGAGAAGATCATCACCGAAAGCCTGGCCACGGGCGGCCGGCTGGTCACCGGCGGCGCGCACCCCGAGAGCAAGCCGGACGGCTTCTACTATGCGCCGACGATCATCGAAGCGCTCGATCAGAGCCTCGCCTGCGTGCGCGAAGAACTCTTCGGTCCGGTGCTCAGCGTGATCGCCTTCGACACGGAAGCCGAAGCGCTGGCGCTTGCCAACGACACCAAGTTCGGCTTGGCGTCCGGCGTCTTCACCACCAATCTTGCCAAAGCGCACCGCATGGCGCGCGGCATCCATGCCGGCGTGGTCTGGATCAACACCTACCGGGCCGTCTCGCCGCTGGTTCCGTTTGGCGGCTATGGCCAGTCGGGCCTCGGCCGCGAAGGCGGCATGGACGCCATCCGCGACTACACGCGTTCGAAATCGGTTTGGATACGCACTTCGGACGAACCAATTCCCGATCCATTTGTCATGCGGTAGCCGCCGCTGGCCGGAAAAACGCGATCAAGGCGAAAACGCCGGTCGCATCAGCAAACAACGAAGACAAATAGAGGAGAACGACATGAAACTGATCACGACCGGCGCCCTTGCCCGCCTTCTTGCAACGACACTTCTGGCAACAACACTTTTGGCAACGGCGGCCGCAAAGGCCGAGGACATGGTGTTCACCTCCTGGGGCGGGACGACCCAAGAAGCGCAGACCAAATCCTGGGCCGAACCGTTCACCGCCGCATCCGGCATCAAGGTCATGCAGGACGGCCCCACCGACTACGGCAAGCTGAAGGCGATGGTCGACGCCGGCAGCGTCAACTGGGATGTCGTCGACGTCGAGATGGATTTCGCCATCAAGGCGGCAAAGGACGGCCTGCTCGAGCCGATCGACTTCGCCGCCGTGCCGAAGGCCGATCTCGATCCGCGCTTCACCACCGGCCACGCCGTCGGCAGTTTCTATTATTCCTTCGTGCTTGCCTGGAACAAGGGCGCCGTTTCGGGCGACCCGGCCGGCTGGGCCGACATGTTCGACACCAAGAAATTCCCGGGCAAACGGACCTTCTACAAATGGTCGGCGCCCGGCGTCATCGAAATCGCGCTGCTGGCTGACGGCGTTCCCGCCGACAAGCTCTATCCGCTCGATCTCGACCGCGCCTTCAAGAAGCTAGACACCATCAAGCCGGACATCGTCTGGTGGGGCGGCGGGGCGGAGTCGCAGCAATTGATAGCGTCGGGCGAAGCGGCCTTCGGCCAGCTGTGGAACGGCCGCGTCTTTGCGTTGGAGAAGGACGGCGCCGATGTCGGCGTCTCCTGGAACCAGAACCTGACCGCGGCCGACGTCCTCGTGGTGCCGAAGGGCGCCAAGAACAAGGACGCCGCGATGAAGTTCCTCGCCGCGGCGAGCAGCCCGACCGGCCAGGCGAAATTTGCCGCAGCCAGCGGCTATGCGCCTGTCAACACCAAGGCCAAGGCCGAAATGGCGGCGGACGTCGTGAAGTCGCTGCCGGACGCCCATGTCGACGGGCAGATCAACCTCGACATGAACTACTGGGCCGAGCACCGCGACGAGATCGCCACGCGCTGGTACGCCTGGCAGGCGAAATAAGCCTGCCTCTTGAACAGCAAGGGACGAGACGGCCAGCACCGTCTCGTCCCATAGCCGGATCACTGCCATGTCGGTCGAAACACGCCAGAGCCTACCAGGATTCCGCATGCCGGCAGGCTTCGACAGCCTGCTGCCGGCGCTGGTCCTGATCGTGCTGTTCTTCGTCGTGCCGGTCTTGGCCCTGCTCTTGCGCAGTGTCATCGAGCCCGAACCCGGCCTGCAGAACTACGCAACGCTGCTGGGTGACGGCACCTATGCGCGGGTGTTCTTCAACACCTTCCTCGTCGCCTCGGTGGTCACCATCGTCACCGTCCTCGTCGCCTTTCCGGTCGCCTGGATGCTGGCGATCATGCCCTCGGCGCTGGCCTCGATCGTCCTCGGCGTCATTATCCTGTCGATGTGGACCAATCTCCTGACCCGCACCTATGCCTGGATGGTGCTGCTGCAGCGCACCGGCGTCATCAACCGGACGCTGATGGCCGCAGGAATCATCGACCAGCCGCTGCCGCTCATCAACAATCTGACCGGCGTCACCATCGGCATGGTCTACATCATGCTGCCCTTCATGATCCTGCCGCTGGTCGGCACGCTGCGGGCGATCGATCCGATGACGCTGCGCGCCGCCGCATTGTGCGGCGCCAGCCCCCTCCAGGCGTTCCGCCGCATCCTTTTGCCGCTGTCGCTGCCCGGTGTCGCCGCCGGCGGCCTGATGGTCTTCGTCATGTCACTCGGCTATTTCGTCACGCCGGCACTGCTCGGCGGCACCTCGAACATGATGCTGGCCGAAATGATCGCGCAGATGATCCAGTCGCTGCTCAACTGGGGGCTCGGCAGCGCCGCCGCCTTCATCCTCCTGGTCGTCACCATGGCGCTCTACGCGCTGCAGCTGCGCCTCGTCGGCGCCAGGCGCATGAGTGGAGGCGCCTGACATGCTGCTCGACTATGACCGCATGGGATGGCTGAAAATTGCCCTGCTCGGCTTCACCGCGCTGGTCGCCGGCTTTCTTCTGCTGCCGGTGGTCTTCATCGTCCTGCTCTCCTTCGGCTCGTCGCGCTGGCTCGCCTTCCCGCCGCCTGGCTGGACACTTAAATGGTACCAGGAGCTTTTTGCCGACCCGGCCTGGCTGGAGGCGGCTTTGACCAGCGCCCGCATCGCCACAATGACAGCGATCCTTGCCGTGGTGATCGGCCTACTCGCCTCCTTTGCCTTGGTCCGGGGCAGTTTCCGGGGGCGCGAGATCCTGCGCGGCCTGCTGCTGACGCCAATGGTGCTGCCCGTCGTCGTCTTCGCCGTCGCCATCTACGCCTTCTTCCTGCGCCTTGGCCTCGGCGGCACGACGATCGGCTTCGTCATCGCCCATACCGTGCTGGCGCTGCCCTTCTCCATCATTCCGATCGCCACGGCACTGGAAGGCTTCGACAAGTCGATCGAGGACGCGGCCATCGTCTGCGGCGCCAACCCGCTCGAGGCCAAGCTTCGGATCACCTTGCCGTCCATTCGCATTGGCATCTTTTCCGCCGCGATCTTTTCCTTCCTCGCCTCGTGGGATGAAGTCGTGGTGGCGATCTTCATGGCGAGCCCCTCCTTGCAAACCCTGCCCGTCAAGATCTGGGGCAGTCTGCGCTCGGATCTGAGCCCGGTCATCGCCGCCGCCTCCAGCCTGCTGGTCGGGCTGACGCTTGCCCTGATGGTGGTGACGGCGCTGCTGCAGCGAAAGGTCAAGACATGACCCAGCCCTTCCTCTCCATCCGCAAATTGCACAAGGCGTTCGGCGCGTTCACCGCCGTGCACGACGTCACCCTTGAGATTCCCAGGGGCGAATTCCTGACCTTTCTCGGACCGTCAGGCTCGGGGAAATCGACGACGCTCTATGCCATCGCCGGCTTCCAGGATCCGAGTTCCGGCGACGTGCAGTTGGAAGGCAAGTCCTTGCTGGCGATACCCTCGCACAAGCGCAACATCGGCATGGTGTTCCAGCGCTACACGCTGTTTCCGCATCTGACGGTGGCCGAGAACATTGCCTTTCCGCTGCGCGTCCGCCGCCGGCCCGACGCCGAGGTCAAGCGCAAGGTCGCCGATATGCTGGCGCTGGTGCGACTGGAAAGCTTTGCGGCGAGACTGCCTGGCGCCCTGTCAGGCGGCCAGCAGCAGCGCGTCGCGCTCGCCCGGGCCCTGGCCTACGATCCGCCGATCCTTTTGATGGACGAGCCGCTGTCGGCGCTCGACAAGAAGCTGCGCGAGGAGATCCAGGCCGAGATCCGCCGCATCCACCGCGAGACCGGCGTCACCATCCTCTATGTTACCCACGACCAGGAAGAGGCACTGCATCTCTCCGACCGCATCGCACTCTTCAGGGACGGTCGCATCGAGCAGACCGGCACCGGCGAGGACCTGTATCTCAGACCGGCCACCGACTTCGTCGCCGGCTTCATCGGCAATTCGAATTTCCTCACCGCCGAACATCTCGAAACCGCCAATGGCGCGGCAACGATCCGGCTGGCGGACGGTTCAGTCGTCTCCGGCGTGAGCGTCAACTGCACCTTCGACAAGGGGCAAAAAACCAGGCTGATGATCCGGCCGGAAGCGTTTGGCATGGAACGAAAGCCGGCGAGCGCGGAACTCGTTGTCGAGATCGTCGATGTCGCCTTCTATGGCGAACGACGGCGCATCGTCGCGCGCACGGCCACTGGACAGGAGATCGACATCAGGCCGACTTCCGCCGCCATGCGGTCGCAGGATCTGACGCCCTGCAGCCGTCAAGTCTTTTTCGATCCGGCGGCGGCATTCCTGTTTTCCGCATAACTGCCCGATCGAGAAAGCTCCTGCCAATGATCCTCCCGCCGCTCGCCGACGCGCGCCTCTTTCAACACCGGTGCCTTGTCGACGGCGAATTTGTCGGCACGCCGCGACCTCAGTCGAAAATCCGGCTGACGGCACGCTGATCGCGCATGTCCCCCGCTTAGGGATCAAGGAAGCGACCTAGGCCGTGGAGGCCGCAAAGCGCGGCCTGGGCTGGCCGCACGGCTAAGGATCGGAGCCGGGTTCGGCGGCGCTGGTTCGATCTCATGATCGAGCACCGCAACGATCTTGCCACCATCTTGACAGCCGAGCAGGGCAAGCCGCACGCGGAGGCGCTGGGTGAGATCGTCTATGCCGCCGCCTATTCCGAGGAAGCCAAGCGGATTGCCGGCGAAATCCTCGGCACGCCCGAGATCATGAATACCAATCAGGGCTCGCTCTTCATCGAGCGCCTGTGGCGGTCGCTGAAGTATGAATGCGTCTACCTGCACGCCTGGGAGACTGGGTCGCAGGCCAAGGCAGGCGTCGGTCGCTGGATCACCTTCTACAACTGTCAGTGGCCTCACGCAGCCCATGGCGGACAGCCGCCCGCCGTGGTCTACTTCAACAGCATCGAAACCGATCAGCAGGCGCGGAGAGTAGCTTAAACCACCCAGAAATCTGTCTGAAGATCGGGGAGTAGCTCAGTCGGACCGGGATGCCGACTCCTTCTGCCGCAAGCATGCGCCGCTGGCGATGTCGGCCGCGCGGATGAATTTCCGAAGGTCCCGATTCCGGCGCGAATCTGCGGGCGCGGCGTCAGAACGTCGCCGGCGTATTGATCCAGATCAGCATTGTCTGACTGTCCGAGAGATTGCGCCAGGAATGCGGCCTCTTGCTCTCGAAATAGAAGCTGTCTCCGGTGCGCAGTTCGAAGAACTGATCGCCGTCGAGCACGACCTGCAGAGCTCCCGCCAGGACGAAGATGAATTCCTCTCCCTCGTGACGGTAGGAGCCTTCGCTGGAGGCGCCGGGCGCAAGGTCGAAACGATGACATTCCATCTGCCGCCGACCCGGGACGAGCGCATGGATGGTGACGCCGGACGAGGTCGTCGGCCACGTCGCCCATTCTCCGCTCCGCACGAGCGATGCGCTTTCTTCCTGCCCCTGCTGCCCGCTGAGATCGGCGACCGTCGTCCCGAGGTGTTTTGCCACGTCGTGCAGCGCGGTGATCGAGATGCCCTGCGACGTCCGCTCGAAAGTCGATAGCTGCGACAGGGAGGTCCCGGTCGCAAGCGCCACGGTTTCCAGCGTCTGCCGTGCCTGTCGTCGAAGGCTCCTGACCTTCATCCCGATCGGCATGTCGCCAGTGACATTGCCGTGCACGGCGGGGCGCGGTTCCTGCTCGTCCTTGAGCCCTTCCTTGATGGCTGCCGGATTGAGACCTTTTTCGCTCCGCATCCAGGCAATCGTCTGCAGCCGTTCGATGAGTTCGCAATCATAGAGTCGCTGCCCCGAGGGTGTGCGGATCGGTTCGACCAGCCCCTGCTGTTCCCACAGCCTGAGTGTCGACGGGGAAACGCCGGCGCTGCGTGCCGCTTCGGCAATTTTCAGAGGCTTCTTTTGCATATCCCGTTGGCAGGTTCTCGCAGGTTGAGATTTTTCTAGCGGCTACAAGATGCATCTTGCAACTCTACAGAAAAAATATAGAGATTTTTGAGACGTTTCGTCTCTCCACAACCAGTCTTCCGCTTTTCAGGGATTGCTTCCATGCAGAATGTCGAACTCGCAGACCGCCGCTCCGACGCCATTTCGCGCGGCGTCGGCGTCACCACGCAGGTCTATGCGGAGCGCGCCGAAAATGCGGAGATCTGGGATGTCGAAGGCCGCCGCTATATCGATTTCGCCGCCGGCATCGCGGTGGTCAACACGGGACATCGGCACCCGAAGATCATCGCTGCGGTCAAGGACCAGCTCGACCATTTCACCCATACCTGCCATCAGGTGGTTCCCTACGAGAATTATGTCCGCTTGGCAGAGCGGCTGAACAAGGCCGTTCCGGGCGACTTCAAAAAGAAGACCATCTTCGTTACGACGGGTGCGGAAGCTGTGGAAAATGCGGTCAAGATCGCCCGCGCCGCGACCAACCGCTCGGCGATCATCGCCTTCACCGGAGCCTTCCACGGCCGCACGTTCATGGGCATGGCGCTCACCGGCAAAGTGGTTCCTTACAAGGTCGGTTTCGGCGCTATGCTGCCGGAGGTCCATCATGTGCCTTTCCCAGTCGAACTGCACGGCTGCACGGTCGACGATTCGCTCACCGCGATCGACAAGCTGTTCAAGGCGGATGTCGATCCGAACCGTGTGGCAGCGTTTGTCATCGAACCCGTTCAGGGCGAAGGCGGCTTTTACGAAGTGCCGAAGGCGTTCATGCAGAAGCTGCGCGAGATCGCCGACAAACACGGCATCCTGCTGATCGCCGATGAGGTGCAGACCGGCTTCTCGCGCACCGGCAAGCTGTTTGCCATGGAACATCATGGCGTGGTGGCGGACATCACCACCATGGCCAAGAGCCTTGGCGGCGGCTTCCCCATCGCAGCCGTGACGGGCCGCGCCGATCTGATGGACTCTCCGGGGCCGGGCGGGCTCGGCGGCACCTATGGCGGCAATCCGATCGGCGTCGCCGCCGGCAACGCCGTTCTCGACGTGATCGAGGAAGAGGGCCTCAACCACCGGGCGACGTTGCTTGGCAACCGGCTGAAGCAGCGCCTGCAGTCGCTTGCCGACGCCGTGCCGCAGATCGCCGACATTCGCGGGCCGGGTTTCATGAACGCCGTCGAATTCAACGTGCGAGGGAGCAAAACGCCAAATGCCGAGTTCACCAACAAGGTCCGTGAGAAGGCGCTGGCCAAGGGTCTGATCCTGCTGACCTGCGGCGTTTACGGCAACGTCATCCGTTTTCTCGCGCCACTGACCATCCAGGACGAGGTGTTTTGCGAAGCGCTCGACATCCTGGAGGAAACCCTCCGCGAATGCGCCAAGGAGGCATGACTGTGAGCATTTCCAACGTTTTGCTTGCGCGTTTGAAGGATCCGTCGCTTGTTACCGACAAGGCCTTGATCGCCGGTGAATGGCTGTCGGCGGACGATGTCGGCAAGACCTTCGAAATCACCAACCCGTCGACCGGTGAAGTTATCGCGACCCTGCCGGACATGGGTCGCGCGGAGGCGGCCCGCGCTGTCGATGCCGCCTACAAGGCGCAGAAGGACTGGGCAAAAAAGACGGCCAAGGATAGAGCCGCGATCCTTCGCAGGCTCTACGATCTGATGCGCGCCAACGCCGACGATCTTGCCGCCATCCTGACCATGGAAATGGGCAAGCCGCTGGCCGAAGCCCGGGGAGAAATCCTCTATGGCGCCTCTTATGTCGAATGGTTCGGCGAAGAGGCCAAGCGCGTCTACGGCGATACGATCCCGGGCCACCAGCAGGACAAGCGGATCATCGTCCTGAAGCAGCCGGTTGGCGTCGTCGCAGCGATCACGCCGTGGAATTTCCCGAATGCGATGCTGGCGCGCAAGTTCGCGCCGGCTGTCGCTGCCGGCTGCGCCATGGTGTCGAAGCCTGCGGCCGAGACGCCGCTTTCGGCGCTGTCGCTGGCGCTGCTGGCCGAACGCGCCGGACTGCCGTCCGGCGTCCTCAGCGTCGTCACCTCGACCGATTCCTCGTCCATCGGCAAGGAATTCACCGAGAACGACAAGGTGCGCAAACTGACCTTCACCGGCTCGACCAGCGTCGGCAAGATCCTGATGCGTCAGGGTGCAGAGCAGATCATGAAACTTGGTCTAGAGCTCGGCGGTAATGCGCCGTTCATCGTGTTCGACGATGCCGATCTCGACGCGGCTGTCGAAGGTGCAATGGTGTCGAAATACCGCAACAACGGCCAGACCTGCGTCTGCGCCAACCGACTCTACGTGCAGGCAGGAGTCTACGACGTCTTTGCTGAAAAGCTGGCGGCCAAGGTTGCCGCGCTCAAGATCGGAGACGGTTTTGAGGACGGCGTCAATGCCGGCCCCCTCATCACACGGAAGGCTCTGGAGAAGGTGGAAGAGCATATCGCCGATGCCCTTTCCAAGGGCGCCAGCATCACGCTCGGCGGCAAGCCCGCCGACCGAGCCGGGTTGTTCTTCCAGCCGACCATCCTGACCGGCGTGACGTCAGACATGAAGGTTGCCCGCGAGGAAACATTCGGACCGGTTGCGCCGCTGTTCAAGTTCGAGACCGAGGAAGAGGTGATCGAGATGGCGAACAACACTGAATTCGGGCTTGCCTCCTATTTTTATGCCAAGGACCTGTCGAAGGTATTCCGCGTCGCCGAGGCGCTCGAATACGGAATGGTCGGCATCAATACCGGCCTGATCTCCAACGAGACGGCGCCATTCGGCGGCATCAAGCAATCCGGCCAGGGCCGCGAAGGCTCGAAATATGGTCTCGAGGACTATCTGGAGATCAAATATCTTTGCCTCTCGATCGAAGGATGAGGGCTGACGGCCTCGTTGCTCACCTCCTGAACACGGCAACGGCCGACACCGAGATGGATCTTAAAGGGCATCTGGAAACCTCCTCTTGCGGCCGAGCGCGGCCAGCGATGAACAGGAATGTCGGCGGCTGTGGACCGCCTATCTCGACCAATACGAAACCGCCGTGACGGGGGGTTATCAGACCACCTGCAGCCGCCTGCATTCGCAGGGCGAATTCGAGCCCAACGGCTTTATCGAAGAGGCGGTGTGCCGTTGAAGGATTGTCTGTCGCTGCCCGGAATCAAGCCGGCTCCGCAAGTCGTGCCGGCGCGCCATGAGCCGGGGTGTGTTATCTTTTCAACTTATTTATTGACATAAGTTAGTAATATCACATATCCTCTGCCTCATGCCGAATGGCACGAGAGAATTATCGGGAGGAGAACTAGATGAGTTTCTTGAGCGTATCCCGCACCCGGGCTGCGGGCGCGGTGTTGCACGGGGCCGCCCTCGTCGCGGTGGGTTTGTGTTGGGCCGTTCCGGCCTTCGCCGACGATGTCATGCGCGTCGTTTCGCCTTACCAGACTACAACGCTCGATCCGATGCGCTCCGCTGCGGCCGGCAACATCGAAACCTACGGCCAGCTTTATTCGCGCCTGCTGCGCCGGAACTCCGAAACCGGCGCGCTGGAGCCCGGGCTCGCCGAGAAATGGGAGATTTCGCCGGACGGCAAGACCTACACCTTCCACCTGCGCGGTGCCCAGTTCTCGGACGGTTCGCCGATCACCGCTGCCGACGTCGCCTTCAGCCTCGACCGTATCCGGAGCGACAAGAAATCGGCTTATCCTGCGCCGCTAGGGCCCGTCGAATCGGTGACCGCAGCGGATGCGAAAACCGTGGTGATCACGCTCAAGTCGGCCTTCGCGCCATTCCTCGGCAATGCGGAAATCTGGAACATGGGCATCGTCTCGAAGGCCGATGTGGAGAAGCGCGGCGAGGAGGTGGCTTTCGCCACGGTCCCGGTTACGTCCGGCCCCTATGAGGTCAAGCAGTGGAAGCCGAACGAGAAGCTCGTTCTCGAACCCAATCCGCACTACTGGCGCAAGGGCTATCCGAAGTCGCACGCTGCGGTCGAACTGATCGAGATCGCATCGCCCGAAACCCGCATCGCCATGCTGAAGGCCGGCGAGATCGACGTGGTGCGCGCGGTGCCGTGGACGCAGATCGACGAGCTGAAGGCGAGCGAGGCGGTGGATATGCGGCTCGAGCCTTCGACCACCATCTACATGATCCTGCTCAACCACAAGCGCGAGCCCTTCTCCAATCTGAAGGCGCGGCAGGCGGCCGGCATGGCGATCGACAACAAGGCCATGGCCGCGGCCATCACGCGTGGCTATGCCGAACCGGCAAACACCACGCTGCCAGGCAGCATCGATTTCCATGACAAGGATTATCCGGGCATTCCACACGAGCCCGCCAAGGCAAAGGAATTACTGGCCGAATCCGGCATGGCGGGGCGCGAGGTAAAGATCCTGGCGACCGGCGATGCGTCCTCGCAGCAGACGGCACTGCTGATCCAGGCTCAATGGCAGGCGATTGGGTTGAAGCCGGTGATCGTCAATGTCGATAGCGGCGCCTGGTGGGATGCGACCGGCAAGGGCGACTACGACGCTGCTGCCAACTGGTGGTACAACGAGACCACCGATCCCGACCTTGCAGTGCGCTGGGCCGTGTGCGGATCCTGCGGCTCGAACTCCTACAACACCTTCTATGCCAACCCGAAGGTGGACGCGCTCGTGGAGCAGGGCACCAAGGAGGCCGATCAAGCCAAGCGCGCGGAAATCTACAAGGAGATTCAGAAGATCACCACCGAAGAGGTCGCGCAGGTCCCGCTCTATTATGCGCCGAACGCGGTTGCCTATTCCAAGCGTCTCCATGGTCTCAAGCTGACGCCTGCGCTGCAATGGACGCTGGAAGAAACCTCTATCGGCCAGTGAGCCGCCTCAAGAGCGTCCCGACAGCGGCGCGCCCTTGACGCTCGAACCGGAGAACCGGATTGCCCCTTCTGCAACTCATCGCGCGGCGACTGCTGCAATTGATCGGTGTGCTTGCCGGTATCAGCCTCGTGACGTTCCTTTTGGTGCACATGGCCCCCGGCGATCCCGCCCGGCTTCTTGCCGGGGACAGGGCGAGTGCTGAAACCATCGCGGCGATCCGCACGCAATATGGGCTCGACCTGCCGCTCTGGCGGCAGTTCCTGACCTATCTCGCAAACTTGCTTTCGGGTGATATCGGCCTGTCGCTGCGCTTTCAGCGGCCGGTCAGCCAGCTTATCGAACAGTTCATGTGGCCGACGTTGTTCCTGACCGTCTACGTCATTTGCCTCGCCATCCCGCCGACGGTCGCGCTCGCCATCCTTGGTGCGCGCCGGCCCGGCGGCGTCGCCGACCAGATCATTCGGCTAGTGGGCATTGCCGGCCTTACGATTCCGGTGTTCTGGCTGGGCATCATGATGTCGCGCTTCTTCGGCGTCAGCCTCGGCTGGTTCCCTGTGTCGGGCTACGGCACGGGTTTCGCCGGGCATCTCCATCACCTCTTCCTGCCTGCGGTGTCGACGGCCATCTGGCTGGTGCCGGTCCTGACGCAGAGCCTGCGCGCCGCCCTCATCGAGAAGACGACGGCCGATTTCGTCACGGCAGCGCGGGCGCAGGGCGCCACGGAACGGCAGATCTTCTGGCAGACCATGCTGCCGAACGCCGTGCTGCCGACACTTAACCTGCTCGGCGTCATGGTGGCCTTCATGATCGGTGGCGCGATCATCGTCGAAACCGTCTATGCGGTGCCGGGCCTCGGCACTCTGATGGTCAATGCGCTGCTTGGCCGCGACTACTACGTCGTGCAGGGGCTTACTCTGGTCTTCGCGGTCTCGACTGTCCTGATCACGCTGGTCGTGGATTTGCTCACCGCCTTCATCGATCCGCGCGTCCGGCTCTGAGGAGATCGCACATGGCTGAAAGCCCCGTTCTGGCGCGGACCGCGCCCTCCTTCCGCCGCATCACGCCCATCATGCTGGTCGCGCTCGTCGTCCTGCTCGGATGGCTGGTGCTGGGGCTGGCGGCTCCGATGATCGCGCCCTATGACCCCGATGCCATCGACATCATGAACATGCTCTCGCCGCCGAGCGCGGACCATTGGTTCGGCACGGACCAGGTCGGCCGCGACGTCTTCTCGCGGGTTCTCTTCGCAAGCCGCGTCGATCTGCTGCTGTGCGTGGCCGGCGTGCTTCCGCCGCTGCTGATCGGCACGACCATCGGGCTGCTGAGCGGCTATTTCGGTGGTGTGGTCGACAATGTGTTCATGCGCATCTACGACCTCACGGTTGCGTTCCCCTTCTTCGTACTGGTGCTGGCCATCGTCGGCGTGCTCGGGCCGGGCCTCCTCAACTTCATCCTGGCGCTGACGCTTGTCGGCTGGGTCAGCTACGCGCGCCTGGTGCGGGCGCAGGTGCTGACGATCCGGGAAAGCGAGTATATCCAGGCCGCCAAGTGCCTTGGCTATTCGCCGGCCGCCATACTCGGCCACCATGTGTTGCCGAACGCCATAGGCCCCGTTATCGCCTACGCGGTCAGCGATGCGGTGCTCGTCATGCTGGCCGGCGCGAGCTTCGGCTTCCTCGGCCTTGGTGCGCAGCCGCCACTGGCCGAATGGGGCGTCATGATCGCCGACGGACAGGCATTCGTGCAGCAAGCCTGGTGGATATGCCTGTTCCCCGGTCTCGCCGCGATTTCGCTCGGCCTCGGCTTTGCTTTGCTCGGTGATCGGCTGGGACAGATACATCGTAATGGAATTACGGCATGAGCGGGCTGAAAACCGGCAAGCCGGCGCTGCTTGACGTCAAGGGCCTCTCCGTCAGCTTCGGCGGCTTTGCGGCCGTCAAGAGCGTTTCCTTCACACTCCAGCCGGGAGAGATCCTCGGCATCGTCGGCGAAAGCGGCTCGGGCAAGTCAGTGACCTGCCGTGCCATCATGCGGCTGCTGACCGGCGCGGCGCGCGCCGAAGGTTCGGTGGCGCTCGATGGGCAGGATCTTCTGGCGCTTGGGGAGGAAGAACTGTGCGCCATTCGCGGCCGCGACATCGGCATGATTTTCCAGAACCCGGCATCGCATCTCGATCCGCTGCGCCGCATTGGCCAGCAGGTCGCGGCGCCGATGATCCGGCATCTCGGCATCGGCAAACGCGAAGGCCTGCAGCGGGCGGTCAAGCTGCTGGAAAACGTCGGTATCCACGAACCGGAAAAGCGTGCGCGCTCCTATCCGCATGAATTTTCGGGCGGTATGAAACAGCGGGCGATGATCGCCGCCGCCATCGGCTGCCAACCGAAGCTGCTGATCGCCGACGAGCCGACGACCGCCCTCGACGTCACCGTGCAGGCCCGCATTCTTGAGTTGCTCAAGGAGCTCAACCGCAAGACCGGGCTGGCGATGATCCTCATTTCGCACGATCTCGGCGTCATCGCGGATATCTGCTCGCAGGTCGTGGTCATGCGCAATGGCGAGGTGGTGGAGCGGGGGCCGATCGACGACGTCATCAACCGGCCGCGCCACGCCTATACAAGACTGCTGATCGAATCCCAGCCCGGCCGCAAGAGCTATGGCACGGCCGGCAGCCCGGATCGGGGAACATCGCTGCTTCGCGTCGAAAACCTTTCGGTGGTGTTTCCCGTCGGGCAGGGTCTGCTCGGCAGCTTCGGAAGCAACAATTCCTTCCGCGCCCTCGACGGCGTCGATCTTGAGATCAATACGGGCGAAAGGGTCGGCATCGTCGGCGAAAGCGGTTCCGGCAAAAGCACGCTCGCCAGGTCGATCATTCGCCTGAACACGCCGAGCGGCGGCGCGATCCGTCTGGACGGACATGATGTCGGGGCGCTCGCTGGCGAGGCGCTGACGGCGTTCCGCCGCCGCGTGCAGATGGTGTTCCAGAACCCGTACGATTCGCTCAATCCGCGCCTGACGATTGCCGAGGCCGTCGCGGAGCCGATCTGGCGGCATGGCATCGCGGACCGAAAAGCGGCGCGGAAAGAAGCCGATGCGTTGCTGGAGATGGTGGAATTGCCGAGCAGCCTGCGCGATCGCAGGCCGCAGCAGCTTTCCGGCGGGCAATGCCAGCGCGTTGGCCTTGCACGGGCGCTGGCGCTGAAGCCGCAGCTTCTCATCGCGGACGAAATCACCTCGGCGCTCGATGTCACGACGCAGGCGCAGATCCTGGAACTGCTCGTGCGGCTCCAGCGCGAGCGCTCGCTGACGCTGCTCTACATTTCGCACGATCTCGCCGTGGTGAGCAGCCTTTGCCAGCGCGTCTATGTCTTCAAGGCCGGGCGCGTCGTCGAGCAAGGCGTGGCGCAGCAGGTTCTGTCCACACCGCAACACCCCTATACGCAAGCGCTGGTCGGTTCGCTGCCCCGGCTGCCGATGACCCAGACAATCCCCCATTCACAACCGGTGGCGACCCGTGCGACTTGATGAATATGCAGCCCAAGACGGAACCAGCCTCGCCCGCCTGCTGGCGAAGGGCAAGGTTACGCCGAGGGAACTTGGCCGATGCGTCGAACAGGCCGTCGCGGCGGTGAACCCTGCGCTGAACGCCGTCATCGAACTCTATCCGGACGCGCTGGAAAGTCTGCCGGAGGCGGCGTCCGCCACCCCCTTCGGCGGCATTCCCATCCTGACCAAGGACTTTCCCATCGAGGCGGGCCGGCCCGCCGAGTTCGGCAGCCGCCTTGCACAGGGGTTCAGCGCCGGCCACGATGCCGTCTACTGGGTGCGTTTGCGCAAGGGCGGCCTGGTCAATGCCGGACGCACGGCCAGTTCCGAATTCGGCGTGCCGGCGGCGACGGAATCGCCACTCTATGGCGCCACCCGCAATCCGTGGAACCCGGAACGTGGCGTTGCCGGCTCCAGCGGCGGGGCGGCGGCCGCCGTTGCCGCGGGCATCGTGCCTTTCGCGCAAGGCAGCGACGGCGGCGGATCGATCCGCAACCCGGCCGCGTTCTGCGGCTTGATCGGTCTGAAACCTTCACGCGGCCGGGTCACGGGCTCTCCGAATGCGAACGCCCCGCTCCTGGGCCTCGCAACGGCCTTCATGCTCACCCGCTCTGTCCGCGATACGGCTATGCTGCTTGACTTGTGCCACGGTCCCGATGCCGGCGACGGCTATGAAATCGCAGCGCCCGCGGGCATCTATCGCGATGCCATGCAGCGCACGCCGCAGGGGCTGCGGATCGCTTTGTGCACAAAGTCGTGGTCGGGCGTCCAGCTCCACCCGGAGGTTGCGGCAGCGACAAGGTCTGCCGCGGAACGGTTGGCATTCCTCGGTCACCATGTCGAGGAAGCATCGCCGGACTTCGACTATCGCGCCTTCCTGCATGCGCAGAAGGTCATCTGGGCAGCGGATGCCGCCGCGCATATGCCGGCCATGGCGCGGCATATGAACCGCTCGCTGGAGGCAACGCTTGGCGCAAGCGTATATGCTCTTTGTCGCTGGGGACTCGGCATCAGCGGCGCACAGCTTATCGACGCGCTGGCCGTCTGTGATCGGGTGACGCGGCTGGTCGGGCGCTTCCTTGCCGGATATGATCTCCTGCTGACACCGACCAACGCCATGCTGCCGGAACCGATCGGCTCCTTCGATCCCAATCGCGCCGGCATCGACGTGGTTGGCGTGTTCAACGATCTGGCGCCCAAGGAAACGTTCACGGCGCTGTTCAATGCGACGGGACAGCCCGCCATATCCCTGCCGCTCGGGCGCAGCCGGGATGGCCTGCCCATCGGTATCCAGCTCGTGGCCCGCTTTGGCCGGGAAGACCTGCTGCTTGCGGCTGCGCGGCAAATCGAGGAAGAGGTAGAAAGCGCTCCCGGCATCTGGGGACAGGGGCGTCCGGCCATTCACGCCGGCAATTTCTAGGAGTCTGTCACTGTGGCGAAAGCACGAAGCGGCAAGGATGCCAAGGGATCAAACGGCGTTGACGAGAAGATCGACATCGAAGCGATCCTGCGCGACCGCATGTCCGGGTTTTCGCCCTCGGAGCAAAGCCTTGCGGCCTATATCCTGGACAATATCCAGATCTTGCCCTTCGAGACGGGCAGCAGCATAGCGCAGGCGGTCGGCGTCAGCGAGATGACCGTCACGCGGTTCGTTCGCGGCCTCGGCTTCGAAAACCTGCGCGACCTCAAGAATCGATTGCGCGTGGCGGTCACGGAGAAGGACAGCGAAATCGACGACTACATGGCCCGCTTTCAGATGCGCGAAGGCCGGCAGCAGATGCTGCAGGAAAGCCTGCGGCTGGAGTTGGATGCCATCGTGAAGGCCTATGCCTTGACCACGTCCGAAGTGTGGGACGAGGCGGCGAGCTTGCTGGTGAAGGCGCGCACCATCTATGTCGTCGGTTTCCAGGCGTCGAAGGGCCTGGCGCTGGATTTCGCCAGCCGCCTGCTTTGGGCGCGTTCCAACGTCATTTTCATCGACAACGCCTCGGGCACATTCGGCGAGATCATCAATGCAGATTCCAAACAGAGCGCCGTCGTCCTCATTGACACGGCCTCCTACGCGACGCGCGGCATCAAGCTGGTCGAGAAGCTGAAGTCGATCGACATGCCGCTGGTCATCGTCACCGACAAGTTCAGTCACTGGGGCTTTGCCTATACGCGCTTCGTCTTCGAGGCGCATACGCATGTGAAAACCTTCTGGGATTCTACGGCAAGCCTCAGTGTCGTGCTCAATCTGCTCATCGACGCCATTGCCACCAAACTCGGGCCGAAGGCCAAGCGTAACTTCGCCATGATGAGCGACATGGGCACCCTCTTCGGAGAATTCGTCGGCGGCAGCTATCTGCGCCGTAACGATTGATCCATTCCCAACCGCGAACGGACCATGCATGACCATTATTCCGCCATTCCGTGATCCGACTGCACCCGGCAATTCTCTCATTCGAAGGCAAGACTGGGACCGCGCGCCCTGGAACCGCTGGACCTTCCAGCACGTCCGGGACCTGCTGCCGACCACGCAGGTCTGGCGCGGAGCGGGGCCGGCAAGCCTGCTGCCGGTCGATCTGCGGGATATCGACGCCATTCCCTTCGCGGCGGAGGGGCAGGCCTATACCATTGGCAGCTTCCTCGAGACGAGCTATGCCGATGGCCTCCTGGTGCTCCACGGCGGCAAGATCGTCGCCGAGCGCTACCTGAACGGCATGACACCGCATACCCAGCACCTGTCGCAATCGGTCGCCAAGTCGGTCGTCGGCACCGTGGCGGGCATCCTGATCGGCCACGGAGTGGTCGACCCGGCCGCGTCCCTGACGCACTATCTGCCGGAGCTGGAGGCGACGGCCTACCGCGACGCGACCGTCCAGCACGTGCTCGACATGACCAGCGGCGTGGCCTTTGACGAGACCTATACCGCGCTCGATTCCCACATGGCGCAGTTGGATGCCGCCAGTGGCTGGAAGGACCGTTGGAACCCGAACTGGCCCACGCATGTCTGGGACCTGATCCTGTCTTTGAAGGATCTGGAGTGCCCGCACGGTACCTCCTTTCGCTATCGCTCGATCGAGACGGATGTCCTGTCCTTCGTTCTACAGCGCGCCGCCGCTACCCCGCTTGCAGAACTCGTCAGCCGTGAATTGTGGGCGCCGATGGGGGCGGAGGAAGACGCCTATTTCACCGTGGACGCTGCCGGCTATGCTTTGGGTGACGGCGGGTTCAATGCGACTCTTCGCGACTATGCTCGTTTCGCCCTGCTGCATCTTCGCGGCGGCGAGATCGACGGCCGGCGTATCGTGTCGACCGAGTGGATTGCCGGGACACGGTTCGGTGCTGATCCAACACTCTTCGGCGGCATCTATCAAGAGGTTCTGCCCGCCGGCGCATATCACAATCAGTTCTGGATCGAGGATACCGCACGCGGCGCCTATATGGCCCGCGGCGTCTTCGGACAACTGATCTACATCGACCCGGTGGCGGATTTCGCGGCGGTTGTTCTGTCGAGCTGGCCGGAATTCGTCAGCACGGCGCGGATGCGGACAGCGCTGGCGGCGGTCAGGGCTATCCGAGGGGCGCTGTCATCGTAACGAGCGGGCTATTCCCCGTTCGGGTCCGCAGCCGCGCCGGCGCGCCCTGGTCGCGTAGCCGGGTGGACGTGCCGGGCCCGCTTGAGGGCATAGAATTGAGGGGGAGAGACAATTAAAACAATTCGCAACGTGTCCGACCTGCGCGTCGTCATGCACCGCAACGAACGGCCGATCTGTTTTATCTCGGCCACCAACTTCAACCTGCTCGGCATTGACCAGTGGGTGCGAAACTTCAAGTTCATCAGCTACATAGACTGCTTCGACGGCCGCCACCAAAGGTGATGGTGCCCTCGCGCCAGCCGCAAAACGAGTTCGCCCCCCTCGGGAACCCCCAAAAGAGCATCTGGATCAGTGGCTTGAGCGCTCCGGTGCCTGGGGTCACTGTTCGGCGAGTTATCACAGTCAAGGCGGGGCCGCGACCACCTGCGTGCCCGATCCGAAGCTGATGCGGATGCAGCGCTGCATCGCGCAGACATCCTGGGCGTCGCCCCGATGAGGAGGTCAGGCTTGTCGATTAGGCACAGCTATTCTCAAAAATTCACATGAGACATTCACCCCACCGACGGAGATCCAATGAAGGATGCCTACGCGGCTGTCGACCGGTTCTCCGCCGTCTGGGCCAAGCCTGACCTGGAAGGCATAAGAAGCCTGATGCACGAGGACACGCGCAATCCGATCCCGCCTATGACCGAACCGGCGGGTCGTGAAGGCGTGGTCGCCCACTTTGCCGAGGTTCTGGCGCGGCTTCCTGACCTGACTGTCTCAGTGATACGCTGGGCTCCGACCGGCGACAGCGTGCTTGTCGAGTGGCGCGCCAACGCCACTGTCGCCGGCCAACCGGTTAGCTGGACAGGCGTTGACCGGTTCGGCGTGCGAGGCGAACGAATGTACGAGGCGCGCGTCTACTGGGACACCCGCCAGGTGGCAGAGATGATTGCATCCATTATGCGAGAAGCAACGGCACGTGCCGCGCAGGGAGGAACGACGCAGTGACCGCTGCCTTGTGATCCGCATCCGGACAAGAAGACCTTCGGTCCGCCCGACATGATATGAGCCGGCTGGCAGCGATCGCCTACGAGGCCGTTTGCCGTGCCGGGTGGGTGGGGTCGATCCGGGCGTGTCCAGCTCCGAACAGGCTTTCACGGAGCGTGCCGGTTGCAGGGGCGGCGATACGCCCCCGATTGCGCAGTTCGGGGATCACCTGGTCGACGAAATCGAAAATCGTGGCCGGCGTGACGATGGAATTGAAGTTGAAGCCGTCCAGTCCGGTTTCGTCCATGATGGCTTCCAGCCGGTCGGCGATATCGATCGGCGTGCCGACAAGAATGCCGGATCCGAAACGGCCGACATCGGCGATGACCTCGCGCACCGTGTACGCGCGGTCCGACTGTGTCGTGTATTGCGCCGCGCGTGACTGGTTGGCTTCGGTACGCATGAAGGTCAGCACGGAATCGGGATCGAGAGCAGCAAGGTCATATCCCGATGATCCGCAATACTGTGCCAGTGCGGAATCGGCAGTACGGTAGCGCGCATAGTCCTCAAACCGGTCCTGCGCCTCGGCCCGCGTCGGTGCTACGATCGCCGTCTGCTGCGAAAACATCAGGATGTCGGCAGGGTTGCGGCCGAAATCGGTGGCCCGCTGGCGGATGGCGGCGATGTTCTCCTTGACCGCGGTGACCGTGCGGCCTTGCACGAAGACGCATTCGGCATGCCGGGCGGCGAAATCGCGGCCTGCCTTCGAGCTGCCGGCCTGGAAGATCACCGGCGTTCGCTGCGGCGAAGGCTCGCAAACATGCGGTCCGTTCACTTTGAAGAATTCGCCTTGATGGTGGATCGCATGAACGCCCAAGGGATCGATGTGAATGTTGTTTTCGACATCGAAACGGATCGCATCATCGTCCCAACTCGCCTCCCAGAGCTTGTAGCAGACCGACAGGAATTCATCAGCCATGGCGTAGCGCTTGTCATGTTCGATGGGCTGGTCGAGCCCGAAATAACGTGCGGCACTGGCGATATATGATGTGACCACGTTCAACGCGATGCGTCCGCGCGTCAGATGATCGAGGGTCGAGAGCCGCCGCGCGACGAGAAACGGATGTTCATAGGTGGTCGATATCGTGGTGACGAATCCAAGCGAGGTCGTGGCCGCGGCCATTGACGGAATGATTAGGGACGGGTCGTTGGACGGAAACTGGGTCGCGTGGCGGATCGCCGCTTCCGGCGTTCCCCGATAGACATCGGCGGCTCCGAAGAAATCACCCAGGAACAGCGATGTGAAACCGCCTTGCTCGATCTTCTGGGCGATTTCCACCCAGAAGCCAATGTCATTGTAGTGATGGTGCTTGCTGTCCGCGTGCCGCCAAAGCCCATGGGAATCCCCCGTCCGGTTGTTCATTTCGAACAGATTGAAAAGGATGGGTTTTTTCGACATGGTTTCCCGCTTCCTGTCTTGCCGGCTGACTGACCAGCGCCGGGCCGGATCTCGATCGATCCGGCCCGATCAGCCTTCAATTCTTGGATGTGCGCCAGTAGACCGGGGTGTCCCAGCTCGGACCAGGAATGAAGTTCTTGACGTCGGCGCGCACCGGAACCTGTCCCAACTGCTGATAGATGACGATGAAGGGAGAGTTGTCGCGGACTTCGGCCTGCAGGTCGTTGTAAATGGCCGCGCGCTTTTGCGGATCCCGCTCAAGCAATCCCGAGCGCGTCTTTTCGCTGAGTTGAGGGATCAGCCAGTGGGTGCGCCAGGCCGCATTCTTGTTATCCGACTTGTCGGAATCGTCGGAATTGATGGTGAAGAAGGCCGCGCTCGCATGGATGTCGAGATAGTCGGGCGACCAGCCGAAGAAGACGGCGTCGAATTGGCGGCTGCGGAACCGCGTCTGAAGCTGGGCCCGATCAAGCGTGTTCAGCTCGACCTTCACGCCGGCCTTGCCCAATGTCTCCTGAAGCGCCTGCGACACCTCCTTGTCCGGCGAGCGGCTGGACACGTCGAGTTTGAGCGTGAAGCCGTCCTTGTAGCCGGCTTCCGTCAGGAGCGAGCGCGCCTTGTCGATATCCAGTTTGTAAGGGTTTTCGTCGAGCGAGCCGCCCGAACCCGTTCCCCAGAAACTCTGGTGGACGATGGACTGACCCTTCAGGATATCGCCGGTGATGCCCTCATAATCGATGGCCCAGCGCAATGCCTGCTGGACCTTCGGATTGCTCAGCGGTTCAACCGCCTGGTTGAGCGAGATATAGGCGACATCCGTCTTCGGCGACGAGATGATCTTGATCTCGGCATTGGTCGAGAGCGACCGGATCTGATCGGCGGTCAGATTGCGGGCGACGTCGACGTCGCCTTTCTCAAGTAGCAGGCGCTGCGTCGCCGCTTCCGGGACATGGCGCAGAATGACGTTCTTGAGCGCCACGGTCTCGCGCTTGTAGTGAGGATTGGCAGCCAGCACCACCGCCTCATTCGGCTTCCACACCACAAGCTGGTAGGGGCCTGAGCCTGCGGTATGGGTTTTCAGCCAGGCGTAGCCAAGGTCGTCTCCCGATTGGTGCGAAAGCACTTCCTGCTTGTCGACCACCGACGCGACTGTCGAAGACAGGACCTTCAGGAACAGGTCCGGCGCGTAGGGCTTGTCGACCTTGAGGACGAGCGTGTTGTCGTCCGGTGCGCTGACCCGGTCCTTGATGTTGTCCTTGGACCAGCCGAACTGCGTGAGGTAGAAAACCGGCGTCTTAGCCAGATCGATCACACGCTGCAGCGAGAAGGCGGCGTCGCCAGCGGTCAACGGGCGGCCCGAAGCGAAAGCCAGGCCGTTCCTGATCTTGAACGTATAGGTCAGGCCATCGTCGGAAATCTTCCATGATTCGACGGCGCCACCCACCGGCTTCGAGAAGTCGCTGGGGTCGAAGGTGAGCAGGCGTTCGTAGATGTTGTTGACCAGCTCGCCGCCCGTGGCCTCGTAGACCTCCGCCGGATCGAGCGTGATGAGATCGCTGATGTACTTGGCGATGACGAGCGTGTCGGGCGGAGTTCCGGCATGGGCGGGGTTCATCCCGACAACCATTGCCGACGAACCCGCCAGGAGAAGTGCCACAATGGCCGACTTCAACAGGGAGCGCCGGCCGGCACGAATTCCGGTACCCGATGCGGTTGGCGATCGTAATGATCGAAGATTCTGCATGTCCACTCTCCAAAGATGTTGCAGGCGGCATGGCCGCCCTGATCCTCATGTGCATGCCCGTCGTTACAGGCTATCGGACAATGAAATAATGTTGTCAATATTGATAACAATTTTGATTTCAGAATCGCTGTCATTATGAAATCACGTTCCAATTTTGACCCGTGGACTAGGCGTCGCTGCCGAAAAGTCGAAGAACGAACGATGCGAGAAATCGAAGCCGCGAGGGCAAAAAATGCATCACGCGGTTGGGCGAGATTATTCGGCGAGCGAGACGTCATGAATCGCGCCGGCGACCGCAGACTTTGCGGCCCGTCGCACTGGCAATCTCATCTTCGATCGGGCCACGCCTGATCGACTGCCTATTGTGTTCCACAGTATACCGTCGTACGCAATATGCATGAGAGGCCTGGACCCATAGCCGGATCGCGTTCCAATCGGCCGCTGCCGCATAGGACGGCTCGAGGCGGTGGTCCGCTCTGGCTTCAACGCTTACGAAATTTTTCTGGAAGGAAACACCGATGGCCGCCAAACGCAGGATCCTTCCATTCCATCTTGTCGACGTCTTTGCCGTGGAGCCGTTGACCGGCAATCCTCTCGCTGTGGTGGACTGCGCTGAGGAGCTGCCCCTCGATCTGTTCCAGCGCATCGCGCGCGAATTCAACCAGTCGGAAACGACGTTCATTCTGCCGCCCACACGTCCAGACGCCGATTGGAGGCTGCGGTCCTTCACGACCTCGGGCGTCGAGGTCTTCGGCGCGGGTGGTCACAACACGCTCGGCGCATGGTGGTGGCTCGGGCAGTCGGGCAGGCTGGCGCTGGAGACGGACGAGACGACTTTCCATCAGGAGATTGGCGATCGCGTGCTGCCGCTGTCGATCTCGAAGGTCGGCGGGCAACTCGAAAACGTCATCATGGACCAGGAGGCGCCCGTCGCCGGAAGAATACTTCATGATTTCGAAAAGCTAGCGGCGTCGCTCGGGCTAAAGGTTGCCGATCTGGCTGTCGATCGGGCACCCTGCCAGGTCATCTCCACCGGTGCTGGACATCTGCTGGTGCCGGTTCGGGATCGCGACACCATCGACCGCATCCAGCCCGACAGCAAGGCGCTGTTCTCGGCGCTAAAGAGCGTCGACGGGGAGGGTTGCTACGTCTTCAGCCTTGACCCTCGCCAGGCCGGTGCCCATGCCTACGCCCGGTTCTTCAATCCGACGGTGGGTATTTCGGAAGATCCCGCCACCGGTACGGCGGCCGGCCCGCTTGCCTCGCACCTGGTGACGAACGGCCTCGCCCTGCCGGGCAAGATCCGGATCGAACAAGGTACGGCAATGGGTAGAACCAGCGTCATCCAGGTCGAGGTCCACGGCGATTCGGTAAAGGTTCATGGACGCGGCGTGGTGGTTGCCAGCGGCAAGCTGACCCTTTAGCCCAACACCTGATTGGCGGCGACCATGCCGCCAGATGTGCAAGCTTCGCCAAGGGGGAGGGCCGCGCAGGCCTGACTATTCGTCGCCGCCGAAAAGCTGGCGCAATCTCACACGCCGGGCACTCTCGATGTGTTCGCGCGCCTTGATCTCGGCGTCCTTTGCATCGCGACGCACGATCGCATCGATGATTGCCCCATGCTCGGCCTGTGCCGCCTGGGGCCGGCCGGCCGCGGAATAGGTCGTGCCCGGCAGCAGGCTCAGCGCATCGGCCAAACGGCTCGTCGCCTCGATCAGGTACTGGTTGTGGGCAGCGGAATGGATGGCGTTGTGGAAGCGCCGGTTCGCCTTCAACAGGCGGTCGGGAGCGTCGAGGAGAGTGCCCAGGGTTTCATGGATGCTCACCAGTTCATCGATCTCGGCCTGTGACGCATGCTGTGCGGCAAAGCCTGCCGCGGCACCCTCAAGTACGCCGCGAAGCGCGTAGATCTGGATGACTTGCGATCGGCTGAGTTCCGTCACGACGACGCCACGGCTCGGACTGTTCGACAGCAGGCCTTCGACGAGCAACTTCTCGATCGCCTCGCGTAAGGGAGTTCGGCTCACGCCCAGCATCTTGGCGACGCCAGCTTCCACCAGACGATCGCCTGGCCGCAGCGTCCCGTCGCAGATGGCATCGCGCAGGCGCAGGGCTATGGCTTCGCCTCGTCCGTGCTTTCGCAAATCGTCTTCGGTGAGGGGAGTGAGCATTTCGGTATTCCATGACAGGTGTCCATGCATCGCCGATTTGAGTCCCATTGTCGACTGCGCTTGCGAATTGAACACAACGGTATACAATTGTCGGCATTTGGGCTTTCCGCTGCTTGAGATGAATTCGAAGAGGATGCAATGAACAGGAAATTCGATGTCGTTGTGGTCGGGGCCGGCAACGCGGCACTTTGCGCGGCGCTGGCGGCACGCGAGGGTGGTGCCAGCGTCGCGGTGCTCGAAGTCGCTCCGGAAGAAGAGAGCGGCGGAAACACCCGCTTCACCGCCGGCGCGATGCGGGTGGTCTACAATGGTGTCGATGATCTTTCGCGCCTGATGCCCGACCTGTCGCAGGAGGAGAAGGACCGCACCGATTTCGGTCAGTACACGGCCGACAATTTCTTCGACGATATCGGCCGCGTCACTCAGTATCGCACCAGTCCGGAATTGTCCGAACTGCTCGTCAACCGCAGCTTTCCGACGCTGCTGTGGATGCGAGAAAAGGGTGTTCGTTTCGCCCCCATCTATGGCCGCCAGGCATTCAAGATCGACGGCCGGTTCAAATTCTGGGGCGGACTTACCGTCGAGGCCTGGGGCGGTGGGCCGGGCCTGGTCGAAGCGCTTACCGCCGCCTGCCGGCGTTCGGGGATCGAGATAATCCATGAGTGCCGCGCGGAACGGCTGGTGCGTGTCGACGATGCGGTCACCGGAGTTGCCGTTCGACATGGCGGACGGACCTTCACCATCGATGCGCGGGCCGTGGTGCTTGCCGCCGGCGGCTTCCAGGCAAATCCGGAATGGCGTACGCGCTACCTCGGCGCGGGTTGGGATCTTGCCAAGGTCCGTGGCACACGGTTCAACCAGGGGGATGGCTTGCGGATGGCGCTCGAAATCGGCGCCGCCGCTTGCGGCAACTGGTCAGGCTGCCATGCCGTTGGCTGGGAGCGCAACGCCCCCGATTACGGCGATCTTGCCGTCGGCGACAATTTCCAGAAACACAGCTATCCCTTCGGCATCATGATCAATGGGCAAGGGCGCCGCTTCGTCGACGAAGGCGCCGATTTCCGCAACTACACCTATGCCAAATACGGCCGCGTCATCCTCGAGCAGCCTGGCCAGTTCGCCTGGCAGATATTCGACAGCAAGGTCTCGCATCTGCTGCGCGACGAGTACCGCATCAAGCAGGTGACCAAGGTCACCGCGTCGAGTCTGGAAGAACTTGTCGGCAAGCTGGACGATGTCGATGCCGGACGGGCGCTGGCGGAAATCAATGCCTACAACGATGCTGTCGATGTCGATGTCGCGTTCAACCCGAATGTGAAGGACGGGCGCGCTGCGCGAGGTTTGGCGGTGCCGAAGTCCAACTGGGCGAACCGCCTCGATCAGCCGCCCTACGAAGCCTACGCCGTCACATGCGGCATCACCTTCACCTTTGGCGGCCTGTCGATCGACGGCCAGTCGCGCGTCCTCGATGTGGCTCGCAAGCCCATTCCGGGTCTGTTCGCCGCAGGCGAGCTGGTCGGCGGAATCTTCTATTTCAACTATCCTGGCGGCAGCGGCCTCACCTCCGGCGCCGTCTTCGGGCGCATCGCGGGGACTTCGGCCGCCTCGCTCGTTGCAGGCGTCGAGGTCGAAACGGCAGCCTGAAGCGATTATGGCGTTTGACGGCGAATGCTCGTCTTGTCTGGCATTCAGGGTGCTTTTGCGCGGGTTTGGCCGATGGTAGCAGCAAAATCCACGTGACCGCGATGGATTGGTACGGGCTTGCGTTTCAATCGTCGCTTTTGAAATCAAAATTGTTATCAATATTGCTGACACTGCGCTATTCTGCGGTGGGTGGTTGAACGCTCGGCGCAGCGGCCCGCCGTGTGGGCTGATCGGCGACCAAGGCTCATGTCCGCGAGATCATGCAAGGAGACGGTGATCATGTCCGAACCGGCAGTCGTCGGCTTCTCCGGTAATTTCACGCGCCCGTCCAAAACGCGTGCGTTCGTTGACCGGGTGGTGAGGGATATCTCGCATCGGTACGGGCTTTCGGCAGAAACGTATGACGTCGAGGATCTCGGCCCGACTTTTGGCGGCGCGAAATCGCCGGGAGAGCTTGGCCCGGAAGCCCGGCATGTCCTGCAAAGCGTTGTCGCTGCCGATGTGCTGGTGGTCGGTTCACCGACCTACAAGGGCAGCTATACCGGCCTCTTCAAGCATTTCTTCGATCTGATGGATCCCGGCGCGCTACGCGGAAAGCCCGTGCTTCTGGTCGCCACCGGCGGCGGCGAGAGGCATGCCTTGATCGTCGAACATCAGATGCGCCCGCTGTTCGCCTTCTTCGAGGCCTTCGCGCTGCCAACCGCAATCTATGCGACCGATCGGGATTTCGTCGACGGCGTCCTTGTCTCCGAAGCCATCAATAAGCGCGCGGCGCGGGCTGTCGAGGATGTCGGCATCACCTTGGCCGCAAAGGCCAAGGCGGCGATTGCCGCCGCCTGATCGAGTCGCCGTTACCAGAAGTGAGCCAGCCCCACGGCCTGCAACCGAAATCATACGGGACCGTATCATGACCCTTGATCTGGAAGCTTCGAGCCAGGAGCGCTCTGCTCCCGGCGGCCGCCAAAACCTTGTCCGGTCCTGGGTCGGCGCGTCGGTTTCAACAGCTTCCACCGTCATTGTGGTGTTGT
Organism: Mesorhizobium sp. M0088; assembly: GCF_040322895.1. Taxonomy (NCBI): domain Bacteria; kingdom Pseudomonadati; phylum Pseudomonadota; class Alphaproteobacteria; order Hyphomicrobiales; family Phyllobacteriaceae; genus Mesorhizobium; species Mesorhizobium sp. M0088. The sequence continues at coordinate 58,214 of NZ_JAMYUI010000002.1, forward strand.
CCGGCCTGCTCTTCGTCGCCTTCGCCGTAGGTCGGTTGCTGCCGATCGACCCTGTGTTGAGGGTCATTGGCGACCATGCTCCGCAGGCGCTGTACGATCAGACTTTCCGCGACCTGCATCTCGACCGGCCGCTGCTGGAACAATTCATCCTGTTCTGCCGCGATATGCTTCGAGGCGATTTCGGGGTCTCTACGACGACCGGCAATTTGGTCGCCGACGATATCGCCCGCTTCTTTCCCGCAACGCTCGAACTGGCTACGGTGGCGATCATCATCGGAGTGGGTTGCGGCCTGCCGCTCGGCATGGTGTCCGCCCGTTATGCAGGCAAGTGGCCCGATCAGTTGACGCGGGCCGTCTCGTTGTTTGGTCACTCCGTGCCGATCTTCTGGCTGGGGCTGGTCGGGCTTCTCGTCTTTTACGCGCGCCTCAATTGGGTTGGCGGCCCGGGCCGTCTCGATATCGCCTATCAATACACGATCGCGGACAGGACCGGCATGGTTCTTGTCGACACGGCCCTTGCAGGCGATTGGCACGCCTTTGCCAATGCCGTCTCGCACATCGCGCTGCCCGGTCTGTTGCTTGGCCTTGTCGCCGTGGGCGACATAGCCCGCACGACCCGCGGTTTCCTGCTGTGGCAGCTCCGGCAGGATTATATCAACGTCGCGCGGCTCAAGGGCCTGTCGGAAGCCGCAATCCTCTGGCGGCACGCCGTGCCGAACGCTCTTGCGCCCATCCTGGCGGTCATTGCCTTCACCTACGCCTCGCTGCTCGAGGGGGCGGTGTTGACCGAAACCGTGTTCGCCTGGCCAGGGCTTGGCCTCTACATCACCCAGTCGCTGTTTGCGGCAGACATGCGTGCGGTGCTGGCCAGCACCCTGATCATCGGCGCGTTGTTCCTGCTGCTGAACATGCTGGCCGAGTTTGCCCAGTCACGCCTCGATCCGCGCGCGAGGGTGAGATGAGATCACTCTCCGCCATGGCCGCATGGCTGGTCGACGACGATCCCCGGTCGAGATCGCAGGCGCGCATCGGCCTGGTCTCGAGAGCGGCCGTCAGGCTCCTGCGCAACAGGACAGGCACCATCGGCCTGCTGATCGTCTCTGCCATGATCCTGGTCGCACTGGCCGCGCCGCTGCTGCCCCTGGCCGATCCGGCCAGGCAGGTTCTCGCGGATCGCATTCAGCCGCCATCGTCGGCTCATTGGTTTGGGACCGATACGCTCGGCCGCGATATCTTTGCGCGTGTTGTCTTTGGCGCCCGGCCGACCCTGGCGATCGCGGCGCTGGTTCTTGCTCTCGTTGTGCCTTTCGGCATTCTGGTTGGTGCCGCCGCCGGCCTCTATCCGGCAGTCGACCGGCTGGTCATGCGCGTCTGCGACGTGTTCATGGCTTTCCCTCGCCTTATCCTGGCAATTGCCGTTGCCGCGGCGCTTGGCCCGGGCCTGTCGACAGCCGTCATTGCAATCGCCGCCACTGGCTGGCCGCTCTATGCCCGCGTTGCCCGAGCCGAGGCGATCGTCTATCGGCGTGCCGAGTTCCTCCTGGCTGCGGAAGCATTGGGTGCCTCCAGGCTTCGCCTGCTGTTCCGTCACATCCTGCCGCTCTGCCTGCCATCGGCCATCGTCCGTGCGGCGCTGGATGCCGCCAGCATCATCCTGATCACGTCCGGCCTTGGTTTCCTCGGAGCCAGCGTGCCACCGCCACAGGCGGAATGGGGCGGGATGGTTGCCGACGGCCGCGATGTCTTGTTCGACGCCTGGTGGATATCGACGATACCGGGAATCGCCATCCTTCTGTTCAGCTTCGGATTCAACCTGCTGGGCGACGCGCTGCGTGACGTGGCCGATCCGAGGTCGAGGTGACCCGATGACGTCAGCACGACGGCCTTTGCTTGAGGTGACGGATCTCGCTGTCCGGTTTGCGTCGCCGTCCGGCCCGTTGGAAGCGGTCCGTGGCGTAAGCTTCACTCTTGGCCGCGAACGTCTGGCCATCGTCGGCGAATCCGGATCGGGCAAATCGATGACGGTTCGTTCGCTGCTTGGCATTGCCGGGCCGGCAGCAACCGTCACCGCAAGCAGAGCACGCTTCGGCGATATCGACTTGCTGTCGCTCTCGGGTGCGCAATTGCGGGCCATCAGGGGGCGTCGCATTGCCATGGTCGTGCAGGATCCCCGACAAGGCCTCAATCCGATCCGAACCATCGGAAACCAGGTCGGCGAAATGCTGCGCATTCATCAGGACATGCCGCGTCGATCGATCGCCCGCCGCGCGGTCGAACTGCTCGACGAGGTCCACATCCGCGATCCGGCACGCGTCAGCCGCCTCCACGCCCATGAGATTTCCGGCGGCATGGCGCAGCGTGTGATGATCGCCATGATGCTCGCAGCCGGGCCTGAAATCCTGATCGCCGACGAGGCGACCTCGGCGCTTGATGCCGTGGTTCAGCACCACATACTTGAACTTATAGACGAACAGGTGAAGCGTCGCGGCATGGGTCTCATTCTCATTAGCCACGATCTCGATCTGGTCGCCGGCTACGCCGACCGCATGCTGGTCATGTATGGCGGCCGCGTCGTCGAGACGCTTACCGCTGAGCAGGGCTACAAGAATGCCCAGCATCCCTATACGCGAGGACTGATGGCTTGTACTCCATCGCTGGCGCATCCCGGCGGTATCCTTCCGACGCTGGAGCGCGACCCGGCATGGCTGCTGTGAGTTTTCCGCCGCTGGAGATCCGCAATTTGTCGGTTCGGCTGGGTGGAGCCGCGATCGTCGACGACGTGTCGCTTCGCCTCGAGGTCGGCGAAAACGTTGGCATCGTCGGCGAATCCGGCTGCGGCAAGAGCACGCTGCTGAAATGCGTTGCCGGCATTCATCGCAACTGGAGCGGAACCATCGAGGCATTGGGTAGGCCACTGTCAAACGCCAGGTCGATCGCCGATCGCCGTCTGCTGCAGATTGTCTTTCAGGATCCGCTGGCCGCCCTGAACCCTGCGCACACGATCGACGACATCCTGCGCGAGCCGCTGGTGATCCATGGCTTCGACGACAGGGAGCGCAGGATCGCCGAGGGCCTTGACGCGGTTGGTTTGGCACGAAACGTTCGCTTCCGCTTTCCCGGGCAATTGTCGGGTGGCCAGCGGCAGCGGGTTTGCATCGCCCGGGCCCTGCTGGTCGAGCCGCGCATCCTGCTGCTCGATGAACCGACATCGGCGCTTGACGTTTCGGTCCAGGCCGAAATCCTCAATCTGCTGACGAGACTTCACGCCGAACGCGGCATCAGCCTGCTGATGGTCAGCCACGATCTCGCGGTCGTTGCCCACATGTGCAAGCGGATCGTCGTCATGGCCAATGGCAGCCTGGTGCGCACGACAACGCGCGACGAACTGACCGGTCAATCGCCGAACGCCGCCTATCAGGCATTGCTAGGCGCCCCGGCGGATACAACTGGGTGATGTCACGGATCGGATTTTTCAGCGATCGCATCGAACGCCGAAATAGTCATTTTGCCCAAACCGTCGGTCGAGCCCCTCAGATGGAGTGCTGCGCCAGCGCGGCCAAGCTCTTGCTGAGCGTATCCGTTACATTCGCCAGATGGTCGCCCATTGCCTTCTCGGCGCGATCGGCATCGCGTGCGCAGATCGCTTCCACGATTTCAGTGTGCTCGCGTATGGATTGATGAATTCTGCCCGGGAACAGAACCGTTCGGAACTGATAGCGGACGATCTGCGAATTCAGCGTCGAAAGCAGCCGGCTTGCGGTGGCATGCGCCGAGATCTTTCTGATCTCGGCATGAAGCTGGCCATTCTGGCTGGAGTAGGTCGTGAAGTCTTCCTTGTCGATCGCGCTTCGCAAATTCTGCAGTATCTCGCGAAGGCGCTTGTGATCCGCGGGCGTCGACCGGAGCGCTGCCTGTCTGGCGATCAACGATTCAAGTGAAGCGCGCACCTGGAGGATTTCAAGCGCCTCCTGTTCGGCAATCACCCGAACACGCGCGCCGCGGTTTGGTTCGGACACGACCAAGCCTTCCTGTTCCAGCTTGCCCAGCGCCAGCTTCACATTGGAGCGGTTGGTGTCCAGCCACGTTGCGAGCTCGGATTCGACAAGGCGCTGGCTCGGCATGAAGTGACCGCTTTCGATAGCCCTGCGCAGCATGGCCGTAGGATCGGCCTTTTCCTTGGTTGTTCTTGTCACGTTATCCTCGTTTCCCGCCGCAATTCTTCAAATGAGAAGACTGTTTTGATCAATGACCGTTGCCTTTTACTAAATATCGACCGCGCTGTCATTGCGAGAGCCGGCCGCCAGAATCAAGTCCAGCGTATCCAGCCACTCGGCATCCCTCCTGGCCTTCAGATCCGGATTGGCGTCCGACAGATCCGCCGCCCAATCCTGCCGTAATGCGGTTGCCGAGGACATGTGCGGTGCGATACCGGCCTCGCTTACGGTGGCAGAAACCTCACGCATCTCGGCGGCCCGCCGTCTTCCATGGACGAGCGACCTTCCCACCTGGTAACCCGCGAATCGCGGCCAGTCCGTGCCGGGAAACGTGTCATGCAGAGAAGACAGCACACGGCCCTCGACGCCATAGGCGCGCGCGGCCAGAAATGCCTCCGAGCATAAGGCCTCAATACCCTTGATGATCACGCTTCGGCACATCTTGGTGGCCGAGGCGACGCCGATCTCATCCGCCACGATCTCAAGATTCATGCCGAAACCGCCAAGCAGGTCGGCCACCAAACCGGAGCCCTTTCCCGCAAGCAGAATCGGAACGGCAAGCCCACGCGGATGCACCGGCGCCATCACCGCGCCGTCGATATAGAGTGCTCCTGTCCGCTCAACGATTGCAGCGCTTGCCTTCTTGGTTCCAGGCGATACCGAATTCAGGTCGAGGAAGACCTGCCCCGGCCGCAGATATCCCTCGGCCTCGCGCGCAACATCCAGCGATGAAGCGGCTGTGACCAGCGAAACGATCAGCTTTGCGTCCTCGGCCGCTTGCGCCGCCGACATCGGGAATTCAATCTGGTACTGTTGAAAATCGGCAAGGCGTGACTTGAACTCAGCAGCCGACCTCAGGATATCATAGGCGCGAACAGGCGCACGTGCCGCCAGTTGGGAGGCGAAAACCGTACCCGCCTCGCCGAAGCCGATGATGCAGATCGCGGTGCTCATGATTCTTCCGGCATGTTGGTGGCTACAATCGAGATGACATTATTGTCGTCAATATGGTCGAAATGTCAATTCTATCATTGCTCTGGGCATAGCCAGTTGTGTGGTTCGGTCAAGATAAATTGTTGACAAAATTGCCGACAGAAGTCTTATGACATGAGCTGTTTTGCGCTGGAGGAAAGAGTGCCGCTGCATTTTACAGACCAGGAGTTTGCCCATCGAAAGGCCGAGACGCTTGCGCGCATGGACAATGAGGGACTCGACGGTCTGCTCATGTTTCGCCAGGAAAGCATGTACTACCTGACGGGCTACGATACGTTCGGATTCGTGTTTTTCCAGTGCCTCTTCCTGAAGTCGGACGGCCGCCTGACGCTGCTGACGCGCGCGCCCGATGCCCGCGCCGCCCGCTATACATCGAACATAGAGGATATCAGAATCTGGGCGGACGGCCCGGACGCTGATCCGGCAAACGACCTCAAGGAGATATTGCGCGAGCATGGCTGCGCCGGTCGTCGCCTCGGCGTCGAGTGGGAAGCTTATGGACTGACGGCCCAGAATGGGCGCAGGCTTTCAACTGCCCTGGAAGGGTTCTGCCGTCTGGAAGACGCGTCGCTGCTGATCACACGCCAGCGCGTGGTCAAGCGGCCTGCGGAAATTGCCTATGTCCGCAAGGCCGCCGAACTTGCCGATCGCGCCCTGGCCGAGGGTTTGAAGCTGGCGCGGCCGGGCGCCTTCGAGGGCGACATACTGGCGGCCATTCAAGGCGAGGTGTTCAAGGGCGACGGGGACTATTCGGGCAACGAATTCATCATCGGATCGGGGCCGGCGGCGCATCTCGGCCGCTACACATCCGGCCGCCGCCATATCGCCGAAGGCGAACAGCTGACGCTCGAATTCGCCGGTGTCTACCGCCACTATCACTCCTGCCTGATGCGCGTGGTTACGATTGGCAAGGCGACAGCGCGCCAAGCTGAGGTGCATCAACACGCCATGCACGCGTTGGAGGCCAGTTCCAACGCGCTGCGGCCCGGCGAGCCCGTGGGAAACGTTTTCAACGCCTACATTTCGACGATCGAAAAGGCTGGGTTCACAGAGAACAATCTGAACGCCTGCGGCTACAGTCTGGGCACCACCTTTTCTCCCAACTGGATGGATTGGCCCATGCTCTATCGTGACAATCCGGTGATCGCCGAGCCTGGCATGGTTTTCTTCATGTTCCTGCCCATAACCGACAGGGGCGTCAGCGCCGTGCCAGGAGAAACATTCCTGGTAACGGAAACAGGCAGCGAGAGATTGGGCAAGTCACCGATCATTTCTGCTGCGGAAAACTAGGACAACATTCTGCCAATGGCGAACGGATGCCCGAATGCATCCTCCGGCCGTTGCGCACAGGAGATCACATGAAAATCCTTGGCGACATCGTGTCTCCCTATGTCCGCGTATGCCTGGTCACGGGATACGAAGTCGGCCTCGGCGACAGGCTCGATCTGGTCGAAACCGATGTCAGAATAGCGACAGCCAACGAGGATCTGGGCAAGTTGTCGCCGATCGCACAGATTCCGGTTCTGGTGACGGATGACGGTCAGGTGCTTCACGATTCCCGTGTCATCGTTGACTACATCTGCCAGGCCTCCGGCAACCGCGCGCTGATGCCGGGAGAGGGGCAGGCACGTTTTCGCGTACTTACCTTGCAGGCCATCGGCCAGGGCATTGCCGACGCGTCGGTGTCCTATCGCAACGAGATCGCGCAGCGCCCGAAGGCGCTGCATTGGCCGGCCTGGCTGGACCGTCTCCAACTGCGGGTCGAGACGGCTTTGGACGCGCTGGAGCGCAACTGGGCGGATGAACTGGCCGAGACAACCGTCGGTTCGATCACCGTGGCCGTGGTCCTCAGCTATCTTGACTATCGCTTTGGCCATTGGGCATGGCGTGATCAGAGGCCAGCCCTGTCCGCATTTCACGCTCGTTTCGCGATGCGGCCGTCAATGGAAAAGACCGCGCTTCCGACGCCGTAGTCGAAGGCCGCGAGGGAGTGCTGGCATTGACACGAAATGCGCCTTGACGATCGAAGAAGGGCGATTGCTCGCCGCCCCGATCTCTCAAAGACATGACCAATGCCTGCTCAGAGATTGCTTCGGATCGGATCTTTGGGCGCCGCGTTGAAGTTGATGTAGTCGGATGTCAGCTTTTCGTAGGTGCCGTCGGTGATGATCTCGGCGATCGCCTTGTTGATGGCCTTCACCAGCTCCGGCTTGCCCTTCTTGATCGACCAGGCCTTTTGCGCCTGGGTGAGCGGCGGCTCGATGATGCGAAGCGGCAGGCCTGACTTCTTGATGCTGTAGCCGGTCGAAATGCGGTCATTGACCACCGCGTCGATGTTGCCGTTGACCAGATCCTGCAAGGCGTCGGTGACGGATTTGTAGGTCTTGACCTCACCCTTGAGCTGCGCGCCCTGGTCGGCCCAGGTCGAGGCGGCCAGCACGCCGATGGTCTTCCCTGCAATTTCGGCCGAGGATTTTACCGGCGAGTCCTGCTGGACTACGAGGCTCGAGCCCGACTCGATCCAGGCGTCGGAGAATGTGACCTTCTCCCGTCTCTGGTCCGTCATGTCGAGCGGCGATCCGATGACGTCGAACTGATCGGCCTCGAGCCCAATCAGAAGGGAATCGAATTTCAGCAACACCGGCTTGTATTCGAGCCCGAGGCGGTGTGCGACCTCACGCATCAGCCGCACGTCGATCCCGTCGAGTTCGCCCTTGTCGTTTTGCATGCTGTAGGGCGGGTAGGTGCCCTCGGTGGCCACGGAGAGCTCGCCGGGCTTGACCAGCTCCAATTGACCGCCGGCGAATGTCATGTCGACATGACCGGCAAACAGAAGTGGCAATACGACGATACACGTCTTCAGTCGGTTGAAAATGCTCATGAGTTCCCTGCCTTTTCTTGTGTGATGTCTAGCTGTTGGTGGCGTTTCGTTTCTCCAGAAATGCGGAGAGCTGCGTTAGAACTGTGGTCATGGCCAAGTAGAATACGGCCGCCATGATGTAGAAATGAAATGGCTGAAATGTACGAGCGATAACTATCTGTGCATGAAACGTAAGTTCAACGACGGTAATTGATGAAAGGAGAGACGTGTTCTTCAGGGTTGCGATCGCTTCGTTTGTGAGTGAGGGCAAAATAATGCGCGAAACCTGCGGAAGAATAATGCGCCGCATGGACTGGAAATGACTGAGCCCGAGCGCGATAGGCGACTCATATTGGCCTTTCGGGATCGCCATCAGGCCGCCGCGGATGATCTCGGCGACATAGGCGCCGCTGTTCAGGCCAAGCGTGATCACGCCGGCAACGAGCGGCGACATCCTGATGCCCAGCTGAGGCAGGCCGAAATAGATGACAAAAACCTGGACCAGCGCCGGCGTGCCACGCACCGACCAGACGTAGAATTGGCTTGGCACGCGCAGCAGTAACCAGCGCGACCGTTTGCCGAACGCGGCCACGAGGCCGGAGATCCAGCTCACCAATATCACCAGGACGGTGATCTCTATGGTCAGCCAGGAAGCGTAGACAAAACCGGGCAGGTATTCGAGCAGGGAGGTCATCGGCTTCGATCTCCGGAGGCATTGGACGCCGCTGTGTGTGAGGCTTAGGCCTCTCGATCAGATCACGGTCGCGGCATGTGGTTCGCTGAGCGCACGGTTGAGAAACTGTCTTGTGCGTGGCAGTTGCGGATTGTTCAGCACCGTCTCCGATGGCCCTTGTTCCGCGATCAGGCCGCCATCGACGAAGATGGTGCGCGTGCTCACCGATCGCGCGAAGGCGATTTCGTGGGTGACGGCAAGCATCGTCATGCCTTCCCTGGCAAGGCTCGCCATCAGACCGAGAACCTCGCCGACCAGTTGCGGATCGAGAGACGAGGTCACCTCATCGAACAGCATGAGTTTCGGCTTCATCGCCAGCGAACGGACAATGGCAACCCTTTGCTGCTGGCCCCCGGACAGCCGGGACGGATATTCGTTCCGCTTTTGCGCGAGCCCGATCCGCTGCAGAAGGTCTTCGGCCTCTTCGATGGCCTGCTTGCGCGGCGTCTTCTTGACGGTGATCGGCGCCTCGATGATGTTTTCGAGCACTGTCTTGTGCGGCCACAGATTGAAGCTCTGGAAGACGATGCCGATCTGGGAGCGAAGCCACCGCAGGCGCTTCTCGCGACCCCAGTCAATGCCGTCCTGCCTGTAGTCGATGCTCGTCCCGTCAAAGATGAATTCGCCGCTGGTTGGAATTTCAAGCAGGTTCAGGCAGCGCAGAAAGGTGCTCTTGCCCGAGCCGCTGGCGCCAATGATCGCCACGACCTCGCCGGCCGCGACATCCAGCGATATGCCGTGCAGGACTTCCAGCGGACCATAGGCCTTTCGAAGGTCGCGTATCTGCAGCAGCGGGGTCATGTCGGCGTGCCTGGCGGCAGCACGCGGTAATGCATGTCGCTTGGCGTACAGGCCGGGCCGTTCACCGGCTTGATGTCTTGTGGACAGCTCGAAAACACCATCAGCACATCCATTTCGGCAACCAGCTCGACGCTGTCGCCGGCCTTGGCCGCGGGTGGACTTCTCAGGATCTCGCCATCGACCCCTGTGATGACGTTCATGAACAGGTTGAACGGCGACGGTGTCGACGGTGGCGTGAGGTAGAATTCCTTCAGCGCCTCGCGCAGATTGTCCTCGCAGTTGCGATGGTACTCCTTGCAGCCAAGTTCCGTGTACAGTTCCTTGTTACAGGCACACAGAAGCGTGTCGTGCTTGCCCGGAGATGTGTCTTTCCTGAACCGCAGCATCGGCCGCCGGCGGTTGCTGGAGAACAGGTCGCCGGCATTGGCATAGATGGTGCTGTTGACGGAACGCGTGTGCTCCATCGACATATGTTCGGTGACGTCATGTGCGTTGTACGCCCAGGTATCCAGAACCTGGTTGCCATGGGTGTTGATGATCTCGATGGTTTCGCCCTTGCGGAGGAAAACCGCCTTTCCCTGCTTTGCGGGAACAAGTCCGAGGGTTGTCAAAACGCATTCTCCCGATGAGCGAAATCTTCAGACGGTTACCTTTGCAGGCCTTTGGAATGTGCCCGCTGACGGCCGTTGTAATCATAACAAGTGTTGCTATTTTTTCAACAATATTGTTGACAATATTGTCTCCAAACTGTCGTGACTATCCCTGCTCTGCCACTTCGATCGCGCGCCGGAACTCAGGCATCGACTTTCGCGGCGACACACTCGATCTCCATCTTGAGCAGCGGCCGCGAGAAGCCGGTTATGACGAACAAGGTCGATGTCGGCGGCGGGTCGCTGACATATTTGTCGCGAACCCGCATATAGTCCTCGCGATATTCGCGGTCGGTTACAAAGGCGCTAAGGCGCACGATGTCGGCGAAGTTCATGCCGGCTTCGGCCAGGATGACACGGATTTTCTCAAAGCAGATTTCCGCTTGCGCTTCAGCGCTCTCCGGTACATTGCCGTCCTGATCGAGGCCGACCTGTCCAGAGACGAAAAGATAGCGTGCGCCCGCCGGCACTTCGATGGCGGTGCTGTAGCGCCGAAGGGGCGCGGCAAGGCTGGTTGGGGAAATGGCTTTCAGGCCGGACATCGTGTTGCTCGCTGAGAATCCATTGCGTGAAAGACGTTCGTCGGCCTGATCTGGTCAGCCGGCGCAAATCTTCGCTGTGGTCACCCCAGGCGGAACCATGTCGTCCTTGGTGAAGCCATACTTGTTCATGATCGCGGTGAACTCCGGCGTGGTGCGAAATGTCGTCAGCCTCTTGTTGAGTTCCGAGAGCAGATCCTGGTCTTCCAGCCGCACCGCAAAGCTTGCAAAACCATAGCGTGGCTTGCCGTTTTCAACGGGTTGCTCGAAGGGCGATGCGCGTTCGACGTTCGGATCCTTCAATGCGCGAAGTTCGGTTTCGAGGATGACCGCCGGATTGGCGAAGCCGTCGACCCGTCCTGCCTGCACTGCGGCATAGCCGCTGTGGTCATCAGGCACGGCGACAAGCTGTTCGGCCTTCACGCCCATCGCCTTGGCGTTGTCGGTAATGCCTGTGCCGCCCACGGTATAGGCGAGCTTGATCGCTGAATCGGCGGCCACATCGGCATAGCTGTGGATCTTGCGCGGGTTGCCTGTCTTCACCGCGATCCCGTCGCCCAGAACATAAAGCGGCTCGACAAAAGCCACCTGCTTGCACCGGTCCGGCTTGATGTAGATAGACGATGTGACGAGATCGAAACGTCCGGCCTTCAAGCCGGGAATGAGGCCGCCGAAAGTGGTGAGGCCGCCGTCGAAATCCTTCACGCCCATATCATCGAAAACATGGTGAAGCACCTCGATGACGACTCCGGTCAATTCGCCATTGGGTTGCGCGTAGGCAAAGGGCGCCTCATTGGTGAAAGCGATGCGGATAACGCCTTGCGATCTGATTTTATCGAGTGTCGTTTCAGCCTGAGCCGAAGCGCCGCCGATCATGAAGGCTGCCGTAACGCCCGCGAGAACCGCCTTTCGGCAAAACCGTATTCTCAACATCCTCAATCTCCCATTGTTAAGCCCTGGCCAATTGTTCTTAGGTGACAATCCAGCCAATATTATTGTCAACAATTATGTTGGCTATGTCAAGAGGATCGATGTCGACCATTGGCGTCAGAGCTTAGGGATTGAGGGTGACAAGCCGCTCTTCGGTATATTCGCGAGTGGCATATTTCGGCCCCTCGCGCCCGAAGCCGCTGTCCTTGACGCCACCAAACGGCATGCCGTCCGCCCGTGCGCTGGACGTCTCGTTGATGTGAACCGAGCCAAACCTCAGCTTGGCTGCGGCTGACAAAGCGGACATCACATCCCTGCTGAAGATGCCGACGGAGAGGCCGAACGGCGTTGCGTTGGCGGCATCGACCGCTTCGTCGAGATCATCGAACGGAATGATCGACAGGACCGGTCCGAAAATCTCCTCATCGAGGACGCGGGTGCCTTTGACAACGCCTGTCAGGATTGTCGGCGCATAGACAGAACCATTGCGTGTGGCGCCACAGCCGACGGCGGCGCCGGCCAGGACCGCTTCCTTGACAATAGCGTCGACACGCTCGGCGGCAGGCCGCGAAATCAGCGGACCGACACGCGTTGCCGGGTCGCGTGGATCGCCTGCCTGCATCGACGCCGCGGTTTGGACCATCGCGTCGAGCACCTCGTCATGGCGGGATCTCTGGACATACAGGCGCTGCACCGAAGTGCAGACCTGGCCCGCCTTGCGATACGCGGCATTGGCGATTTTGGGGATCGCCGTGCCGATCTCCGCATCGGCGCACAGGATCGTGCTGGCGATGCTGCCGAGCTCGAGCTGTGTGCGCCGCAGACCGGCGGCACTCTGTATCAGCCGTCCAACCTGCGTGCTCCCCGTGAAGGTGTAGAAGCCGATGCGTTGGTCGGCGAGCAACAGGCGTGCCGCTTCGCCTTGCAGGTCATGCAGCACCGAGACGAGGCCGGGTGGCAATCCCGCCTCGACCAGGAGCTGCGCGATCATCACCGCGGTGATCGGCGTGTGGCCCGACGGCTTCAGCACCACCGCATTGCCGGCAGCCAGCGCCGGGCCGATCTTGTGCAGCACGACGTTCAACGGCGAATTGAATGGCGTGATGGCGCAGACAATGCCGATTGCCGTGCGGATGGTGAAGCCGACACGGCTTTCCTGTCCGGCAGTGGCACCAAACGAAACCGTCTCACCAATGATGTTGCGGGCTTCCTCGGCGCAGAGGCTGAGCGTTGTCACCGCGCGATCCACTTCGCCCGTTGCGTCAGCCTGGGTGAAGCCAGCCTCGGCAGTCAGTGTTTCGGCAAAATGAACCTTTCGTTCGCGAAGCAGCCGAGCAGCATTTGCGAGAATCTCGAAACGCCGCGATGGCAACGGCACACCGGCGCGCAGCGTGCGCTGCGCGAGCGACAAAGCCAGATCGACATTCGAGGTATTCGACGTCTGGACTTGCGCCAGCACGGTGCCGAGATATTTGTCGTGAACCTCGAAGGTGCTTCCACCCCCGTGGAAATCGCCGCCGATGAAGGGAAGTAATTCTCTTGCTTCGAACATGAGAGCCTGCTTGGTCTGGAAGAGCGCCTGGGCGCTGAAATGGCTACTGCCGCGTACCGAGGCCGCGCATGAAACTGTCGCGGATCCAGGATGGGTCGCGATCGGTCGATCCCTGTCCCGGAGACTTGTCGATCCGTGCCGCGATCATATGCGGGCGATCGCTGCCGAGCGCCGTTTCCAGCAGGTCTTCATAGGCGTCCGTGTCCGCTGCCCAGGCGCTGTCGGCCAGCCCACAACCCCGCGCGATGGCCACAAGGTCGGCGCCGTAATGCGTCGCGGTCGGTTGCGACCCGGTGATCTGGTAGGAAGCGTTGTCCATCACCAACAGAGTGAGGTTCGGTGGGCGCCGCTCCGCAATGGTGGCAAGGCAGCCAAGCTGCATCAGCAGCGACCCGTCGCCTTCGATCGCGACCACGCGCCGCCGTGGCTGCGCCAGCGCGACGCCAAGCGCGATCGGGAAGGCAAGCCCCATACTGCCCAGCATGTAGAAATTCTGCGGCCGCCGCCCGGCTGCCCACAGGTCGAAGTTGGTGTTGCCGATGCCGCCGATGACAGCTTCATCATGCGTCAACCTCGACAGCAACCTGGAGGTCAGATCGAAGCGGTTGAGCAACGCGCCTTGCACCGTCTCGCCTGGGGTCTGTCTGGCGCTCATTGCTGCAGTTCCTGTCGTTGGGCGTGTGTCAGCAGGGGCGAAAGGATCAGCGCCGCCGGCGCCTGTGTCGCGATGGCCTGGCTGATGGTGCGGTCGGCGGTGAAATCGAGTTCATCGGACCGGCTCAGCGTGTGCGTCTCGATGCCGAGCGAGGTCAGCAGCGGCCGCATCGTCCTGCAGACCAGCGCTTGCCCCTGATTGAACTCGCCCAGCGTGCCCCGTTCGGAAACGATCATCAGCAGCGGGATCTGGTAGGGAACGGCCAGCGAGGCCAGCACATTGCCGAGCGTGGCAAAGCCGCTGGTCTGCATGAGCACGATACCGCGCAAGCCACCCATCCAGCTGCCACAGACGATGCCTACGGCCTCTTCTTCGCGGGTAGGCGCCAGTACCGTGAAATAATCGTCGACTTCGACGGCTTTGATGAGCGGCGTCAGCACCTTGTCTGGAACATAGGTGACGAGGCGGATTTCGTTTCGCTTCAGCACCTCGACAATGATGTCATACCAGCGGCTCATTGCACATTCTCCTGAACCCCGAGACCGCCACCGCCGGCTGTCTCGATCGTGATCCTGTCGCCCTTGTGCAGCAGCAGATGGTCCGACGGATCGCGCATCTCTCCGTTCACGCTCAGCCGCGCGATGGCGCCGGCCTCGCCACCGTTCAATCCAGGCGGCGGGACACGCCAGCGCGTCAGGATGACGGAGCATGTCGCCGGCGCGTCGCCGATGAACTCGAACGCCACGTCGAGACCATTGCCGCCGCGCCGAAAGCCGGCGCCGCCGCTGTCGGACCTGCGGCGACGGTGAAGGATGCGCACCGGCACCGTCTGTTCGATGACCTCGATCGGTGTGTTGGCGAGGTTGGATGGGAAGCTCAACGTCGGCATGCCGGCACGCCGCGAGGAGGCGCCCTGGCCGCCATTGAAGAAGAACATGCCGGCATAGCGATGCCGGTTGTGTTCGCCGGCGATGGTGACGGACGAGTTCGAAGCGCCTGGCGCCCAGACGCGGTCCGGTAGCACCGGAGCCAGCGCCCCCATCACGGCAGCCGGCAGCAGATGCCCGATCATATTGCGCGCGCCGCCCGGGGCAGGGAAGCGCGGATTGAGGATCGTGCCTTCCGGAGCCCAGGTGGTGACCGGCTGGAAACTGCCTTCATTGTTGGGGATGTCGGGAGAAAGCAAGGCTTTCACCGCATAGGCGGTGTAAGCGAATGTGTAGATCGGCACCACGTTCACCGCGCGCGGCAGTTGCTCCGAGGTGCCGGTATAGTCGACATGGATGCGGTCGCCCTCGATGGCCACCATGGCCTCGATGCGCACCCGGTCCTCGAACCCGTCATGAAGCAGGCTGTAGGCATGGTGCCCGTCCGGCAAGGCCGCGATTGCGCCGCGCATTGCCTGCTCCGATCGCGTGCGCACCTCGGCGCTGATATCGTCCAGATCGAGCCCGACTTCGCGGAGCACTTCCACCAACCGTTCCGCGACCTTGCGGCAGGCCGCGACTTCGCTCCAGATATCGCCCATCGTCGCATCCGGTACCCGGACATTGGTCTTGATGAAGGCAACGACGGCCTCGTTGGTGCGTCCCGCCTCGACCAGCTTGAGCAAGGGGATCTGCAGGCCCTCTTCATAGATTTCCCGCACACCCGCACTGCGCAGGCGGCCCCCTATGTCGGGCATATGGCTGGTGATGGCGGCAAACGCGATCAATCTTCCGGCCATGAAGATCGGCGTGGCGACCGTCACATCATGGACGTGGCCGGTACCCTTCCAGGGGTCGTTGGTGATGAAGACATCGCCATCCGAAATACCCGCGATGGAAAACCGCTCGATGAAGTGCCTGACGCTGGCCGGCAGCGTGCCGATGAAAGAGGGAACGCTCATCGACGACTGGGCGATGGAACGGCCGGCGACATCGGTCAGCACCACGGCGAAATCATTGGCTTCTCGTGCCAGCGTCGAGAATGATGTGCGGATGAAGGTGGCGGCGGCCTCGTCGACGATGCTGACCAGGCGAGCCCATGCGATTTCGAGCGTGACGGGATTGATACGGCCGGTCATCGCACCACCTCGTCGTCGAGCCGCACGTCGATGGTCAGGTCGGGATGGACAAGCACGTCGGAGGGAAAGGGCACAACAAACGTCGATTCGCGCTCCTCGAGGATCAAGGGGCCGCGAATCCTGGTGCCGACCGGCAGGCTATAGCGGTCATAGATATCGACGACCCCGACATTGTTTTCGAGCGGCAGGAATACTTCCCGGCGTCCCCTCGGCCGGTCGGTCATCTGCTCGGAACGCCCGTCGGCCCAGGTGAACTGCTTGAGCGTTGACGGTGAGCTTCCAATCAGCCGCCAGTTGACGATTTCGAGCCGTCCATCCGGCACCAGGCCGCCGAAGAGATGACGATAGCGCTTGTCGAACAGGGCGCGGACGGTGTCGGCAAGGCCGGCGTCGATCGTCTCGTAGGGGAGGGTGACGTCGACATTGTGCCCCTGTCCTTCATAGCGCATGTCGAGGACAAGCGACCATTCGACATTGGCCGTGTCGGCCCCGGCCGAGGAAAGCTCGGTGGCCGCGTCCCGGTGCAGCAAGTCGAGCTGCTGGCCAACATCGTTCCAACCGACATTCGACAGATGAACCCTTCGCGGCAGGTTGCGCTCCGCGCGCGGCGCCGCCGCCAGCAATCCGATGCAGGATCCAGCACCAGCCGCCATCGGGCACAGAATGCGCGAAATGCGCAAGCGTCGCGCGACGTCGACAGCGTGGACCGGGCCGGCGCCGCCGGTTGCGACCAGCGCGAAGCGCCGCGGATCGAAACCGCGTTCGGCGATATGGACGCGCGCGGCATTGGCCATGTTCTCGTTGACGATACTGCAAATGCCCCAGGCTGTTTCCATCGCCGACATGCCGAGACCTTTGCCCAGTCCGGCCAGGGCTTCTTGCGTGGCCGCGAGGTCCAGTTTCATCTCGCCGCCCAGGAAGCGCAGCGGATCGAGATAGCCAAGGATCAGGTCGGCATCGGTCACGGTCGGCTCGATGCCGCCGCGGCCGTAGCAGACAGGTCCGGGCACCGAGCCAGCGCTGCGAGGGCCGATGGCGAGCGTGCCGAGCGCGCTTGTGGCTGCGATGCTGCCGCCGCCGGCGCCAATTTCTATAAGGTCGATGCTGGGCACCAGGATCGGCAGGCCGCTGCCCTTCTTGAAGCGTTTGACGCGTGCCGTCTCGAAGCTGTGGATGATGCCCGGTTCGCCATCGGCGATGACGCAGGCCTTGGCGGTGGTGCCGCCCATGTCGAAAGCCAGCAACTGCGTCTCGCCAATGCTGCCGCCGGCATTGTTGGCGCTCAGCACACCGGCAGCCGGCCCGGACTCCAGCAACTGGATCGGTGACCGTGCCGCGGCTTCCGCGCTGGTGAAGCCACCGCTGGACAGCATGACGCTGAGACTGCAGTCTATGCCCTTCCTGCCGACCTCGCCGCGCAGCATGTTCAAATAATCAGCGACAAGCGGTTGCACGTATGCGTTGGCGGCCACCGTCGAAGCACGCTCATATTCGCGGGGCAGCGGAGCGACCCGGCTGGAAAGGCTCACCCGCATCCGTGGCAGGTGCTGCGTCAGCGCGGCCTCGACCATTTTTTCGTGGCGGTCATTGGCATAGGCATGAAGCAGGCAGACCGCCACGGCCTCGTAGCCGCCAGCCGAAATGAGGCCAAGCAGCTCATTCAGTTCATCGGGGTCGATAGCCCTGAATTCGCTGCCGTCAGCGTCTATGCGACCTTGCAGTTCGAAACAATCATCGAGCGCAACGAGAGGGGCCGGCAATTCGAGATCGAGATCATAGAGATCATAGCGGACCTCGCGGGCGATCTCGAGCAAGTCGCGTGTGCCGGCCGTCAGGATCAGCGCGACACGGGCGCCCCGCCGCTCGATCAGCGTGTTGGTGACCAGCGTCGTGGCATGCACGATGTCGCGGACGCTTGCCGGTGAGATGGCGCTGTCGGCGCTCTTCATCTGCAGCAGCATCTGATCGATGACGTCAGACACGCCGATGCCGGGATCTTCCGGCGTCGTCAGGCATTTGCCGACCCAGATCCTGCCGCGCGCGACGTCCTCGGTGATGCCGTCGGTGAAGGTACCGCCAATATCGACGGCCATCCGGTACGGAGACGGGCGTTTCAAGATGATGTCCGTCACGGCCCGTCTGCCTTCAGTTCTTCGGTATGATCGATATAGACCAGGCCCTGCTTCGCCAGGGCATCGCGCATCCCATAGATGTCGAGGCCGAGTTCACCCGCGCCGAGGCGTTTGCGCACAGCCGCTTCCTTGGCGAGGCGCTCATCGCATTTCTGTGCGACCAAGCCGGCATCCTGGCGCGGCACCACGACCACACCGTCATCATCGGCGACGATCACGTCACCTGGATTGACGGCCACGCCGGCGACGACGATCGGCACGTTGACGGCGCCCAGCGAAGCCTTGACCGTTCCCTGCGCGCTGATTGCCTTGCTCCAGACCGGGAAGTTCAATTCCTTGAGCGCGGCGACGTCCCGGCAACCGGCATCGATGATCAGGCCGCGCACGCCGCGTGCCTGCAGCGACGTCGCCAGCAACTCGCCAAACATCCCGTCCGAATTGTCGGAACTCATCGCGACAACCAACACGTCGCCGGGCTGGCAAAGCTCGACCGCGACATGGATCATCCAGTTGTCGCCCGGCCGCCCAAGCACCGTCACAGCGCTGCCATAGGCTAGCCCGCCTTGCCAGACGGGCCGCAGGTAAGGCTTGGCCAGGCCGTCACGGCCTTGAGCCTCGTGCGCGGTCGAGACGCCGGCGGCGCCCAGGCGCGCGATCACGTCCGGATCGGCGCGCAGGATGTTCCTGATGGCGACGGGCTTCATCCGAACTGCTCCATGAGATCGGGAAACACGCGCTGATAAGCTTCGCCGTAGACCACCTTGCGACCGGTGTTCCGGGCCGCCTGATTGCCGCGCTGAAGCGCGGCCCTTGTGTAGTATTCCCAGAGATGTTCCTGCGCGGCCATGCATTCGAAAGCCTTGCGCTTCTTGTCCCATACCGGACCGATGTCGAGAAAGACCTCCGGCCTCCATTCGCATTGTTCGGGCTGGTGCGGTTCGAACAAATAGACGGGGGGCGCGCCGAGCACTGGCTGGCCGGGATTGTGGCCATGCGCCTGCGCGATGATGCGCGCTTCCTGGGCGAGATGGGTGGCCAGTGGATGGTCGAAATTATAGGGATCGGCCAGCGAATGCGAGAGAACGAAGCTCGGCTGCAATTCCCGGAAATGGTCGACCAGGGTGAAAAGCAGATCCTTGTCCGAAACCAGCGGATAGTCGCCGCGATCCAGGAACACCACTTCGCATCCGAGGATATTGGCGGCGGTTTCGGCTTCGCGCTTGCGCTCGCGCTTGACGACCTCTTCGGTCATCCCCTTCTCGCGCCAGAGCTTGGCGGACTCGCCGCGCTCCCCGAACGAAAGGCAGATCACTCGCACCTGATAGCCGCGCTCGGCATGCAATGCGATCGCGCCGCCGGCGCGCCAGACGAAGTCCGCCGAATGAGCGCTGACCACGATTCCAGTTTTTGCCGTCATGCGGCTTCTCCCTTCGATTTTCTTATGGGTTCTTCCCTTTCCGGCCATACGGAAGAGGGGACGGCGATGGCGCCTGCGAACAGGCGCCGCGCGGTTCTAAGCAGTGCTGCCTTCATCACCTCAGGCCCTTGCGGCGTATCGCGGATATCGAGTTCGACGGTGAATTCGCCGCTTGGATGCTCGATCGACATCAGGGAACCTGACGGTTGCACCGCTATGTCATGTGCGACCGAGCCTTTGAGCGCGCAGGCGGTCGCCACCGTCACCGCACCCAGCACGCCGATGCTGGCGTGGCAGACATGGGGGATGAACGTCCGGGTGTTGATCACGCCGCCGGCCCGTGGCGGGGAGATCAGCGTCATCTTGGGAAAAGGTTTGGCGGCGACGTCGCCCAAGCCCATCATGCGACCGGCCTGCAGCCGGACATGCTCCAGCTTCGCCACCAGCGGCCCGTTGGCGTTCAACTCGTCGCGCGTCTCATAGCCGGTGATGCCGAAACGGTCGGCCGGCAAGACGACGACCGGCATGCCGTTGTCGATCAGCGTGCAACCGATGCCGTCAATCACATCCAGGACATTGCCGGTTGGCAGCAAGGAGCCACAGACGGACCCGGCGGTGTCGCGAAAGGCAATCGTGATCGGCGAATGCGTTCCGGGCACGCCGTCGATGCGGGCGTCGCCTATATAGGTCAGGCTTCGGCCCGGCGTGCGCACGGTGATGTCGGCCACGGTTCCGGTGTTGACGGTGAGAACGCGGGCGGTGGTTGTCTCGTCCGTCGCGGTTATCAACCCTTGTTCGATGGCGAAGGGCACGACGGCGGCCAGCATGTTGCCGCAATTCGGTGTCGTGTCGACGAGAGCCTTTGCTACGCTGACCTGCGCGAACAGGAACTCCAGATCGATACCGTCCTGTGTCGAACGGGAAACGATGCCGACCTTGCTGGTCAGCGGGTCGGCACCGCCGACGCCGTCTATCTGCCGCACGTCGGGCGAGCCAAGGGCCGCGAGCAGCACCTGATCGCGGGCCGCCATATCGGCGGGCAGATCCGAAGCGAGGAAGAACGGACCTTTGGAGGTCCCCCCTCGCATCAGCGTCGAGGGGATTTCTACGAGACCGGCACTCATGACGTCCTCACAGAATCCCGGCCGAAGCAATCCGGGTGAGGGCCTCGTCTATCTCGCGATCCGGCGCCGTCACCGTCAGCCGCAAATGACCCGCGCCGGCGCCACCAAAGGCGGATCCCGGAACGCTGGCCACGTCGTGCAGGTCGAGCCAGCGGGCGGCAAGCGCGCGGTCATCCGTGTCGACAGCGGGAAACAGGTAGAAGGACGCATCGGGTGCAACGCAGCTTATGCCCGGGATCGCGTCGAGCCGCGCGGCGGCGTCGGACTGGCGCCGGCGAAACATCTCGCGATATCCCGGCACGACCTCGTCGTAGATTTCCAGTGCCTTGAGACCGGCTGCCTGGATCGCGCCGGGAACGCAGTAGATCGAATGCTGGATGAAGCGGCTTACCGGCTTCGACAGCCCGGGCGGCACCGCCAGATGGCCAAGCCGCCACCCCGTCATTCCGAATGTCTTGGAGAAGCTGTCGACAACGAAGGTGAAGGCGCGTCCCTTGGCCGTTGCCTGGGGCGAGGGGAACGACGCCGTATGGACGAGGTCGGAATAGACCTGGTCGAAGATGATCCAGAGATTGTGGCGATCCGCCAGGTCGACGAGGCCGTCGATTTCCTCCTGGCTGAGAACGCGGCCGGTGGGATTGACAGGCGAATTCACAATCACCGCCGCAGTGCGTGGTGTGATCGCCGCTTCCATCACCGCGAGATCGATCCGATCGAGCATAGGCAAGATGATCGGTTTGCCGCCGCACATCTCGACGCAGGGGCCGTAGCTGACCCATCCCGGTTCAGGGACCAGTACCTCATCATCCGCTTCCACCGTTCCCATCAGGGCGGTCAACAGGGCGAATTTTCCGCCGGGCGTAACGATGATATCCGCGTCGTCATACTGGGCGCCGGAGCGTCGTTTCTCGTGGGCCGCGAGCGCATTGCGCAACCGCGGATCGCCAAGGACGGGGCCGTAATGGGTGTCGCCGGCCTGCAAAGCCTTGTGCGCGGCCTCGATAATGCGCGGATCTGTCGTGATTTGCGGGTCTCCGCTCGCCAAGCTGAGGATGCGCCGCCCCGAGGCCTTCGCCGCCCGCACCTTTTCCGTCATCTCCACCGTCGCCGAGGGGCGCAGGCGTGCGATACGCTGGGAGATGGCTCGTTGCTGTTTCATCTGATTGGCCTCGTAATGCCTCGATAGTCCCATCTAAAGAACTGTCGTCATTCTTGTCAACAATCCTGAACCAATATTTTTCTTGGTTGCGACTGACGGATGGTTTTGGAGATCGGCTATAAATATCAACAAAAACAATGATATTGATGGCGGTAAATTGAAATTGTCTAATCTCGGCTTGACAAAGCCAACAAGATTGTCGTCAATTTGGTTTGCATGCTGAGCCGCTGAACAGAGGGTTGACAGTGGCCTTGGTCGGGAACAACAAACAAGAAAGGGGAATCTCAATGTTGAATCATATCTCACGCAACGGGCGTGTCTTTGTGGCAGCGCTGTCGCTGACCTCGGCCATGGCCTTGATGGGCGCTGGAGCCCACGCCCAGGATACGCTGGCGAAAGCCAAGGAAAGCGGCAGCCTTCGCATCGGCTTTGCCAATGAGACGCCATTCGCCTACGCCACGCCCGATGGCGAACTCACCGGTTTCGACATCGAGGTGTTGAAACACATCAGCGCCGACCTCGGGATCAAGGATTTCGACGGTGGCGTTACCAATTTCGGCGGCATGATCCCCGGGCTGATCGCAGGCCGTTTCGATCTGGTGACATCGGCCATCTATATCCGGCCAGACCGCTGCAAGCAGGTGGCCTTCGGCGAGCCGTTCTATGTTCTTGGCGATGCGCTGGCGGTCAAGGCGGGAAATCCCAAGAAAATCCACAGCTATGGCGATATCGCTGCCGATCCGACGCTGAAGCTCGCCAACACGGCCGGCGGAACCGGTTTGCGCGACAATGCCAAGGCGCTGGGTGTGAAGGACGCGCAGATCGTCATCGTTCCCGACGACGCCAGCGGGTACGCGGCGGTGAAGGCCGGCCGAGCCGATGCCTACACCAACGTCTCGACCGTCCTGGAAACGCAGCTGCGCAACCTGGGCGACAGCAGCCTCGAGCGCGCCAGCCCTTTCCAGCAGCCGGTCGTGGACGGCAAGCCGCGCTACGGCGTCGCCAGCTTCGCGGTCCGCCCGGCTGACAAGGCGCTTTTGGACGAGCTCAACAAGCGGCTTGTCGCTTTCCGTGATACCCCCGAATATGCCGCCCTGATGGACAAGTATGCTTTGACCAAGGACGACGCTGTCCAGCCGGGGATGACGACGGCGAAAGCCTGCGCTCAGTAACGCGTCCTCCCAACGCCGCGGTGGCGAATGCGCGGGTCACGGCCCGCGCATTCGCCTTTCAACACGTCGAACGGATTTGGATGATGTCCCTTATCTACGAAGCGCGCTGGGTCTTCCTCGAAGGCATACTGACGACCATCAAGATAACCATCGCCGCCAGCCTGCTGGCTTTTGCTATGGCGTTCCTGGCGGGGCTCGGCCGGATTTCGCCGTTCGCGCCGCTGCGCTGGCTGGCCCTCGTCTATATCGAGGTCTTTCGCGGTGTTGCACTTCTGGTGCAACTGTTCTGGATGTTTTTCGTGCTCCCCTTCTTCGGTATCGTGCTTGATCCGATCGTGACCGCAGTCCTGGCTCTGGGCCTGTGCAATGGCGCCTACGGAGCGGAAATCGTTCGCGGCGCGATCAAGTCCGTGCCTCACGGCCAAAGCGAGGCGGCTTGCGCCCTCAACTATTCGCGCCAGCAGGCGCTTTGGAAAATTCTCATCCCGCAGGCGATACCGATGATGCTGCCGCCCTTCGGCAATCTGGCGATCGAACTGCTCAAGGCAACAGCACTCGTCTCCCTCATCACGGTCCATGATCTGTCGTTTCAGGCACTCACCCTGCAACAGACGACCATGCGCACCATCGAACCGTTCACGGTGGTGCTGGCAGGGTATTTCCTGATTGCCATCGTCATCACCGGCTTGTTCCGCCTCGCTGAACGCCAGACCAATGCGCGTCTGGGCCGGGGGGCGAGATGATCCCTTTCGATTTTGACTATGCGCGTTCGATCCTGCCGCTGCTGCTCGAGGCATCGTTGGTGACGATCGCGGCTACCGTGGTCTCTTTCGCTGCCGCGCTTGTTGGTGGTCTCGTCCTTGTGCTCGGCATGCGCGCGCCGTTCGCAGGGGTGCGGTGGCCCGTCTGGGCGATCGTGCAGTTCATCCGCTCGACGCCGCTTCTGGTGCAGCTCTATTTCCTGTTCTTCGTGCTGCCTGGGTTCGGCATCTCCCTGTCGCCTTTCGTCACCGGCGTGGCGGGCATGGGCATCCACTACAGCTGCTACATCGCCGAGGTCTACCGCGCCGGTCTCGAGTCCGTGCACAAGGGACAATGGGAGGCCGCGACCGCCCTCAACTATCGGAAGTCCGCGGCGATGGTGCAGATCATTCTTCCGCAGGCAATCCCGCCGATCATCCCGGTACTGGCCAACTACATGATCGCGATGTTCAAGGACACGCCCATTCTCGCTTCCATCACGGTGATCGAATTGATGCAGACGGCAAACATCATCGCCTCTGAGAAATTTCTCTACGTCGAACCCATGACGCTCGTCGGCCTGATCTTTCTGGCCATGAGCCTTGTGGCATCCGCATGTGTCCGCTTACTTCAGGGGAGGCTCGCGCGATGAGCCCTATCATCAAGCTCACCAATGTCTGCAAGAGCTTCGGTTCGCTCGTCGTGCTCGACGGCCTCGACATGGAGGTCGCGCAAGGCGAAAAGGTTGCGCTGATCGGGCCGAGCGGATCGGGGAAGTCTACCGTCCTGCGCACCATCATGACGCTTGAAACCATCAGCGGCGGCGAAATCGAGATCGACGGCGAAGCGCTTTGGCATATGCGCAGGAATGGCAAGCTCGTTGCGGCCGACGAAGCGCACCTGCGCAAGATGCGCTCGAAGGTCGGCATGGTCTTCCAGCAGTTCAACCTGTTCCCGCATTGGTCGGTTTTGAAGAACGTCGTCAATCCGCTACGCACGGTTCTCGGTCTTTCAGCGCAGGAAGCCCGGGCCCGCGCCGAGGAGCTGCTTGCACTGGTCGGCCTCAAGGACAAGCTGAACGCCTATCCGGGCAATCTTTCGGGCGGCCAGCAGCAGCGGGTAGCGATCGCCCGGGCTCTCGCCATGCGTCCGCGCATCATGCTGTTCGACGAAGTGACGTCCGCGCTCGATCCGGAACTGGTGGGCGAAGTGCTGAATGTCTTGCGGCTGCTCGCGCATGAGCATGATCTCACCATGATCATGGTGACGCACCAGATGGGATTTGCTCGCGAGATCGCCGACCGTGTCCTGTTCTTCGAGAAGGGGCGGATCGTCGAGGCCGGAAAGCCCGATAAGGTCTTCACCAACCCGGACAGCGATCGCACGCGCGCGTTCCTCAATGCGGTGCTGCAGGGATGATGGCCCAGTCAACAATCGGGAGAAACGCCATGGCTATCGAGCCCGCCGACGCTGCCTCCCTGGCGATGCAGGGCCTGGTCGACACCGATTGGGCGATGCCTGAGAATGCAGCCCTTGCCCGCCTGATCAACGAAAAGGCCCGCGCGGTTGCCGATGCCGAGATGGAGCCGGGCCTGTCATCCACCGACTTTGCCGGGCTTCTGGCCGAGTCAGCACGGATAGCGCAAGACAATGCAAATTCCTGACCTGGACCTGACGCAGCTTGCAGCACGCATCGCAAGCGGCGAGATCAGTTCGCGCGAGGCGACGGCTCGCAGTCTCGATGCACTCGATACAGTCGGCCGCGACCTCAATTGCACCGTCGCGATCTATCGCGATGAGGCGATGGCGGCTGCTGCCAAAGCCGATGATGACCTTGCACGCGGCAATGTACATGGCAGGCTGCACGGCGTGCCGATGGCGCACAAGGATCTCTTTGACGTCGCGGGGCGCATCATTGCCGCCGGCTCGAAGATTCAAGGCACTTACCGTGCGGCGGGCACTGCCACCGCGATGCAACGTGTGACCGATGGCGGCGCTATCAACCTCGGCGCGCTCCACATGTCGGAATTTGCTCTCAGCCCGACAGGCTACAACGCCCATCTCGGCGCCTGCAGGAATCCCTGGAATAGGGACTACGTCACCGGCGGTTCATCAAGCGGCTCGGCGGCCGCCGTTGCCGCGCGTCTGGTGCCGGCTTCGCTTGGTTCCGACACAGGCGGATCGATCCGCGTCCCGGCTGGCGCTTGCGGCGTGACCGCGCTCAAGCCGACCTATGCGCTGGTTCCGAAGGATGGCGTGACGCCGCTGGCACCGTCCCTGGACTGCATTGGTCCGGTCGCGCGGACGGCTGCGGATTGTGCATTGCTGCTGGACATCATTGCCGGCCCCGGCACAGCCGATCCGTCGACCGCGCTGGCGCCCAGGATCGGCTACTCAGCCGCCCTCCAAAAGAGATGCAGAGCACCTGTGATCGGGATGCTGCCGGACCACCGGTTGAGCAAGGTGGACCCGGAGATCCTAGCGATCCTGCGGCGAAGTCTTCAGGCATTCGAGGATGCGGGTGCAACGATCGCCACCGTCGACATCGACGATTTCGACCCGGTCAACCAGCTCAATCGCGTCGTGCTCATCGTCGAGGCCGCCGCGTTCCATCGGCGTAGCCTGATCGAGCGGCCACTGGATTTCTCCGCCCATGTCCGCAGTCGCCTGGAAACCGGACTGTACCTGCCGGCAACGCGCTATGTCGAAGCGCTAACGATGCGGGGCAAGCTGGCGCGGCGCTTCGCGCAACAGGCATTCATATCAGCCGATCTCCTGCTCCTGCCTTGCATGCCGTCACCGGTGCCGCTGAGCGCGTCCGACGCCGACGGAACGTCAGGCACGGGAGCAGCCGACATCATGGATTTCACCCGGGCCCTGAACTATCTCGGCGTTCCGGCGGCAAGCGTTCCTGCCGGCTTCACCACCAACGGTCTGCCCGTCAGCTTCCAGCTTGTCGGCCGCCATTTCGACGAAGCCGGCATCCTCTCGGCCGCCCATCTCTATCAGCAGGTGACCGACTGGCACCGGCTGCGCCCGCCGATTGGTTGAGGCCAATCCACGCTCGTCCGCGGCCAGCTCAGGTCAGTCAGATCAGCTTGAGAAACGCGTCGATCAGCAGTGAACGCCGGCGCGCGTTCCAAAGCACCCAGACGGAAACCGTCGCGTTCTTCTGTTTGAGTGGATGAACCGAGATATCGGCATGTGTGAGCCGTGCCAGCGCATTGGGCACGATGGCGATCCCGAGCCCTGCCGCGACAAGGCCGATCATCGTTGTGTTCGCATTCGCGAGCTGGCCAATGCGGGGCTCGAAACCGGCATCGTGGCAGAGATCATAGACGATGCGCGGCAGCACCGCGCCCATCTTCTCGCCGTAGAAGACAAACGGCTCGTCGGCCAGATCCGCCATCGAAACAGAACCGGTTTGTCGGTTCAACGGATGATCGGACCGCATGACGACGACCAGCGGCTCCTCGACGACGCGCCGCGACAGGATTGTCCTGGGCAGAACCGGCGCGGCAACGCTGCGCACGATGGCGATGTCCTCGCCTTCATTGACCAGCACCAAAGTCTGCTGCTGGCTTTCCAACTCGTTCAAGACGAGGCTGACATCAGTATACTGTTCGCGATAGGCACGTATCGCTTGCGAGATTTCGGGAACCAGCGGTGCCGAGGGAAAAAGCCCGATGCGCAGCTCTCCCAGTTCGCCCTGCTGTGATTTCCTGACGACATCAGCGGCGCGGTTGGCGCGCTCGATCGTTGCGCGCGCCTCCGGCAGGAAAAGCCGTCCTGCCTGCGTGAGTTCGACCTTTTTGTTGGTTCGTTCGAAAAGTGCGGCTCCCAGTTCAAGCTCCAGCAGTTTGATCTGCTGGCTGAGCGGTGGCTGCGAGATGTTGAGGCGCTCCGCGGCCCGGCGGAAATGGAGTTCCTCCGCGACAACGATGAAGTAGCGAAGGTGCCGGAGTTCCATATGCAAAACATATCAATTCGAACGTATCATGTATTATACAGTATCAGGAAAGAGCGTCAAATTCGGCGGGTTCAAGGAGAGCCCCATGGCCGATCGACTGACCGAAACCTTCGACCCGATTTCGCTCGAGATATACTGGGGCCGGCTGATATCGATCGCCGACGAAGCCGCGACCAGCCTGGTGAGGACCGCGTTCTCGACGATCGTGCGCGAGTCCAACGACTATGCCACAGTGATCATGGACCGCAACGGCGACAGCATCTGCGAGAACACTGGCGGCATCGCCTCATTCTCCTGCATCCTGCCGAAAACAACCAAGATCTTCCTCGACAAGTTCCCGCTGGAAAGCTGGCGGCCCGGTGACGCGGTGATCACCAACGACCCATGGCTGGCGACCGGCCATCTGCCCGACTTCACCGTTGTCACGCCGATCTTCCACCAGGGCTCTCTGATCGGCTTTGCCGGCTGCATCTCGCACTCGCCCGATGTCGGCGGATCGCTGTGGGCTGCGGACTGCCATGAGCTGTTCGAGGAGGGTATCCGCATTCTGCCGGCCCATCTGCTACGCGCCGGTGAATGGAACGGCACGCTGCTCGACATCCTGCTCGGCAATGTACGCGTGCCGCGCCAGGTCCTCGGCGATCTCGAAGCCCAGGTCGTGGCCAATGACGTTGCTGTACGCCGCATCGTCGAGTTCCTCGATGATACGGGTTTGTCCGATCTCCAGGCGCTCTCCGCGACTTTGCAGCGCCGGTCGGAAGCAGCCATGCGCAAGGCGATCGAAAGTGTTCCCGACGGCGTCTATAGCGCCACGCTGGACGCCGACGGGTTTGACGAGCAACTGACGCGCATCGTCTGCACCGTGACGGTGTCGGGCGACACCATGCATATCGACTATGCCGGCACGTCGTCGCAGATCAATCGCGGCATCAACTGCGTCCTCAACTACACGCACGCCTATTCGGTCTATCCGATCAAATGCGCGCTCGACCCGCTTTCGCCGAGGAACGAGGGATCCTATCGCGCGATCACCGTGTCCGCGCCGGAAAGGTCGATCCTCAATCCGGTCTTTCCCGCCCCCGTAGGCGCCAGGCAGTTGACCGGGCATTTGCTGGCCGGCGTCATTTATCAGGCGCTCAGCACGGCGCTGCCCGACAAGATCATCGCCGACTGCGGCGGAGCGCCCAGCATGCGCGCGCTGTTCAGCGGCGCCAACCGGGACGGCTCGTCGTTTTCGCAGGTGCTGTTCGCCAGCGGCGGCATGGGCGCGGGGCCGCATCAGGATGGTCTTTCCACCACCGCGTTTCCGACCAATGTCGGCGCCGGCAGCATCGAGGCCTATGAAAGCGTAGCGCCACTCCTGGTCTGGAAGAAGGGGTTGCGGACCGACAGCGGTGGCGCGGGCAGACAGCGTGGCGGTCTCGGCCAGGAGGTCGTGATCGAACTGTGCACCGAGGCTCCCGCCCGCCTCTCGTTGCTGTCCGATCGGCACAATCATCCCGCCGTGGGAATTCTCGGCGGACTACCAGGCGCACCGTCCGTGATCGCTTTTGAAGACGGCACCAAGCCGCATCCGAAGTCGCGCAGCGTCGTCCAGCCGGGCCGCCGGATCACGCTGCTTTATGCCGGCGGCGGCGGCTATGGCGATCCACGATCCCGCGACCGCGCCGCCGTGCTGGCCGACGTCGCAGATGGCTATGTATCCAGCGAAGCAGCCAAGCTGCACTATGGGGTGGAGTGAGATCATGGCTTCGACACAGCGATTGGCGCGCATCGGCGTCGATGTCGGCGGAACGTTCACAGACCTCGTTCTCTACGACCCATCCCGCCAACTGGCACTTACGGGCAAGCTCCTGACTACGCCGGAGGATCCCTCGATCGCCATCATAAACGGCATCAAGCGCATCCTCTCCGAGGCCGGTCTGCAACCCTCCGATCTTCAAAGCGTCGTCCATGGCACGACACTGGTGACCAACACCATCATCGAGCGGACCGGCGCGGTAGTCGGGCTCATCACCACGTCCGGCTTCAGGGACACGATCGAGATCGGTCGTGAGACCCGCTACGATCTCTACGACCTCTTCCTTGAGATGCCGCCCGTGATCGTGCCGCGCGCGCGACGGCTCGAGGTTGCGGAGCGCGTCACCTCCGAAGGCGAGGTCCTCGTCGATCTCGACGAAGACGCCGTTGCCACGGCCGCGCGCCAGTTGGTAGAAGACAGCAAGGCAGAAGCGCTGGCGATCTCCTTCCTGCATTCCTATCGCTCGGACCGGCATGAACAGCGCGCCGCCAAGATCGTGCGTGCGCTGTACCCGTCGCTGCCGCTGTCGCTGTCGTCGCAAGTGGCGCCCGAGATCCGCGAATTCGAACGCACCACCACGACATGCGCGAATGCCTATGTGCAGCCGCTCATGCACCGCTATCTCGACAAACTGGAAGCTGAACTGGTGGAAGTAGGTTTTGCCGGACGCCTCCACATCATGTTGTCGAGCGGTGGCATCACCACAGTGCGCGAGGCAAAGGCTTTTCCGATCCGCCTGATCGAATCCGGCCCGGCCGCCGGCGCGATGGCGGCGTCATTTATCTCCAGGATCGCCGGCCTCGATCGCGTCATCTCCTTTGACATGGGCGGCACCACAGCCAAGATCTGCCTGATCGAGGATGGCCAGCCGGACCATAAGTTCGACTTCGAGGCGGGTCGCGTCCGCCGCTTCCAGAAGGGGTCGGGATTGCCGTTGAAAGTATCGGTCGTCGACATGATCGAGATCGGCGCGGGCGGCGGCAGCCTGGCGCGCGTCGACACAGCGTCCGGATTGCTCAAAGTCGGCCCGCGCAGCGCCGGATCTGTGCCGGGACCTGTCTGCTATGGCCGCGGCGGTGACCAGCCGACCGTCACCGATGCCGATCTGGTGCTCGGACGCCTCGATCCGGCATACTTCCTCGGTGGTGAACTGGAGCTTGACGTGGCCCGCGTCCGTAGGGCCTTCGACGACAAGATCTCGACCGCCATCAGTCTCGACGTGGATGAGGCAGCGCTTGGCGTGCAGCGCATCGTCGACGAGACGATGGCCGCCGCAACGCGGATGCACCTCGCTGAAAAAGGCAAGGATCCCCGCAAATACACCCTGGTTGCCTTCGGCGGCGCTGGCCCGGTCCACGCCTTCAACCTGGCAAGACTGCTCAAGGTCGAGAAGATGGTGGTGCCGCTGGGCGCCGGTGTCGCATCGGCGCTCGGCTTCCTGGTCGCGCCGCCAGCGACCGATATGGTCCGCACCAAGGTCTCTCGCCTGGACGCGGTCGATTGGGCTGCGATCAACGCGCTGTACGCCGACATGAAAGCCGAGGGCGTGAATCTGCTTCGAGAGGCCGGCGCCATCGAGGAACAGATTACCTTCAAGGCAACCGCGGAAATGCGGCACCGGGGGCAAGGGTTTGAAATCCCGGTGACCTTGCCGCCGCTGGTTCTTTCCGACGAGCATCTCGGCGCGATACGGGACATTTTCTTCGCCAGCTATCGCGCGCAATTCGGGCGGATCCTGGAAGACAGTCCGATCGAGGTGTTGAACTGGCGGCTGGCGTGCTCGGCGGCGGGCACCGACATCAGCATTGGCCTGGGGCATGGGGTGGCGGGCGCAACGCTCGAGGACGCGCGACGGGGAACCCGAAAGGTCAAGTTCGAAGGCCATGGTTGGTTGGATTGTGCTATCTACAACCGGTATCTACTGCCGGCCGGCTGTAAATTTCCCGGGCCTGCTTTGGTCGAGGAGCGAGAATCGACCTGTGTCATCGGGCCGGATTCGCTGGTTCTCGTCGACAGCGCCAGCAATCTGATCATTGATCTGTCACGCCGACAGGCCGCACAAACTCGCGTTGCCTGAGAAAACTCTCCATGATCCGGTGGTTGGGGGCTTAGGAACGACCTACATCTGCCAACAGAGCAACATCGAGAGAGAGCCGAGGCGCAATGTCCGACCATGACCATAATCACGGCTCTCTCGAGCACGCTGCGACTGCCACCGAGCGTTGGAAACATGATGGCATCAGGGTCATCAAAGGTGACCGGCTCGACCCGAACACCGCGCAGACTCCCGGCATGTTCCGGCAGGCGGCAATCAATCACGCCCGTGTCGGGGCCCAGAAACTATGGGCGGGCACTGTGGCTATCGAGCCCAACGCCAAGACAGGAGTCCATCACCACGGAGCACTGGAAAGCGTGATCTTCGTGCTTCGTGGCAAGGCCCGTATGCGCTGGGGTGACAAGCTCGAATACATGGCCGAGGCAGGTCCCGGTGATTTCATCTTCGTACCGCCTTATGTACCGCATCAGGAGATCAACGCAGATCCGGACAATGTGCTCGAATGCGTTCTCGTGCGCTCCGACAATGAGGCTGTCGTGGTCAACATCACTGATGTCGAACCTGTCGAGAAGCCTGAAGAGGTCTACTGGATAGATCCGATCCATCGAACTGGGGGATGATTGCAGATGATCCAAGCGCGGTGTCGCCCAGCAACGAGCGCAAAGTCGCTCGCGCTGTCTCGTCCGTCTGCCTGAAGAATGGGAAATCGCTGCCGGGAAGTGCGAAGGCACTCACCCAGTCACTGCTGGCAAAGGCACCGATGGCCTGCCGATGCAAATTTGTTCGACCATTGGCATTGACCAGGAAATTGCCGGGTTGGGCGACGCGTAGTCGTCCCGTCGAGCGCATGCCGGTTTCGTTCTGATATCGCCGTTCTGCGCCGTCGCCGGATATCGCAAGCGAGCGCAGCGCCGGATTGCTGCTGTTGTCCACCGTTGGGTGGGCGATGCGCGCTTCGATAAGCGCGGTCGCTTTCACGTGCACGTCCGGCAGTGCGCTCCTGCCAACAAAAACACC
The DNA here is from genome assembly GCF_040322895.1 of Mesorhizobium sp. M0088. Taxonomy (NCBI): domain Bacteria; kingdom Pseudomonadati; phylum Pseudomonadota; class Alphaproteobacteria; order Hyphomicrobiales; family Phyllobacteriaceae; genus Mesorhizobium; species Mesorhizobium sp. M0088. The sequence continues at coordinate 90,795 of NZ_JAMYUI010000002.1, forward strand.
GCGCCCGCCGTCAAGCTCGACGCGGGTTCCAGGCCCCAGAAAGGTGACTATGCCAGCCCGACGCAGGGCAAGCAGCTTCTGCTGAGCCGCTGGAGAAGGGCCAATGGCGATGGAACAGAAGAACGGATACCAATCCTGATAAACCTCGTCGAGCAGGGAATCACCGTTCCAAGTGTCAAACGTTCGTGCTGTCGCGATGACGCTTTGGACGCCGCGCATTGCCATGCGGAGCGCCGTGGTGGTGCTGTCGTGCCGGTGGCGTCGCAGATTGTCGGTGATGTAGTCATCCACCGTAGCCTGATAGGCGCACCATGAGCCGGCGAAGTGGCGGCCAAAGGGATGGCGCAGCCTCTCGATGTCAAACCGGTGCGAGGGATCCGGGATCGCCTCGCGCAGGAGCGTCTCGTACGCCTCGGATCCAAGAACCGTCGCATCGAATTCCCTTGCGAAATCCGCCCAGTCCCGCGTTACCCGCTCCGGGAAAGCGGCGAAGAGCTCGGCATAGGTCCGGCGTGTCAGGTCGCGCACGATCAGCGGCCAGAAATCGCGCCGGAATGACAGCGAGGGCCCACTTTCGGCTATCCGTTTCGCTGCGGCGAGCGTGAAATCCGTGGGCTTCGTCTCGGGTCCCTTGAGCGCAAGGCTTGGAACCGTATGCAGAGGAACACCCTTGCGCGAGCCGAGGAAGATTCGCGGCTCGCGGCCGCTTGGATGATAGACGAACTCGCCTTCGGCGGTCGGCACATGCACACCGCCGCGATGCTCCGTCAGAAGCGAAACGGCATCGCCTGCCGTAAGACCGAGGCCCCTGATGATGACATCGGTACCGGGAGCGATGCCGGAGACGAGTTCAGCCGAAGCCGGCTGCGGCGGCACATAGACGAGGCCATGCGATGCGGCGAAATCGGCCAGCCGGCGCTCGTCGGAACTGAGTTCGGCCTCGCAATGACCGACCGTATAGATGACCGCGTCGACCGACCCGATCGTCTCACCCGTGTCGAGCACCACGTCCTGGCGAGAAGCAGGGTCGCCATTGACGCGCGTCACCCGCGCCCGATGCGTGATGACGCGAACCGACGCCGGGGCGGTTTCGACGACATGTCGGTATGCCCAATCGAGATAGATCGCCATCAACCGACGTGTCGGGAAGGATTGCGGGCTGGTCGCCTCGATCTCGGCGAGGATGGCGTCGTCCGTCCAGCCCGGCAGGGCGATTTCACCTGAGCGGACGCTATCGAGCCATCCGAGGAATGTAAGCTTCATCGGATCGCCGGCGGGCAGTGGGCCTTCGCCCGTGAAACCGCCATCGGGAAAGATGGTGATGTCATAGGCCTGCGAATTGAGCTCCAGCACGGCCGCCTGGTCGTAGCGCCAGATCCGCCCCGGACCGGCGGGATAGGGATCGATCACGTGGATATCGAAGCTGAACCCCGGAGCGATGGCCGCGATGTTGCGTGTCAGGCGCTCGAGATAACCGAGCCCGGCGGGGCCAGCACCGATGATCGCGATCGTCCTGCGTCCTGCGGGAGCGGGCACATGATCGGCCTCCTTCCATTCGGATTCGACGTTGAAATCGCGATCGCGGTCTCGATTGAAAGCCTCCACCACCGCCTCCTTGGGTCAACGCGACGGAAGTCCGCGCCGGGCCAGGACATCCCGTGCGCTCTCTCGGCCTTCCATACCCTCCACGCCACGCACTCGGCGCAGCACGGACGCGACCCAGCTGTGAGGATTGCCCTGGCTTAGGTAATAGGCGCCGATCCGGGTTTCGAAGGCCTGGATCGCCTCCGGGGCCGGGGCTTCATATTGTTCATGATGCAGCACCGCCCCTTGCGGCAGGCGTGGCTTGATGCCGGCCCGGTCGCTCGGGTTGCGGCGGCCGATCGAAAGCCCGACGAGCGGAAACGTATGAGGCGGCAGGCCGAGTTCCTCGGCAATCGGTTCCAGATTGTTGCGGATCGCGCCGACATAACAGGCGCCATATCCCAGAGACTCGGCCGCGATCATGGCGTTCTGAGCGGCGAGCGCCGCATCGACAACGGTCGAGATCGTGCTGTCGAAGAATTCGGTGCCCGCGGACGGTGCCTCGTTCCAATCCGCGATCGCCCGGGCACGTGCCCAATCCGCCACCCAGACGAGGAAGATCGGCGCATCGCGCACGAACTGCTGATCCGCCGCCAATGTCGCGATCCGATTCTTGCGGTTCTTGTCGCGGACAAGGACCACGCTCCAGTTCTGGAAATTGAGGCCCGTCGATGCTGACTGGGCCGCGGCGACGATGAATCGAATGTCCTCGTCGCTGACCGGCTGGTCGGGAAGGAAGCTGCGAACCGAATGGTGGCGAAGGATCAGCTCGATCGTGGCGTTGGGTGGGAGCCTGCGGTCGAGTGCAGGATCACCATAGCGGCGCTGCAACAGCCTGTCCGCGGTCGGTGGCGGCGAATCCTGGCAAGGATCGGGGAAAAGACTCGCAATGTCTGGATCCTCGGGCAAAAGCGATTTGGCGCCGGCGGTGAAATCGCCGACCTCGGGGTGTGCACTCGTCAAAGGGAATTGCCTTTCAAATAATCCTGGATGTCGAGATGAAGCGTTCAGAACGGACTGTCTTGAGGAGAAGGTTAGTCCTTCTGGCTCGTGCAAGAAATCGACTAGAGTGTCGGGATATATCGGACAATTCATCCGAAATGGACGCGGAATGGAGAAGCACTCATGGAGGGCCTGAGTTCGCTCAGCCTGTTTGTTCGGGCTGCTGAAACACGCAGCTTCACTGTCGCGGGTCGCCATCTGGGCGTGTCGTCGTCCGGTGTAGGCAAAGCTGTGGCGCGGCTCGAGGAGCGCCTGGGCGTCCGCCTGTTCCACCGGAGCACCCGCAGCATCACGCTGACGGTGGAAGGCGCCCGTTTTCTCGAACGCTGCCAGCGTATCCTGGTCGAAATCGAAGCGGCAGAGCAGGAGCTGTCGCAATCCAAGGGCGCGCCAACCGGCCGGCTTCGCGTGAGCCTGCCGCTCGTGGGCATGCTGATGATGCCGATGCTGACCCGCTTCATGCGCGCCTATCCGGAAGTGGAACTGGACATCGATTTTTCAGATCGTCTTGTCGATGTGATCGAGGAAGGTTTTGATGTCGTGGTTAGGACCGGCGACGCCAGTGATTCACGGTTGATCACGCGTGTGCTTGGTACCTTCCAGCATAATCTCGTCGGCGCACCCGCCTACTTCCAGGAGTTCGGCATTCCCGAGACACCGGAGGAGCTCGTGCGGCATGCCTGTCTGCATCACAAATATCCGACGACCGGCAAGCTTTCGCCGTGGCGGCTGCGGCGCGGCAATGTCGACTTCGAACTTGACCTGCCAAAGACGACCGTGGTGAGCACGATCGAGCCGCTGATCTATATGGCCGAGCAAGGGCTTGGCATAGCCTACTTGCCGGAATACGCCATCAGGCGGCAGCTCGGCGAAGGCAGGCTGGTAGCGGTCCTCAGGGATCACGTGCGTCATCTCGGCACGTTTCGTGCCTTGTGGCCGTCGGGCGGCTACGTGACGCCCAAGGTCCGAGTGTTCGTGAATTTCCTTGCCGACAACATGCTCTCAGGCTCGGCCCGGCCTGACGCCGTGGCGGCATGAGGTCCAGTCTCGGGATCGTATGCCGCCAGTTGATGGAGTGTCCTGCGCGCGGCATCGCTGTCGTGGTCAACGTTACCTTTTATCGGAGCCGGACGTTCGCGCATCACGCCGCGCAGACGCGTGATTACGATACCCGCGATCGCCGCGATGTAGGGCGCCATCAGCACGAATTGCGGCGGGATCTGAAAAGACTGAAGCCGATCGCCGAGAGCGCCGAACGTCCCGAACAGGAAGGCGGCGCCGGCCGTACCCCAGGGAAGAGAGCCACCGAACAGCGTTGCCGCAAGACCAAGAAAGCCCCGGCCGGATGTCATGTCCGGAATGAAGAAGTGCAATTTGTCCATCGAGAGCTGCGCGCCGGCAAGACCTGCCAGCAAGCCGCTAGCCAGGATCGCGGAAATCTTGATCCGTGGCACGCTGACGCCAGCCGCGACGGCCGCATGCTCACTCTCACCGACTGCGCGCAGGGCATAGCCAAAGGGTGTACGATAGAGCACGAATGCGCTGAGCGGAATCGCCGCGAGCGCGGCAAAGACCACTATGCTCTGCTGCTCCAGCGCCGGGCCGATATAGGGGATGGCGAAGAGAGGATTGTAAGGCAGCCGCCAGAGATCCGGGAAGGCATCCGGCCTGAGGCCGCCGGGATCCTGATAAACCTGCTCGAGCAGAAACAGCGTGCCGCCAGCTGCGAGTATGTTCAGCCCGATGCCGGCGACGATGAAGTCGGCGCGCAAGACGATCGCGACGAAGGCGAAAACCAGGGACATGCCGACCCCGGCGCCGATTGCCGCGACAATCGCGAGGCCGGCGCTATCGGTCGCCTGACCGACGACAATCGCAGCGAACGCCGCGACCAGCATCATGCCTTCGATGGCGATGTTGAGGATGTTCGCCCGCATGGTGATCATCGCGGCCAACGCGGCAAGCAGGATCGGCGTGGCTTGCTCGAGGATCGAAGCGAGAAAGAGCGTGATATCCATCGAATGTCTCAGCCCGGCTCGCGGCCGCGACGAAGGCGCACAGTCATGAGAAGCACCAGGAATCCGGTGAGCAGGCCGACAAGCGATCGCGGCACGTCGGTGTCGATCTGCATGTAGCCGGCGCCATTGAGGATAAGCGCGTAGAACGCAGCCGTCGCCAGCACACCGATCGGATGGATTCCGCCGAGGAGAGCCACCGTCATCCCCATCAGGCCGAAGCCAGGCGAAAAATTCTGCTCGAAACGATGGCCGAGGCCGAGCACGCAGAAGGCGCCGGCCAGCCCCGACAAGCCGCCCGAGACCAACATGGCGGTCAGGATCTGCCGCTCGGCCTTGATGCCCACCGCTTCGGCGAAACGGAGGTTGAGGCCAGTGGCGCGCAGATTGACGCCCCATTCGGTGCGAAACAGTGCGACCCAGGCGAGCGGCGCCAGAAGCACCGAGATGGCCGCGCCGATCGTTGCTCCCGGCAGGCCGGGAATCTCCGGGATCCAGGCGCCTTTCGAAACCGTGTAGCTCATGGCACCACCGAGCGCGGCTGGATCGCGCAATGGGTTGGTCACCAGATATTCGGTGAAGAGGAGGGCTACGAAATTGAACATCAACGTCGTGACCACCTCGTTGACTCCGAGACGGAGCTTCAAGAGGCCGGGGATGAAGGCCCAGAGGCCGCCAGCCGCGATGCCCGCGGCGAGCGAAAGCACGATCAACAGTGGACCTGGGGCGTTGGGAAACTCCAACGCCGTAACGGTTACCGCCATCGCGCCGAGATAGAGCTGTCCCTCGGCACCGGCATTGAAGATGCCGGCCCTGAAGGCGAAAACGATGCCGAGCCCGATCAGCAGCAAGGGCATCATGCGATTGAGGAAGAGGGCGAAATTGGACGCGGAATCGAAATTCGCGAACAAGAGGTCGCGGTACGCGAGCACGGCGTCGCCACCGATTCCCAGAATGAGCAGAAATCCCCCGGCGAGCACAAGCGCGATAGCACCGAGCGGTCCGGTGATGCTGGGAAACAGCGCCTTCAACCGCGAGAACATCATGCGGCCTCGCTGTCGGTGCCGTTCATGAGTAGCCCAACCTCTTCTTCCGTAGCGCCCGCACGACCCAGGATACGCTGGATCCGGCCGCGATAGATGACGGCGATTCTGTTCGAGAGCGCGAAGATTTCGGACAATTCGGACGAAATGAGAAGGATGGCGCAACCACGATCGGCCGCAGCCAGAATCTGGCGGTGAACGAACTCGGTGGCGCCGATATCGAGCCCGCGTGTCGGCTGCGCCACCACCAAAACAGACGGTGTCTTTTCCATTTCCCGGGCGATGACGACCTTCTGCATGTTGCCACCCGAAAGCCGTCCGACAGCGAGCGCCGGCTTGGCGCCCCTGATGTCGTACTGGCGGATTTTCTGTTCCGCGAAATCGTCGCGGGCGGCGATCTGCAAAAGGCCATTGCTGGCGAGGCGCCGCCTGCGATAATTGCCGGCAGCGACATTCTCGGCGATCGTCATGGTGGCGCTGAGCCCGCGATCGAGCCGATCCTCGGGAATGAAGCCGAGCCCCAGCGAACGCCGCAGATGCGCGGCAGCATGGCTTACATCGTTGGCCCCGATCATGATCGTGCCGGCCTGCGTCGGGCGCAGGCCGGCGACCGCTTCGCCAAGCTCGGTCTGGCCGTTGCCGTCGACACCCGCGACACCGAGAATTTCGCCGGCATGGACTTTCAGGCTCACCCGGTCGAGCAGTCGCCGCCCCAGGGCCGTTGTCATGATCAAGTTTGAAAGAACCAGGACGGGCGCACCGCGCACCGTGCCAGTGACGTCGCGGCGCGGCGGCGATAGATCGCGGCCCACCATGTCGCGCGCTATATCGGCTTCGGAAAGGCCGGCCGTCGGTCTCGTCGAAATGCTGCGGCCATGCCGCAATACGGTGACACGGTCGGAAACCGCCTTCACCTCGTTGAGCTTGTGGGTGATGAACAGGATCGTGCGCCCGCGCGCCCGAAGACCCTTGATGATCGCGAGCAATTCCTCGACCTCGCGAGGCGTCAGCACTGCGGTGGGTTCGTCCAGGATGAGGATGCGGGCATCGAAAACGAGTGCCTTCAGGATTTCGACGCGTTGGCGCTGGCCGACCGACAGTCGGGCGACCTGCGCATCAGGATCAAGATCGAACCGATAGCGTGTGATGAGCCCTTGGGCTCGCTCGCGCATCGCCCGCCGGTTCGTGACGAGCCCCAGATGGCGAGGCTGACGATTAAGGAATAGGTTTTCGGCCACGCTCATGGATGGCACCAGCTTGAAATGCTGATGCACCATGCCAATCCCCGCCCGGTCCGCGTCGCGTGGATCCTGGAAACCTATCAGGGTGCCGTTGAGCCTCATCTCGCCGGCATCCGGACGCAGTATGCCGGCGAGGATGTTCATAAGCGTGCTCTTGCCGGCTCCGTTCTCGCCACAGATCACGTGGACCTCACCGGCCTCGACAGCCAGATCGACGTGCGCGAGCGCGATCTTGTCGCCAAAACTCCTGACGATCCCCTTGAGCTCCAGCAAAGGCGGGGTGGGGTGCGGCACGGACATGGACGGACCTCGTCGAGAACGCGGATGACGGTCAGTTTGTCTGAAAGGCCGTATCGACCTTGATCGCGCCAGTCAGGACCTTGGCCTTGGCCGCTTCGACTCTTGCCTTCACCGACGCCGGCACCAGCTTGTCATTGTAGACGAGGCCGACGCCATCATTGTTGAGGCCGTAGATCTTGAGCGTGCCGAACTTGGCCTTGCCCGCCTGGATCGTCTTGACCGAGTCGTAGATCGAATTGCCGACCTGCTTGAGCATCGAGGCGACAACATGATCCGGCTGGATGCCGTTTTGGTCGGAATCAACGCCGATCGCATATTTGTTGCCGTCCGCTGCGGCCTTCAGGATGCCAAGACCGGCGCCGCCGGCGACGTTGTAGACGATATCGGCGCCGTCATTCAGAATGTTGCGCGTCAGCTCATAAGCCTTTTGCGCGTCGGTGAAATTGCCGATGAAGGAGACGCGGACTTCGATTGAAGGATCGATGGTCGCGACGCCCTGCTTGAAACCGGCGATAAAGTCGCGGATCACCGGCACGTCGCGGCCGGCCACGAGGCCGACCTTCTTGGCGCCGGATGAAAGCGGGAAGTCGGCCTTGTCGGTCGCCACCACCGCAGCCAGGGCTCCGGCGAGGAACGAGCCTTCATTCTGTGCGTATTTGATGGAAAGCACGTTCGGCAGCGCCAGCTGATCGTCGAAATAGACGTATTTCTGATCGGGATGCTTCGGCGCGATCGCCGCGAGATTATCGTGGTTCGCCGAATCGGCGAAAATCACATCCCACTTGGCGCTGTCTGATGTCGCTGAGAGATTCTGGCGCCAAAGTTGGGGATCGCTCGGTGAAGCCTGCAAGAGGCGGATGTGGACGCCATCCTTTTCGATGCGGTGGAAACCGGCCGCGGCCGAATCCTTGAAGCCTTTGTCACCGAGATTGTCGCTCATGACATAGATAGCGCTGAATTGATCGGCGGCCTTGGCCATGGACAGGTTTGCTAGGATCGCAATCGCCGTGAACGCGGCGGGGAGTTTTTTGAACATTTCCATTTCCTCTGCTGGCTTCAGATCGGCCGTAGCTACGTGTCGGCCCCTGCTCGGCGCTCGGGGTTCTCTGCAGTTGTTCGGTATCGTTGAATTATTCTATGGATTTAGTAGATAATAAGCGTGGATCGCGGTACGCTAGGCCGGATGAATCCTACCAAAAAGCCTTGCTGGCGTCCGAAGATATCGGACATTCAATCCGGTATCGCATGTGAGGGCGTCCCTTTTCATTCGGTACAGCGAGCGAGAGCAAGATGCCGCTCATCCGTGCAGCGTCGCAGGCCTTCGGCATATCTATGCAAACTCCGTCTATGCGAGGATCAATCATTTGGAAGCCGGACAAGATCACCAAGGAGAGATTCCCGAAGCTTTTGAAATGGCCGCGACGTTCGAATGCGGGGCGTTTTCAGGTCGACGTGCAAATCCCGACGGACAATGGCCGGCGGACCGTCCAACACCAAGATCCTGTCTGACAGCATTAGCGCTTCCTCGATATCGTGGGTGATCAGTATGGCGCTGGAGACTTCCGCGCCGACGATGTCGGCCAGTTGCTGCTGCATGGCCAACCGCGTCAAAGGGTCAAGTGCGCTGAATGGCTCGTCGAGAAGCAGCAGGCGAGGCTTCGCGACCAATGCTCTGGCCAAACCGGCGCGCTGCGCCATGCCTCCAGAGAGCTGTTTGGGCAGCAAGCCGGCAAAACCTGTCAGCGAGACCTTGGCGAGGGCGTCGATCACGGCCTTATGGCGCTCGGCGCGCGATCTGTCCCAGACGCCCATCCCGACATTTTCCGAGACCGTGAGCCAGGGCATCAGCCTGGCATCCTGGAATGCGACGCCAATATCGCCACGCGGTCCCTGCATCGGCTGGCCATCAATTGCGATCGCTCCGTCATCCGGCCGTGTCAGTCCAGCCAGCAGTTGCAGGAGGGTGCTCTTGCCACACCCGCTGGGCCCGACAAAGCTGGTTACACGCTCGCGGCCGAGATCAAGCGAAATTGGCCCGAGTGCGCGAAAGCCGTTAAAACTCTTCGAGACGTTGCGGATTTCGATCATCAGGACATGTGCTCTCTGACCTCCTGCCAATGCAGCGCCTTGGCGGCGAGACATGCGAGTATCCAGTCGGTTGTCTTACCGCTCAGCGCAAAGACGATCATGCATGCCACGATGATTTCGGGGCGTCCGGTCATCTCGCCATCCATCAGCAGATACCCCACACCGCTGCTCGCTCCCATCAGTTCGGCACCGACGACCACAAGCCAGCAGACCCCCATGGACTGGCGCAGGCCGATGAAAAGGAATGGCAGGCTACTGGGAAAAAGAATTGTCTTGATCAAACGGAAGCCCGTGAGTCGGTTGATCAAGCCGACCTCGATCAGACGCCGGTCCACTCTCGCTATGCCGGACATGAGATTGAGATAGGTTGGAAAGAAGGCTGCCAGCGCGATCAGGCTGACCTTCGAAAACTCGTCGATACCGAACCATAAGATGAACATCGGTATCCATGCCAGGCCTGGCACGGTGCGCAAGGCATGCACGGTCGGATCGATGATCGAGCGCCAGACCGTCGAGTAGCCGGTGATCGAGGCGAAGACGATGGCAGCGGCGGAGCCGAAGGCAAATCCAAGCGAAACACGCTGGAAAGAGATTGCAAGGTGCCGGAACATTTCGCCACTGGACGAGAGCCTGTAGAGAACCTCGGCGACTTCCGACGGTGAAGGCAGAAGCACGGGATCGATGAACTGCTGCGTACTGGTGAACTGCCAGCCCGAAAGCAGCAGCAAGGGAGCCGCCCAAGGGCGCGCGAGCCGCCGCCAGTCGGGTATATCTCGCCGGCTGTGCACGACTGCCGGTTTGGCAGCGGACGTACGGATTATCGGGGTCATCGAGCTCAATTCGATGCTTCCGCGAAGAGGGATGGATCGAGGACATCGCGCACGATGGCCTTGACGTCAGTGGATGCAGGCACTGACCCAAGGGATTTGTAGAGTTCGCCCCATTTGGCCAGCGCAGGGAAGTCACTCTCGCGGATCGCGGGCGCCGACTTGTCATACCGCTTGAGCACGTTGGCCGCGATGGTGTCGTCGACCTTCGATGTTTCGGCAACCAGGGAAATCGCTTCCTTTGTGTTGTCGCGTGCGTAAAGGCGCGCCTGCTCGAATCCCTGAAGCACTGCCTTCACGACGTCGGGATGCTGCTCAAGGAACTCTTGGCGGACATCGACCCCGCCGCCATCGGCCAGATCGGGATCAGCGAAGAGAACGCGGGCGTGGCTTTTCAACTCGGCTATCGACCAGTCGGGCTCCAGTCCCGCCCATGCCTCGACGCTGCCCGAGATGAGCGCCGCGCGCCCCTGCGGATGTTGAAGGCCAACAATCTCGACATCATCGGCTTTCAGCCCGTATTTCCTGAGGGCGGCAATCAGGGAGATGTATGGCCCCGTGCCGGGGGTCGCGGCGATCTTCTTGCCCCTCAGGTCCGTGACCGATCGATAGGGTGAATCCCCGCGCACGATGATGGGCGCTCCGGTTGCCTGTCTCGCGGTCCAGTAAACATATTTGATCGGCGTGCCGTTTGCTCGCGCCAGGAAGGCGGATGCCACGCTGGTCGGGCCAATATCGAGACTTTTGCCCCTCAGAAATTCCAACGTCTTGTTGCTGCCGAGAGATTCCACCCATCTTACGGTGACACCTTTGGCGCGGAGTTGTTCCTCGACGAAGCCCTTCTCCTTGGCGATCAGCGTCTCTGGCACGATGGACGAAAAACCGACCCTGACTTCTTTGAGTTCCGAGGCCCATGTAAAGCTTGAAACGAAAGCAAGCGCAGACGCGAAAGCGCCCGCTATCAAAACTGACCTCATGGGAATCCCTTCTCAGCGCATGTGTTTGAGCGACGCGAAAAACTGGAGGGCAAGCTAACCGTGCAACCGGATCGCTAGAAGCAAAGTTCTACTAAAATAGGGACGATTCATAAAAACGTTTTTATCGATACATCTGGCTGCAATTCTTCGCCGGCGCGCGCTGCCGTCTTCAACAAAATCTATGTTCAGTAGGCTTTGTGCTTGGTGACGGGAGTGTCGCGTAGGCAGTGAATCGGCCACAAACCGTATCATAGCGCGGCGCGCCGAGCGCCGCAAACGAGAGCGGCGTTGGCATCGGATTGAAATCAAATTCACGTTTGATGATTTTTCTTGAAAATTGTTTCACACCAGCTATGGTGACTTGGTATGAAAACGTTTCGCTACGGAGGAACCAATGCGAAAAATAAAGCAAGAGGGGTTCGTTTCAGCTTTCGCCGGCGTCGCGCTGGCGACGATGGTCGGTGCAAGCGCCTATGCCCAGTCTGCCGACAAACCGTTGATCGGCTTCACGTCTACGGCCTTGACCAACCCCTACACGATCACGTTCCACGAACTGATCCAGGGCTATGGCAAGGCGCACGGTTACAACGTGCTCCCGACAGTCGACAGCAACAGCGACGCCGCCAAGCAGATCGATGACATGACGACCATGATCAGCGCGGGGGTCAAGGGCATTCTTCTGGAGACCGTGGACGGCAAGGCAGTCAAGGTCGCCCTCGATCGCGCCGAGGCCGCCGGTGTTAAGGTTGTCGCAGTCGATACAGGACCGGACCAAGGCGGCGGAAAGGTAGCGATCACCGTCACTGTCTCGTCCTACGTGCTGGGGCAGCGCTCCTGTGAGCAGCTTGGCAAGATCATGGACGGTAAGGGCAAGGTGCTCGAAATCCAGGGGCGCTTGAACAATCAGGTAGGGGTCGACCGGTCGGCGGGCTTCAACGACTGCATCAAGAAGAATTTCCCCGCAATCACGGTGGTCTCCAAGCCCGGCGAGTGGATCGAGGACAAGGCAACGACGGCCGCGCAAACCGTGTTGAGCACGGATCCGGCGGTCAACGGCATCTATCTGGCGAGCGACTCGGCCTATCTGCCCGGCGTGCTCAATGTCATGAAGCGGCTAGGGCGCCTTTCCAAGGTCGGCGAAAGCGGCCACGTTCCGATCGTCGGCATTGATGGGTCGCCGTTCGCGCTAGAGCAGATCCGCGATGGCTTTCTCGACGCCACGATCGGTCAGCCGATGACGGCCTACACGGAGTGGGGTTTCAAATATCTGGATGCCGCCATGCAGGGCAAGACCTTCTCGCCCGGCCCGACCGATCACGGCTCGGAGATCGTCGTCGACAAGAGCGGCAATCTTGCAGACGTTCTGCCGCCAACCACGATCACCGCCGAGAATGCCGGCGATTCCAGCCTCTGGGGCAACCAGGGACAAAACAACTGAGCTCGTGCGCCTGAAGGACGACATCGCGTCATCCTTCAGGCTTTCACGCTTGGCGTGCTATGAATGAAAATACGGATGGGTAACCAGGTGAGTGCGGAGGAAATCTTGGCCGGCAATGAACAGGCAGCTCCCGGCAGGCGCGGGTTGCGGGCCTGGGCAGGGATCAGGGAACTGGTGCTTTTGCCTGTAATTGCCGTCATCGTCGCCATTGGAAGTCAGGTTCATCCGGCATTTCTGACGTCGTACAACCTCTTGTTCAACGTTCTCGGGGCGTCATCGGTCCTGATGATCCTGGTCGTTGCGGAATCGCTGCTGATTATCGCGGGCAAGTTCGATCTTTCCCTCCAGTCGACCGTTGCGTTGGCGCCGATGATTGGTGCGGTGCTGGTCGTACCTGTCCACGCCGGCGGTTGGGGGACTGAAATCAATCAGTACCTCGGTCTGCTCGCTTTGTTTGGCGTGGGTTTGCTTGTGGGTGCGTTCAATGGCTTCCTCGTCACCAGATTGCGCCTCAATGCCTTCATCGTGACACTTGCGATGTTGATCTTCCTGCAAGGACTGACGATGGGCGCCAGCAGCGGCAGGACGATCACCAAACTGCCGCCCGCCTTCCAATATATCGGCAACACCATGCCGTTGGGCATTCCGATGGAAGTGTGGATCGCGGGCATCGTGGTTGTCGGAGCCATGCTGTTCGTGCGCTTCCATGCCGTCGGCCGCGAGATCTATGCCATTGGCGGCAATGCCGAGGCCGCACGTGCTGCCGGTGTGAAGGTCAACCGGGTGACACTCGGCCTGTTCATCCTGGCCGGTCTTCTCGCGTCGTTGGCCGGCCTTATCCTGACCTCCAGGATCGCGTCCGTTTCCGCCAATCAAGGCACCGATATGATCTTTACCGTGTTTGCCGCTTCGGTGATCGGCGGCATCGATCTCAATGGCGGCAAGGGACGGCTCGTTGGTGCCATCACTGGCGTTTGCCTGATTGCTGTTATCCAGAACCTGCTGGTGCTTTCGGAAGTGCCGCCGTTCTGGGTCACGGCCATCTATGGAGCCATTATCATGGCTTCGATGATGCTGGCGGCATCCGCAGGATCGGTCCGCCAGATATTGCGGGCCGTGGGTTTGGGGAAACCCGACGGCGCAAAGCAACTCCCCTAATCGACCGCACGCACGACTGTATCGGCTGGCCTCTCCGCGGAGGCGAGGGGCAGTCTTGTCGTGATTTCTGGCAAACCAGGCGCCACAGGCGCGCAGCATTGGAGATCAAGATGAAAACACTCATAGTCGGTGGAACCGGATTTCTGGGGCGGACACTGACCGGCAAGCTGGTGGCGCAGGGCCATGATGTCGTCATCGTGGACATCGCTCCCGCCGGCAACACCTTCGATCGGTATGGCGAGGCCGTTACCTATGTGCGCGGCGACATCACCCGTTTCGATGAAATCGCGGACGCCATGCAGAGCGCGAAACCCGACCGCGCCGTCAATCTTTCATATTATCTGGGCAGCGACGTTCCTCCCCATCGCGCGTTGCGACTCAACGTGCTGGGCATGGACAATTTCTTCGAAGCGGCGCGCCAGGCCGCCGTGCCTCATACGATCTTTGCCAGCTCCTTCATCGTCAACGGCGACCAGCGGCATTTCGGCGAGCGTCCCATCACCGAAGACGACCATCTTTATGGCTTCGACCAATATTCGGTCCACAAAGGCTTCAACGAATGGCAGGCCCGTGACTATGGCGACAAGTATGGCATGACCATAACGGGCATTCGCCCGGCCAATGTGACTGGCTTCGACAAGGTTCATGGCTCGATGGATCACGTCCGTTGCGTGGTCCTGCCGGCACGTGGACAGGCCGTGGAGTTCGAACACAAGGAAGCGATATGGTGTCCCATCCATATGGAGGACGCCTCGGAAGCGCTTCTACGCATCGTGCTGGCGGAGAAGCCGAAGCACCGCATCTACAACACCGGCGGAACACCCATCAGAATGGGTGCGATAGCCGATATCGTGCGCTCCTACCTGCCTGACGCCAAGATCTCGTTCAGGCACGAAACCGGCGGTCTTTACTCCAATCCCATCAACTACCTTATCGACAATTCGCGCCTCGTTGAGGAATTCGGCATCCAGATCCCGCCGTTCGAACAACGGGTGCTGCAGATCATCAACGATGTTCGCCAACAGGAAGGCCTGGAGCCTATCCGGTCGAAGTCTTTGTGACGGCTGGAAAGTGGAGAAACGATCATGACCCAGGATTTGAGTAAAACGCCACGACACCCTCTTCATCACCTGTCGCCCAAGCTTTTGGAACTTACCGAGGGCGTCTTGTTTGGCGACATATGGGAACGGCCGACCTTGTCCAAGCGGGAGCGAAGCCTGATAACCTTGGCTGCGCTGGTCTCTACCTATCGCCCGATCCAGCTCGACGGCCACATCGAGCGCGCGATCGATAACGGCGTCAGTAGGGAACAGATCATCGAATTGATGACCCACCTGGCATTCTATGCCGGTTGGCCCGCCGCTTTCTCAGCGGTCGAGGTTGCAGAAAAGACATTCAAGCGCCTCGACCAATCGCAGGGCTAGGCGTCGATGGAAAACCAGGATCTGCACTACCAGCCAGTGGCCCGACTGGCTGCATTGATCCGCGCTCGCGACCTGTCGTGCGAGGACTTATGTCGTTCGACATTCGAGCGTATCGATGCGCTGGATCCATGTCTGCACAGCTACGCGGCGCTCAGGGAAGAGCGCGCCGTTGCCGAAGCCCGCGTGGCCGATGCCGAAATTGCGCGCGGCCAATATCGTGGGCCGCTGCATGGCATGCCGATCGCTCTGAAGGACCTCATCTTTACCCAGGACTGCGACACGCAAGCAGGGACCGCCATCCACCGCGGCTTCAGGCCAACGCACGACGCCACGGTGGTGCAACGTCTCAAACATCATGGCGCCGTGATCGTCGGCAAGGCCCAAATGACCGAGGCTGGCGGCATGCTGCATCATCCGGATGTGACCCCGCCTCTCAATCCATTCGGTCACCACATCTGGGCCGGAGCCTCATCATCGGGCTCGGCCGTCGCGACCGCGGCCGGCCTGTGCGCGGCCAGTCTTGGATCCGACACTGGTGGTTCGATCCGTTCACCAAGTGCCTGCAACGGCCTCACCGGCCTGCGCCCCACCTGGGGGCGGGTTAGCCGTTTCGGCATTTTCGATCTTGCGCAATCCTACGACACGATCGGTCCAATCGCTCGTTGCGCGGAGGACGCGGCGATTGTTCTGTCGGCCATAGCGGGGATCGATGCCTACGATCCAACCAGCCTCGCGCAGGAAGTGCCTGCTTACGCGGCGGGTCTGGGTGGGATCGACGGCGCTCGGAGCGTCCGTATCGGCGTTGATACTAGCTACATTGCAAGGGGCGCTTCTTGCGAAACACTGGGCATGATCGAGGAGGTTCAGGCCCATTTTACGGAGTTGGGTGCCCGGCTGACACATTTCGATATGCCGGAGACCGACGAACTGTGCATGGAAGTGGCGGCACTGCACGCGGCCGAACTCGCGCTTGCGCACGAAGCAACTTATCCCGCTCGCGCGGATCTGTACGGACCCTGGCTTGCCCGTGCGGTGGACAGGGGCAGGCTGCTTCCGCCGATGCAACTGGCGGCGGCCGGCTTTGCGAGAGCACGCTTTACCGGTCAGCTGGACCAGATCTTCGCCCGCGTCGATGTTTTGCTTTTGCCGGTGTTTGCCGGGGGCACGCCGACCCGTACGGAGGCCGAGCGATTGGCTCAGGACGATCCAGGGACGATCTTTCGTTTCACGATTCCTTCCGGTGCCGCCGGAATACCAAGCTTGACGCTGCCCGCACGCCCCAACGAAGACGGCCGGCCGGCCGGATTCCAGCTGTTGGGCCGTCGTGGCGAGGAACAACTTCTCTTGCGGGTAGGCCACGCGCTTCAATGCCTGACGGACTGGCACCTGGCGCGACCCGTTCTTTGCTAATGCATGTTGCCCAAAAGTGATCTCGGTTTTGGGAAGACGACATGCATGAAAACAAAGACCTAAAGCGCGTCGCATGAATCCGTTTCGACGCGACGCGCTTTGGTCAGCACATGGCGATATCGGGCCATCGGTTCGCCCAGGGCGCCGCGAGTTCGAATTGCTGCGCGACATCAAACAGGAGTTCTTCCGAACCATGCAGCCCAATCAGCTGCAAGCCGATAGGGCGGCCATCGGGGTGCGGCATGGTCGGCAGGCTCATTGCAGGCAGACCAAGCGCGTTGACCCAGCCGCAGTACATGCCCTGCGTTTCCACGCTGCCTGCGTTGCGGCCGATCGTTGCCGGATGGACATGGTTGGCATCCCAGGCGGGCGCCGGCACCGTTGGCGTAACGATGACGTCGACATCTGGCCATGCGGCCATGGCCCGGGATCGGAAATCGGTCAACAGATCGTAAGCGTCGGCATAATCAGCTGCCGACATGGTGATGCCACGCCGGGCCAAGTCTGCTGTCGCCGGCATCATCTCATCTGTCCAGCGGTCGGCAAAGCGCCCGGCGATCCGCGCGGCCGCGGCCGCGGTGAATACGTCCCAGACCTTGGTAAGCTCCGAGGGAGCAATCGGTGGCTGGACCTGGGCCAGATCGTATCCGGCGCCGGTCAGCGCTCCCAGCGCCTCCTCGAAGCTGTTCAGCACCGCGTCGTCAGCCCTGTGGTCGCCCACCTGGCAGAACCATCCGAGCCGTGGCCGACTATGCTGGTGTGGGCCAAAGCGCAATGACGAGGGGTCTCTGCGATCCGCGCCAGCCAGGGCGTCATAGAGCAGGCGCGTATCGCCTACGGTGCGGGCAAGCACGCCCACGGTCTGAAAGTCGTGCGACATCGGCGGAAAGCCCGGAAGTCTCGGAATGCGTCCATTGGAGGGACGCAGGCCAACCAATCCATTGTAAGCGGCAGGCATGCGCGTCGAGCCGCCGGCGTCGGTGCCAAGCGCGAGTGGCGAGAGACCGGCGCAAACAGCCGCGGCCGAGCCTCCGCTCGATCCGCCAGACGTCAGACGCGTATCCCATGGCAGGCGGGTCGACCCCGTAAGGCGGCTTTCCGTTCTGCCGGATGCCGCGAACTCCGGCGTTGTTGTCTTGCCAAGCAGGATCGCGCCGCCGGCGCGAAGGCGCTCGATGCAGATGTCATCGTAATCGGGGATGAAATCCCGGTAAAGAAGGCTTCCCCAGCGTGCCGGTACGCCCGCGACGAAGATGTTGTCCTTGACGGCGATGGGTACGCCATCCATCAGGCTGAGCCTGCGGCCATCGCCTTGCCTTATGGTTGCCGCGTCGGCCTGCCGTCTGACAGTCTCGGTATCGATGCCGACGAAAGCGTTGATGGTTGGATTCAGCCGCGAAATACGATCGAGATAGACCTCGACGATCTCGCGTGGCGTCACTTCGGCCCTGGCCATCAGCCTCGCGAGGCTGGCGGCGTCATTCTGCCACAAGGCCTGGGAGTACACGCTCACGGGAATACCGCGACAGCGCGCATTGGCCCTGCCGTCCCACCGCGGATCTTGAGCGGGAAACCGATGAATGTGAAGCGGCCGCGGCCAACAAGACGCTCAAGATTATCCAGGCACTCGATATGCGTGATGCCCCTTTCGGCGCAGATCATGTGGGCCTGTAGATTGAGCTCACCGGCCGGAGCGGGACTCATTGCTTCCACGCCGAAGAGGCTTATGCCGCTGTCGGCAAGCCAGTGCACCGCATCGGGTGAAAGTCCGGGAAAATCCGTCTCATAGGCGGGTGTGCCGCGCAACCGGATGTTTGTCGCCATGTGGAGCAAGACCGTATCACCGGGCGAAAGCAGTTCGCCACTCCTCTCCACAGCCTCTTGAAGTTCATGTGGCGAAACGGCGTGGCGAAGTGGTACATGTGACAGATCGAGGCACAGCCCCGGGCCAAAGAAGCGTTCCAGCGGCAATTGCTCGATCGAGGCAGCTCCCGGGGCAGGATCGAAGTGCCTCGGCGCGTCGACATGGGTGCCGCTGTGATCGCCCATCGACAAGCGCACTGACGCCGAACTGTGGACCGTCTTGCCGATCGTGACCTTTTGGCCGTGATCATTCCATTGCTCAACGACCACCGGTGGCTGGCTGGAATGGACCTGCATGCCGGCGAAGATTTCGCTGCTAAGGTCGATAAGCTCCATGCTTGAATCCACCTGGTTGTGTCCTGAAGGAAGGTTGTCAGTCGGATCGGGTCAGCCGTGTGTTATGTCGGCGCGCCGTTCGAAGATGCGCACAAGCTCCGAATAGTCGGCGCCCATGCCCAATTCTTTCCCTCCCTCGCTGAGCGCACGGAAAACCTCGTCAAGCAGGGGCGTTTCGATCGAGAGCCGATCGGCGAGTTCGGCAGCAATGCCCACATCCTTGGAAATCAGGCCGAAAGTGAAGTTGGCGCGGAAGCGTCGGGTGACGACCTCGCTTGGGAAGACAGCTTCAGTGCTCACATTGCGGCCCGAAGATGCATTCAGCACATCGACCATCAATTTGGGATCGAGGCCGAACTTCTCGCCCACGACATAGGCTTCGGCTGCCGCGACGAAGCCCGCCCCTAGAACATAGTTGTTGAGGGCCTTCATCGCGTGGCCGGTCCCAAGGGCGCCAGTTCGGAAGATACGGGCACTCATCTGTGAAAGAACGGTGATTGCCCGCTCAGCGAGCGCGTCATCATCCGCGCCCAGCATGATCGACAAGGTACCATCGATTGCCTTGGGCATTCCGCCTGAAACCGGGGCATCGACCACACCAATGCCCCGATCGGCCAGATCCTGTGCCAGTTCCCGCGTCAGCAGCGGTTCGGCCGAACTTGTGTCTATGATCAAGCTGCCGCGCGGCAGCGCATCAGCAATGCCGCTCTCGATCAGCGCCTGCCTGACGATCCGCCCGTTTGGCAGCATCGTCACGACGACTTCCGCCTCGGCGAAGGCCTTTGCGCTGCCGCCGTCTTCGCTGCCGAACTCCTGGACAAATCCCGCCTGGCGGCTGGCATCGGCGTCACGAACGACGAGCTTGCCACCTTTGCGGGCCAGATTGGCGGCCATCGGTCGCCCCATATTGCCCAGTCCGATGAATCCAATCTTCGCTGGCAGCTGCGTCGTCACGTGTTCAACCTCCAAAATTCCTTCGCGGGTTTTTGCCGCCCTGGACAATCCCTAACACTGTGAAGGAAAATTTCAATATGAATTATCGCTTCGAAATTTCAATTCACATCGAACGCATTGCGCTTGCCGGAATTCCGCATGAAATGAGGAAACTTTTGAAAATTACGTCTTGATTGAAATTTCTTTTCATGCTTTGACGGAGGTGCCGCTGCGGTGCGGCGAGAAGCGAGGAGCGCCCAAATGAGCCATGACGATCGGGGAAATGAGATTCACGAGCTCGAGCAACTGCGACACGTCGCAATGCTCAATGCAGACATCTCCGCGCTGGATGATCTGATGGGACGAGAATTTGTCTACACCCACTCGGATGGCCATCGCGACAGCAAGCAGGACTATCTCGGCAAGCTGGCCGAACGGGTCTTTTACTTCTCGTCCATGGAACAGCCTGAAGAGGACATTCGGATAACCGGTGATTCAGCGCTGGTGTTCGGCCGCATGCTGGCGAAGGTTCACGTGCCGAGCTCGGGTCTCACCAAGACACTGAACAATTCCTACCTTGCGGCCTATGCGCGCTTGGATGGCCGGTGGAAAATCCTGGCGCTGCAGTCCACGCCCATCCCCACCAGCAACTGACCGCACCCGGCGTTCGCCGAAGTCTGGAGATAGTTCACCATGAAATATACACAGCTTGGACGCTCGGGCCTTTCGGTCAGCCGGATTTGTCTTGGAACGATGAATTTTGGGCCGGTGACACCGGAGGCGGATGCCCACCACATCATGGACGTCGCGCTCGAAAACGGCATCAATTTCTTCGACACGGCCAATGACTACGGGCGTCATACCGGTAAGGGCAAGACCGAGGAGATTATCGGCGACTGGTTCCAGAAAGGTGGCGGGCGGCGAGAGAAGACCGTTCTTGCCACCAAGCTCTACGCGCCGATCGGAGACTGGCCCAATGACGGAAAACTTTCGGCTCTCAACATTCGCAATTCGCTAGATGCCAGCCTGCGGCGGCTTAAGACCGACCATGTCGACCTTATTCAATTCCACCACATAGACCGCAATACGCCTTGGGACGAGATCTGGCAGGCGATGGATGTTGCGGTCAGGCAGGGCAAGGTCATCTATTCCGGCAGCAGTAATTTCGCCGCCTGGCATATAGCGGTTGCTCAAGAAGCCGCGCATCGACGTCAATCTCCTGGCCTGGTCTGCGACCAGTCGTTCTACAATCTGTTCACCCGCGACATCGAACAGGAGATCATTCCGGTTCTCAAGCATTATGGGATGGGATTGATCCCATGGTCGCCGCTCAATCAGGGGCTGCTTGGCGGCATACTGCGCAAGGAGCAGGGCCATCGCCGGCTGGAAGGACGGGCAGCGGCGGCTCTCGCCACGCACAGAGGGCAAATCGAGCAATACGAGGCGCTGGCGGACAAGATTGGCCATCACCCGGCAGAGATCGCGCTGGCGTGGCTGTTGTCTCGCCCAATCGTGACGGCGCCGATCGTGGGGCCGCGCACCGTCGAGCAGCTCACATCGGCACTGAAGGCCGTCGATCTGACGCTTGAGCCTGAAACGCTCAATGAGCTCGACTGGATATTCCCCCCGCGCAAGGAGGCGCCGGAGGCTTTTGCCTGGTAGCGCCGTTATGCCGGCGCTCCCATTCCCACTGCCGGCAGATGCCCGCAGTCCCATCACGTGCCGGTAAGCCGGTAAACGTTCCAACCGCCGCGCTTTCGCGCAGGCACTGTGCGAGGATGAAATGACAGCTCCCAAGACCGGCGGCGAACTAGTCGTCGATATGTTGTGCTCCTTTGGTGTGAAATATGTCTTTGGCGTGGTCGGCGGTCAGACGCTGGCCATTACCGATGCCATCATCGACAACCCCGATATAGAGCTCGTTCACACCCGCCACGAAGGCGCGGCAGCGGTGATGGCCGATGCCTACGGGCGTCTGACCGGCACGCCGGCCGCCTGTATCTCCACGACCGGTCCTGGTGCGACAAACCTCATCACCGGTGTCGGCGGCGCGTTCCGCGACTCCAGTCCGGCCTTTATCCTGACCTGCAACAACAACGGCGAAAACATCCACAAGGACGATGCGCAAAACGCCGATCACGTCGAGCTTCTCAAGCCTCTGACGAAGTACAGCCGGCTGGTGGCATATGCTTCGTCGCTCAAGCAGACGATGGAAGAGGCCTACATCAATGCCATGACGGGCAATCCCGGGCCGGTCCATCTGGATTTCGCACGGGACATGATCGAGGGCATCGTGACCAATCCGCCGGCCATCCCGAAGGTTCATCCTGCGCGCAAATGGGTTCTGGAACGGCCATCCGCCAACCAGTCCAGCCTCGCGCGTGCAGCCGAAATGATCCTGGCGGCAAAGCAGCCGGTCATCTGGCTGGGCAATGGCGGCAACCGCAGCGCCGGCGGCGATGCCGTACTGGCGCTGGCCGAAGCGCTCAATATTCCTGTGGTGACAACCTTCAACGGGATCGGTGCCGTGCGAACGACCCATCCGCTCGTTTTTGGAGCCGTGAGCCGGATGGGGACAAACCTATCCACGCAGGTCCTGAACGAGGCAGACCTGGTGATAGCGTTGGGCAACAGCCTCAACGCGGTCTCGACCACACGCTGGAAGCGCAAGCTTCCCGCCGTCCTGCAGGTCGACGTCGATCCGAAAATGATAGGCCGCTACTATGCGGAGACGACGACTGGTATTGTCTCGGACCTGCGGTCCTTCTCCGATGATATCCTCAAGGCGCTCGCGCCAAAGGCAGCCAAGGCGAAATCCGGGCGCGCTGATTGGATTGTGAAGCTGCAGGCTGCTCGCAAGGCTTGGTGGGCGAGCACCGAGCCGACCAAGAGTTCAGCCCAAGGCGTGCTTTCGCCGGCAGATATCGTGCTGGCGCTCCGCGGCGCCAGCCCTGACGACACATTGCTTATTCCCGATGCGGGCAATCCCGGTGTGTGGTCGTTCCTGTGGGAGATCACCGAGCCGAACAGCTACATAAAGCCGGTTGGTTTCGGCAATATGGGCTTTGCCTTGCCGTCAGCCATTGCGGCAGCCCTTATCGACCCCAGGCGACCGGTGCTGGCACTGATCGGTGACGGTTCGCTCGGCATGAGCCTGGGTGAACTCGAAACACTTGCGCGTGTCGGCGGCCGCGTCTGTATTGTCGTGCTGAACGACTCCAGCTACGGCAACATTCGACAGGAGCAGGAACTGCACTTCAATGGCCGTACCATCGGCGTTGACTTCAACACAGTCGATTTTGGCCAGGTCGCGCGGGGCATGGGCGTTGACGGCGAGGTGATCTCGGATCTCGATGCCTTGGTGGCGCGCGTAAAAGCCGTCTTCCAAGGTGAGCGGCCAGCGCTTATCGATGTGCCCCTCGATCGCAGCGTCAATGCCTGGACATATCCGGCTTTCCTGCCGCACCAGGTTCAGTAGGAGAAACTCGCATGACTGAGGGGGGAGGTGCCCGTCCACTCCAGGGGATCCGGGTCCTGGATCTCTCTCGCTTTATCGCTGGGCCGATCTGCGGTCAGATTCTTGGTGATTTCGGAGCAGAGGTGGTGAAGGTCGAACGACCGGGAGGCGAGGACTCCCGGCATCACGATCCCTATTTCAAGGGCGAGAGCCTTTTCACCATGCTCTACAACCGCAACAAATATGGCATAACGCTCGATACGCGTCACCCGGAGGCCATCGGCATCCTGGAGAAGCTGATTGAATGGGCCGATGTGGTGATCGAAAACTATCGTCCCGGAACGATCGAGCAGATGGGGATCGGCTATGAGCGAATGCGCGCGCTCAAGCCCGATATCATCCTCGTCTCGATATCCGGCTTCGGCCAGACGGGTCCGGACTCCAGACGGGCGCTCTTCGACGCGATCGCCCAGGCGTCATCTGGACTGATGAGCATTACCGGCGACCCCGATGGAGCGCCAACTCTGACGGGCACCTATGTGTCCGATTATGTCACCGGCTATCAGGGCGCCATGGGCGCCTTGGGCGCCATCATGCATAAATGGCGCACCGGCGAAGGCCAACTGGTGGATGTTGCCTCGCTCGACTCCTCGTTTGCTTTGCTTGGCACGCGCCTTATCGCTCATCTGATGCTGGGCCGGGCCATGCCACGCAGCGGCTCGCGCGACCTTTTGACCGCCCCGGTAAATGTGTACGCCTGCCTCGACGGTTCGATATACATACAGGCTGGAACGCAGTCGCTGTTTCCAAAGCTCTGCAAGGTGATGAACCGGCCAGATCTCATCGACGACGAAAGATATGCAAGTGTCGATGCTCGCATGCAGCATCAGGCGGAACTTGAGATGATCGTGGCTGAATGGTCCATCAAACAGACGGCCGTTGATCTCGGCCAACAGCTCGATGAGGCAGGCATCCCCAACGCCAAGGTGGCGACTGTTGCAGATGTTGCGGCATCGCCGCAGATTGCGGCGCGCGGAATGATCGCCGAAGTCGAACATGCCAGCCTTGGCAGCCTGCGCTTTCCCGCTTCGCCGATCAAGATGGAGAAGTCGCGGCAGGATGTCTACAAGGCACCCCCGACAGTCGGGGAAGACAATGACGATGTCTATTCTCGCATCCTGGGGCTGAGCCGCGAGGCAATAGCGCAATTGCGCAGCAGTGGAGCGATCTAGTTGGCGCCCGCGCATGTTCTGGCTATTGATGTTGGCTCGTCCTCACTGAGAGTGGGCATTTTCCTGCCAACCAGCGAACGGGTCGCGCATGCTCGGTTGCCACGCAATGACGCCTTGTCGGGGCTGAACTTCGACGCTGAACGACTTTGGGGACAAATCGGCGCCTGCGTAAATCTGCTGCCGGCAGAGCTGCGTGGGCGGGTCGACGCGATTGGCGTGACGGCGCATATCGGTTCGGTATTCCTCGATAAGGCTCTCAACGTATTGTCCCATGGAAGTGGTTGGGCCGACACAGCCGGAATCGCTATTCTGGAGTCAAAATTCAACGGCAATATTGACCGCTTGCTGAGGGTGACAGGTCGGCCAGTGTTGACCGGTGGCCCGGTGGCGGCGGCGTTGGCGTTGCGCGAACACAGCGCGAGCGGCTTCCAAACGGTTGCCCATCTGGCATCGCCAAAGGACTTCATCAACGCCAGGCTCACCGGCCGCGTTACAACGGACTCAACGTCGGCGGCGTATTTCGGTGCATTCGATGCATTTGGTCTGGTTTGGAGCGATGAGATCCTGGGCGCACTTGATCTTGCGTCGGCAGTGCTTCCTCCGGTCCAGCCATCGATCACAGTCGCTGGGCCGTTGCAGGAAAGCGCGGCGCGCTATCTTGGCTTGCGCAGTGGCGTTCCGGTCGCCGCCGGAGGACCGGACGGCACGGTAGGCGCATCTTTTGTGCTTGGTGGACGAAGCGACCATATCGCCGACATATCGGGAACAACTGATGTGCTCGTCCGTGTGGTCACGGAGCCGCCGCGATGGTCCAGCAGCGTCTTGATCAATCCCTATGTCGATAGCAAGCGTTGGACCGTTGGTGGCTCCACGGGCAGCACCGGTGGTGCGCTGGCCTACTGGTCAACAATGCTCGGCCTCGATGCAGCACATGGGCCGGCCTTCGAGGCGGAGATCGCGTCGGTTCCGATGGGTGCGCTCGGGCTGACCATGAAGCCGTTTCTCAGTGGCAGCCGTTTCCCGCGTTGGCGCCGTGAAGACCGGGCGATGGTGCTGGGCGTCGGCGAACAGCACAAGCGGGCGCATTTTCTACGGGCCGCGGCGGAATCGATCACATTCGTGGCCAGGGAAGGAATAGACGTGCTGGCGCCCGAGCGGACTATGCCAATCATCCTTGCCGGCGGCATCGCGAAGTCGCCTCTGTTGGCGAAGATGCGCGCCGACATCCTTGGACGGCCTGTGCTTGTGGTGGACGAGCCCGACGTCAGCCTGTCGGGTGCCGCGCGCCTGGCCACGATGGCCGTCGAAGGCGTGGCGTCGAAGCCATTGCCACGTCCAGATGCCAGGCTGGTGGATCCCGACCCCGATGCGGTCAGGATCTACGAGGACTTGTACAGAAACTGGCAAGCAACCTGATGCGCTAAATGCGCTTTGACTGAAGCGCGTGGCGGATCGTTTCTCTGAGCTTAGCCTGTTCATCGGCAAAGTTGATCGATACCGCCACGTAGAGAATGTCGATGATCGTCAGGGCTGCGATCCGTGAGCTGATCGATTCCTCACGATAGCGCGTCTCGCGCGAGGATGTGAAGAGATTGATCTTCGTTCGGTCCGTCAGCGGGCTTTTGCCATAATTTGTGATCGAGATTGTCACAGCCTTGCGCGCCGTTGCAAGGTCCGCGATCTCGCACAGGTCACGCGACGTGCCCGAGTGAGAGAACAAAACGACTGCATCGGTTGGCCGCGCCGTTGCCGCCCACATGACCTGCTCATGCGTGTCTTCGACGAACACGGTCTCCTTGAGGGTGCGCAGGAAGTGATGGCGGGCGTCGCGCGCCAAAGCAGCCGATACGCCGAAGCCGAAGAAAGCCAGCCTGTTGGCCTTCTGCAAGGCGTTGACCGCGCGTTGCAAAGTCGTCTTGTCCAGGGAACGCAGCGTGTCCTCGATGGCCAGGATGTTGGAGCGTGCGACCTTGTCGGCAATTGCCTCTATGCCATCCGACTTGACGACGTCCTCGTGAATCGCCTGCGCGGATCCAACAAGATCACGTGACAGTGCCAGCTTGAACTCGGCATAGCTGCCATAGCCCAAGACGCGTGAGAATCGGCTGACCGCGCCTTCGCTGCTGCCGCTGCGGGAAGCGAGTTCACCCACACTCGCAAGGATGACCGAATGGGGATCCTTGAGCACGGTGTCGGCAAGTCGTTTCTGAACCGGAGTGAGGCCTTCATACAGGCTCTGCATTCGCGCAATGCAGCTTGCGCTGTCGAGAACCCCGTCCGTAGCTTGGCTGCCTTTTGTGCTCTTGCTGCTCGGCCTCATGATCTTGTTCCCACTTTCCCAATTGCTCGCCGGCACGCTTCAATCAAACCGAGCTCTCTCGTCCACAAAATATTATTTCACAAGTTCGCGCAATCCTGAAAGCTCCGGTCGCCGATCGGCGCGGCCGATCACATCAATCTGGCTTGTAAAGAAATTTTTATCTTGTGTCCAATCATTGAAATGATATTGCAGGCCTGATGGTGCGGCAAACGCTTGCCACGCCAGATCCGAATCGGGAGATGAAAGGAAAGGCAATGTCGGAAGGATCGACGAAAGTTTCGGGTGTCTTGAAGGCAACCGATGTGACAACGTTCAAGGGGGATCCCAACATCTACACAGGCCAGGTCCTGGCCAATCGGCTCGGCTATGCCGAGCATCCTGAAGGGTTGACCCTGCACTTGGTCACGTTCTTCGACGGCGCATGCACCAACTGGCACGTCCATCCCGCCGGCCAGATCCTGCACGTCACAACCGGCGTCGGACAATTCCAACGCGAAGGAGATGAGATCGTAACGCTGCTCCCAGGGGACACCGTCACCATCGAGCCCAATGTCCGGCACTGGCATGGTGCGGCGAAAGGGCAGCTTTTTGCCCATCTGGCCATCAATGGCGATAAAGCGCCGCAGTGGTTTGAAAAGGTGGACCGCTCTTAGGTTGCTCTATGTTCCCAGGCATGGCGAGCGGCGTCGACGCCGCCGCCATTTCAAGGGTCAAGCTATAGTTTGCCGGTGGTTGGCCGCGAAAGCTGGCGATCGCACGAGCATGCACACTTTTTTTAATAGCGACTCCAAGCGATTTGGGAGGCTGCATGGCGCAAGCCGCGATAGAACTCATTGGGATATGCAAGAGCTTTAGCGCGGTGCGCGCCAACCGCGACATCAATCTGGAGATTTCGCGCGGCACCATCCACGGCATCGTCGGCGAGAACGGGGCTGGCAAGTCGACGCTGATGTCGATCCTCTACGGTTTCTACCAGGCCGACAGCGGCGAGATCCGCGTCGGCGGCCAGCCGGCGTCGATCAAGACCCCCAATGACGCCATCGCGCTCGGCATCGGCATGGTGCACCAGCATTTCATGCTGGTCGACAATTTCTCGGTGCTGGAAAACATCATCCTCGGCGCCGAGAGCGATGCGTTGTTGAAGAAGAGCATCGCCAAGGCGCGCTCCGAACTGGACCGGCTAGAACGCGAATACGGGCTGGAGGTCGATCCCGACGCCATCATCGAGGAACTGCCGGTCGGCCTGCAACAGCGTGTCGAGATCCTCAAGGCGCTCTATCGCGGCGCCGAGATCCTCATCCTCGACGAGCCGACGGGCGTGTTGACGCCGGCCGAGGCCGACCACCTGTTCCGCATCCTCAAGCAGTTGAAGGAGCAGGGCAAGACGGTGGTGCTGATCACCCACAAGCTGCGCGAGATCATGGCCATCACCGACACGGTGTCGGTGATGCGCCAAGGCACGATGGTGGCGACGCGCGAGACAGCCAGGACCACGGTCGAGGAACTCGCCGAACTGATGGTTGGGCGGCGCGTGCTCTTGAGGGTCGAGAAGGGCGAAGCGGCGGCCGGTGCCGTCAAGCTCGCGGTCGAGAAGCTGACGGTCAGGGATTCGCGCGGCGTCACCATGGTCGACGACGTCTCCTTCGATATCAGGGCCGGCGAGATCGTCGGCATCGCCGGCGTCGCCGGCAACGGCCAATCCGAACTGCTCGAAGCCATTTCCGGCATCAGGCGCGCGGTTTCCGGCTCGGTCATGCTCGACGGCAAGCCGATCGACCTGACCGGGGCCGCCGATCCCGGCGAGCTGCGCGACCGTGGCCTGGCGCACGTGCCGGAGGACCGCCACCATGTCGGGCTGGTGCTGGCCTTCGAGGAGTACGAGAATTCGATCCTCGGCTATCACGACGACCCTCGTTATTTGAAGGGGCCGTTCCTCAACGTCGATGCCATCATGGCCGATGCCAGGGACAAGATCGAGAAATACGACATCCGCCCCGGCAATCCGCGCCTGAAGACGGCCAATTTCTCCGGCGGCAACCAGCAGAAGATCGTGCTGGCGCGGGAAATGGAGCAGGACCCCGGCGTGCTGATCGTCGGCCAGCCGACGCGCGGCGTCGATGTCGGCGCCATCGAATTCATCCACAAGCGGCTGATCGCCATGCGCGACCAGGGCAAGGCGGTGCTGGTGGTCTCGGTCGAGCTCGACGAGATCCGTTCGCTGTCCGACCGTATCCTGGTCATGTTTGCCGGCCGCATCGTCGGCGAGCGCGGCCCCGAAGCGACCGAAGGCGAACTCGGCCTGCTGATGGCCGGCGTCGAGCATCAGGAAGCCGCGGCATGAGCACGCCCTACGCCAAACTGCCGGCCTGGGCCGACTACGGCCTGATCCCGGTGATCAACCTGTTCGTTGCCTTCGTCGTCGCCGGCTTCGTCGTGCTTCTGGTCGGCGAAAACCCGTTCCGCGCCGCCGTCATCCTGGTCGAGGGCGCCTTCGGCAAGGGCACGGGCATCGCCTTCACCCTGTTCTATGCCACCACCTTCATCTTCACCGGGCTGTCGGTGGCGGTGGCGGCGCATTGCGGCCTGTTCAACATCGGCACCGAGGGCCAAGCCTACATTGCGGGCCTCGGCATCGCCATCGTCTGTCTTTCCTTCGACAGTACGCTGCCATGGTGGCTGACCTTTCCGATGGCGATCGTCGCTTCCGCGCTCGTCGGCGCCTTGTGGGCGCTCATCCCCGCCTATCTCCAGGCCAGGCGTGGTTCGCACATCGTCATCACCACCATCATGTTCAACTTCATCGCCGCCTCGATCATGGTCTACCTGCTGGTCGGCCCGTTGAAGCCGGCGGCCTCGCAAGCACCGCAGACGCGCAACTTCCTCGCCGGCGCGGAACTGCCCAAGCTCAACTGGATCATCGAGCTGTTCGGCGCCAAGATCCGCTCCGCGCCGCTCAACGTCACCTTCCTGCTGGCGCTGGTGATGGCCTTCCTGGTCTGGCTGCTGATCTGGCGCACCAAGCTCGGCTATGAGATGCGCACCTATGGCCACAGCCCGAAGGCGGCGCGCTATGCCGGCATTTCGGAAACCCGCATCATCATCACCGCCATGATGATCTCAGGCGCGCTCGCCGGCATGATGGCGCTCAATCCGGTGATGGGCGACCAGCACAATGTCGCGATCGACTTCGTCTCCGGCGCCGGTTTCGTCGGCATCGCCGTGGCGCTGATGGGACGACTGCATCCGATCGGCATCGTGCTGGCCGCCATCCTGTTCGGCATGCTCTACCAGGGCGGCGCCGAACTCGCCTTCGAGATGCCGGCGATCAGCCGCGACATGATCGTCATCATTCAAGGCCTGGTCATCCTGTTCGCCGGCGCGCTCGAACACATGTTCAGGCCCTACATCCAGTCGCTGTTCGCCTCGTTCAGTCCAAGGTCGGTCGGCATGGAAGCGGTCAAGGGGAAAGGTGCCTGAGATGGACGTGTTCAACGCAATCATCCAGACACTGGACTCCACCATCCGTCTCTCGGTGCCGTTGCTTCTGGCCTGCCTTGCCGGCCTCTATTCGGAACGCGCCGGCATCTTCGACATCGGGCTCGAAGGCAAGATGCTGGTCGGCGCCTTCGCCGGTGCTGCGGCCGCTTCCGTGTTCCATTCGGCCTTTCTCGGCCTCGGCATGGCCATCCTGATCTCGGTCGCCTTTGCCATGATCCACGGCTTCGCCTCGATCACCCACCGCGGCAACCAGATCGTTTCCGGCGTGGCGATCAATTTCATCGCCGCCGGCTCGACCATCATCCTCGGCCAGGCCTGGTTCCAGCAAGGCGGGCGCACGCCGGCGCTGCAGCCGGGCGAGCGCTTCGAGGCGATTGTCTGGCCAGGTGCGGACGCGATGCGCGACGTGCCGATCATCGGTCCGATCTACGCGGAGCTGATCTCCGGCCATTCGCTGCTGGTCTACATCGCTTTCCTGATGGTGCCGTTCACCTGGTGGGTGCTGTTTCGCACCCGCTTTGGGCTGCGCCTGCGCGCCGTCGGCGAAAACCCGGCCGCCGTCGACACCGCCGGCATCTCGGTCGCCTGGCTACGCTACCGGGCGCTGATCTGCACCGGCATCCTGACCGGCGTCGCCGGCGCCTATCTGTCGATGGTGCAGAATGGCGGCTTCGTGAAGGACATGACCGCGGGCAAGGGCTACATCGCGCTGGCAGCGCTGATCTTTGCCAAGTGGAAACCGGTCAATGCCATGTTCGCCTGCCTGCTGTTCGGCTTCCTCGACGCCGCGTCGATCCGCCTGCAAGGCTCGCCGCTGCCCATCATCGGCAAGGTGCCGGCCCAGTTCATGCAGGCGCTGCCCTACATCCTCACCGTCATCCTGCTCGCCGGCTTCATCGGCAAGGCAATCCCGCCGCGCGCCGGCGGCGTCCCATACGTCAAGGAACGCTGAGGTCACGGCTCGGAATTGCGTTAGAATGAAGAGTTAAAGTGGTTCGCGATTCCGTCATGCGGTGAACCGCTCGAGCGCGAGCATGTCGAGCCCCTTACCCCTTGTTGGGGCTTGGCTGGTTCTTGTCAGACTTTTAGCAAAATCCGATCGGGATCGATTTCCTCGCGGATGAGCTGCAGCTCCTGGTCAGTGGGGGCGGGTGTGGTCGCTATTCTATCGGCCACCGCCGGCTTGAATCCGAGATTGTCGAGGACTTCTTCGACGCTGACGCCAGCATGAATTGTGCGCAACCGCATGCCCTTACCGGGTGTGTCGAAGTCGAAGGTCGCCTTGTCGGTAATCACAATGTGAGGTCCACCCTCGCCAAGGCCCCATTCCTGTCTGGTCTTGCCGTCGCGGGCATGGCCAACGCTGGTGACGAAATCGACCTTTTCGACGAAGCTGCGCCGGTCGAGATCCATCATGACGATTGGCCTGCGCACGAACGCGAAATGCTCCGGCTGCGCCAGGCATCCAACCAGCCGGACCTTTGGTTTCGTATAATCGCCGATCGCGGTGATGTTGAGGTTGCCAAACCGATCGATCTGGGCACCGGAATCGAAGGAGACATCGAAGCCACGCCGCGCCAGCATATCGCATTTATAGCCGACATCGACGGGGCTGGCGGCAGCTCTCCAGCGGGTCAGGCTGTCCTGTCTCAGATGTTCGGGAAAAGCCGACAGGTCGGGCTCCAGCAAATTGCCCCAATATACCGAGGCGTCGGGCGCATGCTGCTTCTGGGCGAGCCGTAGTCCGGCCAGCGGGATGCCAACCGCCAGCGTGAACGCCCGGCCATTGGTTCCAACGCCGACAAACGCAAGATCATCATCCAGGATGGTACGAGCGACCTGGGACGTCAGAAGTTCGTTTGGTGTGTAATGCGCATTCATTGCCAGGTGTCCTCCCGTTCGACTGCCAGACGCTCGACGGCGGCGAGGCCACCCAGCAGCCGAAGATAGTCACTGTGATCTCCAGGCTGTCGGGCATAGCGATCCAGGTAGGCGCTGGCCCCCTGATCAGTTCGGCTGGCTTCGACATAGGCCTCAAGATGGGCTTGATCCTCGTCGTAGAATCCGTCGACCGCGGCTGGATGGGCACCAAAGGGTATCTCGACAATCGCCTCCACCATCTGCCCCGGTATGTAGGTCAAGGCTGGCCGGCGCGAGATCACTTCATGCGGCACGATTTTCTCGACAGTGACTATCAGCCGGCTCGAGGCTGCCGCCATCATCTGATCGACGTCATCACTGTCGCGAACCAGGGGCCATTGCACATTGCCGAACGCGTCACCGACATAGCCATGAAGGATTGTGAAGTCGGAGCGTGCGGCCGCAACAGCCTGCAGCCGCTCACCCGAAATGGGGCAGGCATACTCCTTGATCTGCTCTGGATTTTTGAGCGCAATGTCCGAGCCGAACAAGGTCTTGATAGGCAACGATGGCAGGCCTTGAGCGGCCGCGCGCAGGCGGGCCACCATTGCGGTCTCCGAGAAATCACGAACCTCGATTGCCCCTTCCTGAACGCGTCGGCGAAAATTGGCCGCGAGGCCGAAGTTGAAGAGGCCGGCGTAGATGCCCTCATAGCGCTTCACCGCGCCTGCCGCTGCCAACAGGTCGATCGCGGTGGTGGCAGCCCAGGTCAGAACGGTAAGGTCACGTATATCGTTCTTGATCAGCCAGCGCACCGCGGCATTCGGCGGACGTCGAAGCAGCGAGCCACCCAACATCAGGGTGCTACCGGTGGTTATCGGGGCCAGCGCATCATCTAGTGAAATTAATTTCGATTTCATGTTACTTCCTGCAATCGGTGGCATGCGACTCAAGGACAGTGACAGCGCGCTTGCCACGACGGTGACAAAGGAAATAAAAACGTTTCTATGAAGTGTCAACCGATAATCAGCTCTTCGTCCGGCGCCGACGCCACGGCCGCGGCAGAGCCGAGGCTGCCATCCGCAACGCAAACTTCCGGAGCCGCAGATGACCAAAGATGAGCTGAAGTCCCAGCCTGGACGCAGGGTTACCATCGTCGATGTTGCCCGCGAGGCCGGGGTTGGTATCTCGACCGTGTCAAACGCGCTGGCCGGCAAGGACATCGTGCGTCTGAAGACGCGCAACAAGGTCATCAGGATAGCCGAGAGACTTGGCTATCGTGCTTCCCCTATGGCGCAGGCGCTCAGAAGCCGCCGCACCATGGCTATCGGCGTGTTGGTGGCCGACGTCGCCAACCCCAGCTATCCGGACTTCGTCAGGGGCATCGAGGATGTTGCGCTGCGCGAGGGCTGCACGTTGCTGCTTTGCAATACGGACGGCGATGAGGAGCGCCAACTGGAACAAATGCAGAGCCTTATCGACCGGCAGGTCGACGGGATGGTTTTGCTTTCGCCGCATTGCGACAGCGACCGGGTCCGCAACTTGCTGAACAAGGGTGTGCCCTATGTGCTCGTCCAGCGCAGGAGCGATCGCTACGAAGACAATTATGTCGGCGGCGACAATGAGGCCGGCATCCGCGCAGCTGTCGAGCATCTGGCTGGACTTGGGCATCGCAGAATTGCTTTCGTTTGCGGCCCGGCCATGTCCTCCGCGGTCGCCGAGCGGTTGGCTGCCTACCGGAGTGCGATCAAGCGTCTGAAGCTTGATGAAGCCGATGATCTGGTTCTGCCAAACGATTATGGCATCGAAGCCGGCCATATTGCCGGCGCGCATTTCCTCGGCATGGCCAACCCGCCATCGGCGATCATCGCCAGCAACGACATGAACGCTTTGGGAATCCTCGACATAGCCGCTGAACGCGGACTGTCCGTGCCGCAGGATCTTTCGGTCATCGGGTATGACGACATTGCTCTTGCCAAGCTCGAACGCATCAATCTCACAACCATCCGCCTGCCCAAGCGCGAGATGGGCGTGGCGGCGGCCGAAGCGCTTATGGACCTGATCTCGAAGGACGCTGACGCGCGACTGCCTCGACGCACGCTGTTTCCGACCAATCTCATCGTCCGTAAATCGACCGGACCACTGAAGGGCTCAACGCGAGGGCGTTAGGGAGGCCTAGTCGTGTTGGTGCCGTCGAAGAAAACTTATTTTACGAGATCGTTACCTATTGAAATTCTTTTTTTATCGCATACCATGCTGGAAGGTAGGCAGGAAAGCCTGATCGGTGCCGGCGTCGAGTCCGTTGGGACTGCGCCAATTTAAAGGCCAGATCACTTGGACGGCGTGAGGATAGGCTGGATGAGTGTTGATGTTTTACGCGCGCACGCCTCAGGGGAAGCGCAAGCGCGGCCACCGATGATCGAGGCTCGCGCCGTCTCGAAAAGCTTTGGCCCGACGCGGGCGCTGAGCGATGTCACCATGTCGGTTGCCGCGGGTGAGATGAGGGCGCTTCTTGGCCGCAACGGGGCTGGCAAATCGACCATGGTCTCGCTGCTGACGGGTTTGCTCACACCCGACCATGGCGAGCTCTTGATCGGCGGCTTGCCGCCGGCCTCTGCCGAGTCTGTGGCCTGCGTCTACCAGCACTCGCGCCTTGTGCCTGCGCTTTCCGTATCCGAAAACATCATGATGGGAGGCTATCCGCGTGGCGCCTGGGGTCAGATAAGCTGGCCACGCTTGCGCGATGCCGCCCGCCGGGAGCTCGAACCATGGGGTCTGGCCGACATCGCCTCGCGTCTGGTCGAGGATATCGATCCAGTCCAGGCAAAGGTGGTTGAAATCTGCAGGGCGCTTGCACGGTCTCCAAGAGTGGTTTTGCTTGACGAGCCGACGGCAGGACTGGACAGGCGCGATGCCGAGCGCCTGTTCGAGTTCATTCGCCAGCTCAAGGAGCGCGCGGTCACGCTGATCTATGTGTCTCACCATCTCGATGAGGTCTATCGCCTGTGCGATTCCGCCACGGTGCTGCGAGACGCCCGTCATATCGTTACAGCTCCACTCAGCGACTTGCCGAAACAGGCGCTGATCAATGCGATGGTCGGTCAACAGGGCCACTCTCCATTTCTGGGGCACGACAGCAAGTCGCATGGCGCCGTGGATCTGCCAAAGGTTGAGGGCGAGACCAGACTGGAAGTGAAGGGCCTGTCCGTCACCGATCGGGTGATTGATTTCGATCTTACGGTCAAGCGCGGAGAATGTGTCGGCATCGCCGGGCTTGAGGGCTCGGGCAAGGCGGAGCTCGGGGCTGCCCTGGCGGGGTTGCTCAAGCCCGACAGGGGAGCACTACGGATCGACGGACGAAGCTTCAGACTCGGCGATGTACGAGCAGCGATCCGCGCGGGGATCGGCTACGTCCCGCAAAACCGTCATGCGCAGGGAATGGTCACCCTTTTGCCGGTCAGCGAGAACGCGACCATGACGGCAACCCGCATGCTCGCCCGGCCACTCATCCCGGGACTTCTCAACGTGCTTTTCCAGTCGGACCGCGACAAGGTCTATGAGCGTCTGGCCAGGCAATGGCAGATCGTTGCCGCTTCGCCCCAACAGCTGATCGGCGAACTGAGTGGTGGCAACCAGCAAAAATGCGTCATGGCACGTGGTCTGGCCACCGATCCGAAGGTTTTGGTGCTGCAGAATCCGACCGCCGGCATCGATGTGGCCGCCAAGGCCTCCATCATGCGCTCGCTGCGGGACATCCTGGCCAAAGGGGCAAGCGTCGTCGTGATCTCCGAAGACGCGGACGACTTCGCGCTTTGCTCCAGGGTTGTCGTCATCAACAGGGGAAAGGCTGGCCGGCAACTCGGAGCTGAGTGGACCGAAGGCGAACTGGTCGCTGCCATGCAGGGGATTGAGTAATGTCTGTGCAATCACCCTCTGTGACGCCTTCGGCTTCGTCGGTCACCGCAGCGTTCCAGCTTTTCGGAGGCTTGCGTCAAATCGTGTTGCTGCCGGTCATCGTGCTGCTGATTGTTTTCGGCAATTTGATCCATCCAGCATTCCTGACATGGAACAATGTGATGACCAACATCCTGGCGGCATCCGCGGTGCTGGCGGTGCTGGTGGTAGCGGAATCGATGCTGATCATTGCCGGCAAGTTCGACCTCTCGCTGCAGTCGCTGGTGGCGCTGGCACCAATGATCTCCGCCATCACGGTCGTTCCGGTCGAGTCTTTCGGAAACGGCCTCGGCCTCAATCCAGTCCTAGGTATTCTCATCCTGTTTGCCGTCGGCGCAGCCGTTGGTGCCATCAACGGCCTTCTGGTCGCGCGACTGAACCTCAATGCCTTCATCGTCACACTCGCCATGCTTATCCTCCTGCAAGGCGTCACGCTTGGCGTATCGAGCGGCAAGACGCTCTACAACCTGCCGGACGCCTACACCTTTATCGGCCGCGTTGCGCCGCTCGGGATTCCGCTTGAGGTGTGGATTGCCTTGGTCGTGATAGCAACTGCGGCGTGGTTCTTGCGCTACAGCGTGGTCGGCCGGCAGATCTACGCGATTGGCGGCAATGTCGACTCCGCCCGCGCAGCCGGCGTAAAGGTGGAGCGGGTGATATTCGGCCTGTTCATCGTCGCCAGTCTGCTGGCTTCGCTCGCAGGCTGGCTCATGACGGCTCGCATCGCATCAGTCACCGCCAACCAGGGCAACGGCATCATCTTCACAGTGTTCGCGGCCTCTGTCATCGGCGGGATCGACCTCAATGGCGGCCGCGGGCAGATTCTTGGGGCGGCAACCGGCGTGCTGCTGCTTGGTATCATCCAGAACCTGCTTGTCCTGTCACAGGTACCTTCTTTCTGGGTTATGGCCATCTATGGGGCGGTTATTCTGCTGTCGCTCATGCTGAGCGCTGCGGCGAGTTCCGGGGGTGCCTTCCTCGGCACGCTGTGGAAGCCTAAGAACATTTCAGACAAGGCTCGAGCCGGGGAACGTGCATGACGCATAAAAACACGATGGAAGCGTTTGCCGGCCATATGAGCAGGGCCGACCTCAAGGTGGACGACCTCGCGCCGGCCACAGTTGAACTGGCGCTGGATTGGGACGGCCGCGCGCGCAAGGTGCGCGAACTCGTGGAGGCCCGGATCGCTCCGGCGCAAGGCCCTGCAACCATTTTCGTATCGCGCGGCCTTGGACTTTAAGACCGACATGCCAAAACCTTTGCAAGAACTGCTTTCGGGCAGCATCCTGGAAACCGGCGCAGGGTTGCGCGCTCGTCAGTTCTCCGTTCAAGAGCTTGTTGCCGCCTCGCTTGAGCGCATCGCTTCCATCGGTCACCTCAACAGCTTCATCGACGTCTACGGCGATGAAGCGATGAAGGTGGCGACACACCACCAGGGTCTGCTCGATGCTGGATATGCGCTCGGTCCGCTTCATGGCATTCCAATCGCCCTGAAGGACAATATCGACGTCGCCGGCAAGCGCACGACAGCCGGCAGCGCACTGCTTGTCGACAACATCGCGCAACGGGACGCGGCACTCGCGGCTGCCCTCAAACGGGCTGGCGCCATCATAGTGGGCAAGAACAATCTGCACGAATTCGCGTGGGGCGGCACGACCATGAATGCGACCTATGGCAACGCGCGCAATCCGTGGAATCCGGAGCACAGCCCGGCGGGTTCAAGCGGCGGTTCGGGTGCGGCCGTCGCCACGCGCGCCGTTTTTGCGTCGATAGGAACCGATACGGGAGGGTCGATCCGCATTCCATCCTCGTTCAACGGCGTGACCGGGATCAGGCCATCGATCGGGCGCGTCAGCAATTCCGGCGTGTTTCCGCTGGCCTGGAGCCTGGACACGGCGGGACCGCTGGCAAAAAGCGCACAGGACTGCGCGATCGTGCTGCAGGCCATAGCCGGCCACGATCCGAACGATCAGCAGAGCAGTCCAACGCTTGTTCCCGACCTGTCCGGGCGGATCGATCTGCCGTTGCGAGGAATGAGGCTCGGCCTCATTGAGGACTACTCCCGCAAGGCAATTCAGCCTGATGTACGCGAAGCTTTCGATGCCGGAACGGCCGCATTCGATCGGCTGGGCGCGATCATCGTGCCAATCAGGCTGGCCAATCTGGAGGCGCTGATGGACGCCATGATCATCATAGACGCCGCAGAACCGAGCGCGATCCATGCGCCCTGGCTGCGCCAGCGGGCCGCGGAGTACGGCGCCGATGTGCGGGCACAACTTGAGGCCGGCTTTGTCTTTTCGGCCGTCGACTATATCCAGGCGCAGCGCTATCGAGCCCATATCTGTCAGCAATTCACGGCCGCGTTCGGTCTCGTCGAGGCGATACTGACGCCGACGATCGCTTACACGGCTCCCAGGATAGGTCAGCTCGATGTCGAGATTGACGGCGTGATGAAGAACATTTTGGCCAACAACATGCAGTTCACCTCGCTTGCCAGCCTGACCGGCCTGCCGGCGATCAGCGTGCCTGTCGGCTTCGACCGCGGAGGGTTGCCGATCGGAATGCAGATCATTGGTCCGGCTCTTGCCGAAGACCAGGTGCTTCGCATCGGCGCCGGATTGCAGGCAGGCCTTGATTGCCATCGCAAGGCCCCGCCAGGTTTCTAAAAGGGCGGTTGGCGCATTCCGATACGCATTCTCGACGCCCTCCCTCGCCAGGGCGGAGCATCCGGTCAAATGCCGTTTGCAAGCGCTTGACGTCGCGCCTTTTCAATATCCGGTAGGCTGAGCAGTCAGGGCAATCCTGCGACCCCGACTGCTCGTTCGCATCAGGACAGTTTTGCCGCCACGGCCTTGACCTCGGTGTAGAGATCCAGCGCATCCTTGCCCAGTTCGCGTCCCCAGCCGGATTGTTTGTAGCCACCAAAGGGCCACGCAGGTTCGGCGTAGTTATGCGTGTTGATGCCGATGCCGCCAGCCTTGATCTTGCTGGCCATTATATGCGCGGTCCTCAGGTCCCTGGTCCAGATGCTGGCACGCAGGCCGTAGATGGTGTCGTTGGCGAACTTGGCGATGGCATCGAGTTCGTCGTCCTCGTAAGACTGGACGCACACCACCGGCCCGAAAATTTCCTCTTGGACCACCCGCATATTGCGGTTGGTCTGCGCGAGAACCGTCGGCTGGACGAAATAGCCACGCTCGCCCGCGACGTCTCCGCCGGTCACGACCTCGGCGCCTTGCTCGCGGCCGGACGCGAAGTAGCCTTGCACCCGTTCGCGTTGCTTGCGTGAGACGAGGGGGCCAAGCGTGGTCTTGAGATCGAGTCCGTGGCCGAGCTTGAGATTCGAGGCGGCGTCCGCGACGCCCTCGACAACCCTGTCGTAAATGGAGCTGTGGGCGAACAGCCTAGAGCCGGCGGTACAGGTCTGACCCTGGTTGTAGAATATGGCGTCCGCCGTTCCTGCAATAGCGAGATCAAGGTCGGCATCCGGGAAAATGATGGCAGGCGACTTGCCACCCAGTTCCAGCGACACGCGTTTCAAGTTGCCGACCGAAGCCTGTACGATCCGCTTGCCGACCGTCGTCGATCCGGTGAAGGCGATCTTATCGACGTCGCGGTGTTCGGCGAGTGCGGCACCGGCCGTATCGCCATAACCTGTCACGAGGTTGAAGACACCGGCGGGGACGCCGGCCTCAAGCGCGAGTTCGGCCAGGCGAAGGGCTGTGAGCGGCGTCAATTCCGAAGGCTTGAGGATGATGGTACAGCCGGCTGCGAGCGCCGGCGCTACTTTCCAGGAGGCCATGGTGATCGGATAGTTCCATGGGATGATCTGGCCGACGACGCCGATCGGCTCCTTGACCGTGTAGGCATGATAGTCGCCGGGCGACGACACCGGAATCGTGTCGCCTGTCAGACGGGTCGGCGCTCCGGCGAAGTAGCGAAAGACAGCGATCGCGTCCGGGATATCGTCGGTCCTGGCCTTCTTCAGCGGCTTGCCGACATCGATCGCCTCGAGCTCGGCCAGCTGGTCGGAATGCTGCTCAAGCAGGTCGGCCAGACGCCACAGTATCTTGGCTCGATCCGTGGGCTTCATCTTCGGCCAGGGACCGGTCTCGAAGGCCCGTCTCGCCGCCTTGACCGCCTCCTCGATGTCCTGTCTGTCGCCGGCCTGCACAGTCGCAATGACTTCCTCGGTTGCCGGGTCCTCCACGGCAATCGTGCCGCCGCTACTGGCCGCGACCCAATTGCCGTCGATGAGCAGTTTGTGTTGCTTGGCCAAAAAGGCGGAGGTGGCCGGAAGCAGAGCCGGCCGTATCACATCGATCTTCATCTCATCATCCTTGCTTCATGCGCGACTTCGTTGAGGGATTGCGCCGTTACAGATCCGTTGGCCGTAAGACGGCGGATGGGGGCAAGCACACGCTTGCAATGTCAGCCGCAACGGATAATAATAAAAACGTTTCTATAACGAAGCACAAGCGATTTATGCAGCGGGGACGCCTCGCTGCCGAGTACGGGGAATTTCATGGCGGCGAAAACTTCGGATGGTCCTCTCGGCGGGCTGAAGGTTCTTGACCTGTCCCGGTTCATCGCGGGGCCTTACTGCGCCATGGTGCTTGGCGATCTCGGCGCGGACGTGGCCAAGATCGAGCGTGTGCAAGGCGGCGACGATGTCAGGGCGTTGAGTCCCAAGATCAAAGGCGAAAGTGTCTATTTCTTTGTCTTCAATCGCAACAAGCGCAGCCTGACACTCGATTTTCGCGACCCCGAAAGCCAGCGCCTGCTGCGGCAGCTGATCGGTCAGGCGGATGTCCTGATCGAGAATTTCCGTCCCGGAACTATGGAGAAGATGGGGTTGGGCTGGGATGCCGTCCGCGAGATCAATCCGCGCATCGTAATGGCGCGCATTTCGGGCTTCGGGCAGACCGGCGTCCGCGCCGGCGAGCCATGTTTCGACGCCATCGCCCAGGCATTGAGCGGTCTGATGTCGCTCACCGGCGAGGCCGACGGGCCGCCAACCATTGCCGGGACATTTGTCGTCGACTACGCCACGGCTCTCTATTCGGCAATAGGGATTCTGGCCGCAATCGAAGAGCGACACCGCACGAAGCTAGGGAAATTGGTCGATGTAAGCCTTGTTGGTACCGGCATTTCTCTCCTCGTCACCGCAATCGCCGAGCGAGGGGTGCTGGGCCGGATCATGTCGCGCGTCGGCAATCGGGACCGCTATTCCGCGCCTGCTCAAGTCTTCAAGACCAAAGACGGCGAATGGCTCTATCTGATCGCCGGCAACGATGTGCATTTTCCGCGCCTGGTGCGGGCGATGGGCAGGCAAGACCTGCTCGGGGATCCGCGATTTTCGACGTTGCAGGCAAGGATGGCAAATGTCGACGCCATCGAGCTCATCGTCGGGGCCTATGTCGCTGAAGCAAAGAGCGAGGATCTGCTGCGAGACATGCGGGCCGCCGAAGTGCCCTGCGCGAAAGTGGCGGATCTCGATGCGCTTCTTGATGACCCATATGTCCAAGAGGCCGGACACATCGTGACGATGGAGCACAAAGTCATGGGCCGCGTGCCAGTGCAGGCCAACCCGATAAAGCTGGATGGACAGCGCCTGCAAATGCGCATGGCGGCGCCGCTGCTCGGCGAGCACAGCAGCGACATAGTGGCCGATTGGATCGGATGATGGCGTTAGAGAATGACGGCTCGCCTCGCATGAAAATCTGCAAAAAATAGAAACCTTTTTTTGTTTCGATTTCAAGTTTGACGGATGTTTGAAAACGAATGAGCGCTCAATCCTCTAAGGTCGTGAGCCTCAGTGAGGCTGCCTCGACGATCACAGACGGGTGCCGCCTGACGCTTGGTGGTTTCGCGGTCTATCAAAAGCCCATGGCGTTCGTGCGCGAGCTGGTCCGGCAGGCGCGCAAGGATCTCGTGATCGTGGGGGCCGCGCATTCCTTCGACGTGGATATGCTTTGTGCTGCCGGCTGCCTGCGGCGCATCGAGACGTCCTATGTCGGACTTGAGAAATTCGGGCTCGCCCGCAATTTCCGTCGCCTGGCCGAAAGCGGTGCACTCCAGATTGTCGATTACCCCGAACTGATCAGCCTCGACCGCTTCAGGGCCGACCAGGAGGGCCTCGATTTTTGGCCGGTCGAGGGCCTTGGTGGCAACGATGTCGTCACGTTCAACGCAGAGATAAGGGAGATGAACTGTCCCGTCAGCGGCAGGCTTCTGCACGCAGTTCCAGCCGCCAAGCCGGACGTCGTCGTTATCCATGCCATTGCCGCCGACGAGCAGGGCAATGTCGTCATCCCGGCGCGACGGCTTTTTCCCCAGAGCGCCGACATAACGTTTTCAAGGGCCTGCGACCGCGTCATCGTGACAGCCGAGAAGATTGTTTCGCGCTCATTCATCAAGCGCCATGCTCGCCTGGTGGAGATACCGTCATATCGCGTCAGCGCGGTCATCGAGGTGCCGTTTGGCGCCCATCCCACGCCAGCGCTTGGCCGCTATCTCGCAGACGAGCATCACATGGGTGAGTATGTCGAGGCGAGCAGCGACGACATGCGTTTCGCCGGATATCTGGAGCGCTACGTGCATTCTCCGAAAACCCATTTCGATTATCTGGACCTGCTTGGCAGCAGGCGCCTGACCAGTCTTCAGGATTTGGATTCGCTGCAATGACAATGTGTTCCGCATCGCTTTATGAGCGGCTCGCCGCTGTGCTTTCCGACGAATTCAAAAACGGCGAGGTTGGCTTTACAGGTCTGTTGACCGGATCGGCGGCGGCGCTGTTCGGCACGGCCATACCGCTTGTGGCCATGCAATTGGCGAAGCTGCGGCATGCGCCCAATCTCACCATTCTGCTGGCAGGGTGCTATCACAATCCGGACTTTCGGGAACTCGATTGCCTGCCGGACTCCGAGCACAGCGCTCAGTTGCGTGACTTGCCTTGCGAAGCACAGATGCTCGGTTACCCCGGGCCTTGGGCACTCAAGCGCGGCGATGTCAGCTTCGGCTTCAGCAGCGGCGTCCAGGTCGACCAGACCGGCAACATCAACAGTGTTTGCGTTGGACCGTATGAGCGGCCGAAGGTCAGGCTGGTCGGTCCCATCCTGCAGCCGGAACACATGTCGATGTTTGGCCGCGAGTTCATCATGATGCCGACCCATGAGCAACGTAACATCGTCGGACAGGTCGATTTTGTTTCGGGGGTCGGTTACCCCGGAGGCCTTGAGGGGCGCCGCAAGCTTGGGCTGCGCCGTGGCGGGCCTGAATTGATCGTCACATCGAAATGCATATTCGAATTCGACAAGGTTTTGGGGCGAGCGCGGCTGCGGTCCATTCATCCGGGTATCACCGCGTCAGAACTCCGGGCGGCCACGGCATTTGATCTTGGCGACATCGGCGAAGCGCCTGTGACCCGTGATCCGGTGGAGGAAGAGCTGCACCTCATCCGCCAGGTCATCGATCCGCAAGGCATTCTGTTGCCGCATTGAGCGCATGTTGCAGGCGCACCACCCCGCTGGCCGGATCAGATCCGCCTTGCGGTTGCGGCATCGAAGAGGTGCGTCCTGCTTGTATCCAGGCCGACCATTATCGGTTGACCAGGATGAGCGTTGATGCGCTCCCTGAAAATGGCCACCACCGGCACACCGGCCAGAAGGCCGTGGATCTGCGTCTCCGCACCGGTCGGCTCGATGGTGCGGACATAGAGTGGGATGCCTTCTTCGCAAAGGTAGATGTGCTCGGGGCGAATCCCAAGCTGCACGCGGCGACCATCTTCGATCAGGTCGGACTTCAACGAAATCGTTGTGCCATCCGCGGCGAGGAACTTTCCGCTCGTGATCGTACCGTCGATAAAGTTCATCGCTGGCGAGCCGATGAAGCTCGCCACGAACAGGTTGTC
The DNA here is from genome assembly GCF_040322895.1 of Mesorhizobium sp. M0088. Lineage (NCBI taxonomy): Bacteria > Pseudomonadati > Pseudomonadota > Alphaproteobacteria > Hyphomicrobiales > Phyllobacteriaceae > Mesorhizobium > Mesorhizobium sp. M0088. The sequence goes on from NZ_JAMYUI010000002.1 coordinate 134,667, forward strand.
AGGCTTGTCGTAGAGATCGAGGGGGGCTCCAACCTGTTCGATCTTGCCGCCATGGAGAACGACGATCCTGTCGGCCATCGTCATGGCCTCTATCTGGTCATGTGTGACGTAGACGGTGGTTGTTCTCAGCCTCTGATGGTTCTCCTTGATTTCGCTGCGCATCGCAACGCGAAGCTTGGAATCCAGGTTGGAAAGCGGCTCATCGAAGAGATAGATGGCCGGGTCGCGCACGATTGCGCGGCCCATGGCGACGCGCTGCCTCTGGCCACCGGACAGCTGGCGTGGAAAACGCTTTAGGTAGGGACGCAGTCCCAGGATGTCGGCGGCCCGGCCGACTCGTTCCTCGCGCTCCTTTTGGTCAATTTTTGCCAAACGGAGCGAGAAGCTCATATTGTCCTCGACGTTCATGTGCGGGTAAAGCGCGTAGGTCTGGAAGACCATCGCGATATCGCGGTGTTTGGGCGCCAGCCGGTTGACGGTGCGCCCGCCGATGCTGATCTCGCCCGATGTAATATCTTCCAGGCCGGCAATCATTCTCAGAAGGGTCGACTTCCCGCAGCCTGAGGGCCCAACCAAAGCGATGAATTCGCCGTCGGCAACGTCAAGGGAGATGCCGTGAATGACTTCGAGGCTGCCATATTTCTTATGGACGTCGCGAATTTGAAGCTCGCTCATTGCTGTATGCCTATCTGATCTGAAAATGTCGGTGACAGATGAAGTCTGCTCATCCGATGACCGCGCCCGATGTCAGGCCACGAACGAAGTAGCGCCCGACGACCGCAAAAAGCAGCACGGCTGGAAGTGTCGCCAATGAGGCACCCGCCATAAGCAGACCCCAGTTGATGTAATAGGATCCGACCAGCGCCCCGAGGCCCATCGGCAGCGTCTTGAGACCATCGGTCACGATAAGCTGCGATGCGAAGGCGAACTCGGTCCAGGAATATATGAAGGCGTAAAGCACGATCGTGCCGATGCCGGGCGCGAGCAGAGGAAGGTAGATGCGCCAGAAGATCGTCATCGGCCCGGCTCCGTCGACTTCAGCGGCTTCATGCAGGCTGACGGGGATCGCCTCGTAGAAGCCGCGCAACAGCCAGACGCAGAAGGGTGAGGCGAAGGCGACGTTGACGATCACCAGGCCGGCAAGCGTGTTGATGAGGTTGAGCGCCGCCAGGAGTGAGTAGATCGGCACCAGCAGCAGCGTTGTTGGCGCGAGATAGATGAGCAGGATCGCACGGCTCATCCAATCAGCGCCCCACACGCGCAAACGGTAGATCGCATAGCCGGCGATCGTCGTGATCGCTGTCGTGACCACCATCGTCGACGCCGCCACGATCAGGCTGTTCAGCAGATAGCGGGGGTATTTGGTATTGGTGAAAAGATAGGCATAGTGGTCGAGCACTATCCGTTGCGGCCACAAGGTCGGCACTGGCCGGATGATCTCGGCGGTTTCCTTGAATGAGGCCGAGACAACCCAGTAGATCGGCCCGACCACCAAAACGACCAGGACTGCCCAGACTGCCCAGCGCAGCAGGGCATTGAGTGGAGAAATCGTCATCTATCTCTCTTTCGGAGCGGCGATGCGGGCATAGAGCGTGGCAAGGATCGCCAGCAGGCATATGGCGATGACGCTCATGGCTGCTGCTTGGCCGATGCGCTGGGCCTTGAAGGCGGTGTCGTAGATAAGAACGGGGAGCGTCTGGGTGGCGTCGGACGGGCCGCCTCGCGTGATCAGGTAGATGGTGTCGAAGACGTTGAGCGTCCAAAGCCCTCCCACCAGCCCGAGGGCAAAGAGTACTTTCTCGATCGACGGCAAGGTGATGTGGCGGAATTGCTGCCAGGAATTGGCGCCATCGATCTGCGCAGCCTCGTAAAGTTCGGCCGGAATGTTGTGCATGGCACCGAACATCACCACGGCTGATAGTGGGAACCAGTGCCAGGTGTTGGCAACAATGACGCCGACCATGGCCAGTTGGCGGCTGCCGAAGACGTTAAGCGGCGCGTCTATGATCGCGAGATGCTGGAGCGCGATGTTGATCACGCCATAGTTGGTGTTGAGCATCCATTGCCAGATCACTGACACGGCGACCGTCGGAATGACCCAGGGCAACAGGATCCAGACGCGTGCCTGGGTGGCGAGCCGCCAGGACTGGCGCAGCAGCAGTGCGGCGGCGAATGCGACGATGGTGCCGAGGAAAATGTTGCCGAGCAGCCACGTCAGCGAGCGGCCGACGGACGCCCAGAACGGCGCCGACTGCAGCGTGGACACGTAGTTTTCAGCAGCGATGAAGCTTGACGGCGCGCCGATGATGCGAGTGTTGGTGAAACTCAGGGCAAGCAGACTGAATATGGGATAGATCAGCACGACCAGCATCCAGCACAGAAGCGGCGCCACCAGCATGTAGCCTATGGCCTGCTCGACCCGTTTGCGGCTCCAAAGCGAGTGCCGGCCGGCGCCGGCCATTGAACCCGAGTATAAAAACAGCCCTGAGTGCTCCAGCATCGTACCACCAGCAATGTCTGCCTTGGAGGAGGGCCGCGGCTTGACGCGGCCCGGCGCATGGTTACTTGAGGGCCGCCTTCATCTGATCGGCGCCCCATGAAACCGCATCCTTTGGTGAGGCGTGATCGATCACTACCTTCTGGATGACTTGGGCGATGAGGTTCTGGCCGGCAATGGGGCCGATGTTGATCTGGTACATGCCGCCGGTGAAGCCATAAAGACCGCCGGATTGGGATTGCTCGGCAAGCAGCGCGGTGCATTCCGGCCACTTGGTGAGCGCGGGATCGGCAAGCCAGGATGCCAGCTTGAAGCCGTCGCTGGTGACGGGGAGGAACAAGCCCGGTTCGGCGTTGAGAAGCGGGCCGTAATTGTCGGGTTGCAGGAGGAAGCGGATAAAGGTCTTGGCTGCTTCCTGCTTGGCGGGATCCTTTGTCAGGATCATCGCGGCGTTCGAGGCATAATGGCTGCCCGGCTGTCCGCCTTCGGCGGGCTGGGGGATCGGCGCGCAGCCCAGGTCTTCGGCGGGTGCTCCAGAATCCTTCAGGAAGATGCTGAGCATGATGCCCTTGTCGACAAGCATCGCCGCCGCGCCGCTGTTGAACGCGGCTTCCGGCTCGCCCCAGGCATAGTTCGTGCTGTCGGGCGCGGCGTATTTCAACAGGTCCGTATACGCGGTGACGGCGCGCACAACGTCTGGATTGTCGAAGACGATCTTGCCGTCGGCGTCGAACAGATTTTCGCCCTTGTAGGTCTTCAGGAACGAGAAGAACGTCTGGTCGGTCGCCGTGGTCTTTGAGGCGGGCAGGGTGATGCCGTAACGGCCGTCTTTGGTCAGTTTGGCGGCGTCCTCGGCAACCTCTTCCCAGGTTGCGGGCGGCTTGGCGATCTTCGCTTCCTCGAAGGCGCTCTTGCGGTACCACAGAAGCTGCACCATGCCCCAGAGCGGTACGCCCCAATATTGGCCGCCATCGTGATAGGGATCGGTGGCGGCGGCAAGGAAGTGATATTGCCCGTCCAGTTCCTTGACGAAGTCAGTGACCGGCTGAACGGCACTAGTAGCGCGCAGATAAGTGCCCAGTTCGGGCATGGCCATAAGAATGTCCGGGCCGGTGCCGCTGCTGATTGCAGCCGGCGCGACCTGGAAGATCGTACCCCAATCCTGCACTTCCTGGCGGACCTCGATCGAGGGATTCGCGGCGTTGAACTTGTCGATGAGCTTTTGGTAGGCCTCGACGCGATTGGGTGGCGATTCCTGATGCCAGAAGACGAGTTCGGTTTTTTGCTGCGCCCAGCCGGGCGTCGCAATCGAAAGGATGGCGGCGGCTGCCGCCATTGCAAGCTTCAACGTTTTCATTTGTGCTCCCATTGTCACTTATCTTGACTGAAGAGCTGATGCACGACGTTATTATCGTAACGTTTTTATGCCGATAATCAGCTCAAAATCTTAACCTTGCCTCCGCGACTTGGCCAGTTAATCGCCGGGCTTGCGCTTCGATTGCAATAAATATAAAAACGTTTTTGTTGCGAGACGCAAGCGGTTTTTCAACTCTCTCTGCATCGACCAAGACCTTTGCCGGCTGTCGTGTGCAGGGGACCAATGCGGGATTTGGAATGCAATCGTGCGAGCATAGCTACGACTCTCTGATGACCATTGCTGCCAAGCTTCAGGACGGCCGCGTATCGCCTGTCGAACTGACCGAACAGATGCTGGAACGTATCGATCGGCTGAACCCGCGCTTGAATTGCTTTTTGCATGTGACGCGCGAACTCGCGCTTGAGCAGGCAGCCCAGGCGCAACGGGAAATCGGCCAGGGGCGCGTGCGCGGACCGCTGCACGGCGTGCCTGTGGCCGTAAAGGATCTTTGCTTCACGCGGGGCATTCCAACTACCGGGGGGATGTCGTTTCGCAAGGATTTCAGACCGGCGACGGATGCGACGGTTGTCGAAAGGCTGCGCGATGCCGGTGCTATCCTGCTGGGAAAACTGCATCTTACCGAGGGGGCATGCATCGAGCATCACCCGGCGTTCGGCAACCCCGTCAACCCATGGCGGGCTGATCTATGGACGGGCGCCTCGTCGTCGGGATCGGGCGTCGCGGTGGCAGCAGGCTTGTGTTTCGCTGCAATAGGATCGGACACGGGTGGATCTATACGCTTTCCAAGCGTCCAACAGGGGCTGACGGGTCTGAAGCCAACATGGGGCAGGGTGAGCCGCAACGGCATCTTCGACCTCGCGCCCTCATACGACACGCTTGGCCCGATGGCGCGATCTGCCGCCGATGCGGCTGCGGTGATGGGCGCGATTGCCGGCCCGGATCCGCTTGACCCGACCGCACTGCAAGACGAGGTGCCTGATTACCTGGCGAGCCTCGGAACGATCGCTTCGGTTCGTGGCGTGCGCATCGGTATCGACCGCTCCTACAACGACGAGGGGGCTGATGAGCGCGTCATCGCAGCAGTTGAAGACGCCGCGCGGATCTTCTCGTCACTTGGCGCTCGGATCGAGCCGGTCGTTTTTCCTGACCCGGCAAGGATGATGAAACACATGTCGGACGTGCACATGGCCGAGCTTGCCGCGGTGCATGCCGAGACCTATCCAACGATGGCCGACCACTATGGAAAATGGATCCGCAGAGGCCTGGAATCCGGACATCGGCTGAGCCCTCAGGAATATGCAAGCACATCAATCGAAAAGGATCGGTTCTCCGGCCGGCTTCGCCAGATCTTCAACGACGTCGACGTGTTGATTGCACCGGTCTTCAGTTTTCCAGCGCCGACTTGGGCGGAGTTCGAGCACATCGTCGAAACCGATATTTCGCGTCTCTTCCGCTTCACCATTCCCTTTAACGCCAGCGGAAGCCCGACGATCACTTTTCCCGCTGGCTTTAGCGAGCCAAGGCGTCCGATCGGCATTCAATTGATAGGGCCTCATCTGTCCGAAGCCCAACTGCTCGGTCTTGTCCACAGCTATCAAACTGTCACGCACTGGCATTTGGCCCTGAGCAGCGTCGATACAACGCTCGAACGGTGAAAAGAACCGCAATTGCCGAATTCCACCGCCCCAGGTTCGCTCCTCCCAAGAGCGTGGGCCCGGTAGCCGAGTGCATCGGCTGCTGGGCGCTTAACCGTCCATTGCGCGGTGGCTGACGCAACCACTGTCGCCAGCGTCCCGTCCAAATGGGATGGCGAATGTCCGGACTGGCAAGCTATTGCCCTTGTGCCAACAGCGAGCCGGTTTCCTGGACGGCTGTAAACAGAAAACAAATCCCTGATTCAGCCTGCGGGCGACCATCCATTCCTTTCGCCTAATGATGAAATTGATAAAAACTATCGACTTACTTCGTATCAGCCTGTCCCAGCACATAAGCATCCGCGATGCGCTCGGGAATCCCCTTGCAGAAAGCCTTGTAGGTCGGTCGTGTCCCAGTCCAGTTCTTTTCGTGTTCCTGCCCGCCTGGTCGACGTCCAGTGGTTGACGCTCCATCTCCATGAACGGGAGCTGGTGGTGCTCGACGCCACCGTGCCGTATGGGTCGAGCGGTCCGGATGGCGCGCTGGGCAGGGCGAGATGGTTGGAGGCGCATATTCCGAACGCCCGCTATGCCGACCTCCAGGAATTGCTTTCGGACCGCGGCGCGGTTTTCTCCTTCGCCTTTCCGTCTCCCGAAAAGCTGGCGCCTGCCCTGCGTTCACTTGGTATCCACGATGGCGCAACTGTCGTGATTTACGACGACTTCCTCAACATGTGGGCGACGCGCGTATGGTGGATGCTGCGCGCGATCGGCTTCACCAATGCCGCGGTGCTCGACGGCGGCTGGAAGGCCTGGGTTGCGGCGGACAAGCCGATCGAATCCGGACCAGCTTCGCCAGCCGAGACGGAAAAATCGCTGACGCCGCGTCCAGCTTCATCCTTTGTCGATCTTGATGCGGTGCAGGCGTATGTCGCCGGCCAGCGCCCGGGCGAGGCGCTCGTTTGCGCGCTGCCCGAGAGCTACTTCGCCGGTACCGACAAGATCGGCGGCCGTGGCGGCCACATCCCTGGCAGCATTAACATTCCCGCCGCGTCGCTGCTGGATGCCGAGGGCAGGTTCCTGTCGCCGAATCAACTGCGCACGCGTCTTGCGCGTCTCGACGGGGCTTCCTCCGTCACGCTCTATTGCGGCGGCGGCATTTCCGCGACCGTCGTTGCGTTCGCGCTCGGATTGATCGATCGCGAGGACGTCAAGGTCTACGACGGCTCGTTGGAGGAATGGAATGCCGATCCATCCCGGCCGCTGGCGACCACAGGCTGACAGCCATGCAAAAGCTGATCCGCCTCAACGGCTTCAAGCAGTCGACCGTCAGCCATGCGGCCGTGGGCGCATGGCGGCATCCCGACAATCAGTCGCATCGCTATCGCGAGCTCGATTACTGGATCGATACGGCCAAGACCTTGGAGGCGGGCCTGTTCGATGGCCTCTTCATTGCCGACGTGCTCGGCGTGCTCGACACGCATGGCGGCAGCATAGAAGGCACGCTCAAGCAGGGCGTGCAGACGCCCTCGACCGATCCGCTGCTGGTCGTATCCGCGATGGCCGCGGTGACGAAGCATCTCGGCTTCGCCGTCACCGTCTCGACGACATACGAGCAGCCCTATGCCTTTGCCCGCAAGATCACGACGCTTGATCATCTGACGGGCGGCCGCATCGGCTGGAACATTGTGACGTCGGCGCTGGAAAGTGCGGCCCGCAATTTGGTCATGACACCCAGATCCCGCATGACGAGCGCTATGCGATCGCCGAGGAGTTTCTCGAGGTCGTCTACAAGCTCTGGGAAGGCAGCTGGGAGGACGATGCCGTCATCATCGACCGCGAGGCCGGCGTCTTCGCCGATCCGGCCAAGGTGCACGCGATTCGGCACAAGGGGCACTACTTCAGCGTGCCCGACGCCTTCCTCGCCGAGCCGTCACCGCAACGCACCCCGGTGCTTTTCCAGGCCGGTGTTTCCGGAGTGGGCCGGGAATTTGCCGCCCGTCACGCGGAAGGTGTCTTCATCGCGGTCCATCGCCCCGACCTTGCGCGCAAGATCGTTGACGATGTCCGCGCCCGCGCGGAACGCCTCGGCCGCGATCCGCAGAGCCTGAAGTTCTTCGCCATGGCGACGGTCGTGACCGGCGCCGACGACGCCGAAGCGCAGGCGACATTCAATGCCTACAGGAACGTCATCAGCACGGAAGGGCATCTGGCGCGGCTGAGCGCCATCCTGCAGATCGACCTGTCCCGTCTCGATCCCGAAGAGCCGCTGGAATATGTCGAGACGCAAGGCATCCGCAGCGTGTTGGAAATCTACACCAGGCTTGATCCGACGCGCCGTTGGACGCCGCGCGCCATCGGCGAGTTCCTGGGCATAGCCGGCGGCGGCGCCGAAATTGTCGGCGGCCCGGTTCGGGCAGCCGACCAACTTGAAAGCTGGTTCGACGAGGCCGGCATCGACGGCTTCAACATCACCGATCCGATGCCGCTGCGCAGCTATCGCGATTTCAACGCCTTTGTCTTGCCGGAACTGCGCCGGCGAGGGCGTGTGCGCGATCGCTATGACGGCACGACCTATCGCGAGAGCTTCTACGGCGCCGAACAGAAACGGGCGCCCGACGACCATCCGGCAAGCGCCTACCGGCGGCTTGCCGAATTACCCGATCACATCTGGAGAACGGCATGACCAATATCGTGCAACCTAACCGTCTGTCCGGTGCCTCCACTTTTTTCGAAGGCGAGGTCGGCGCCAATTTCTCCCTGGTTCCCGCATCCGATCGCTTCGTCCCGATCATACTGGATGCCGTCGCTGGATTGAACGAAATCGAAGGGCTGACGGTCTCCACCGACAGCATATCAAGCCATCTCGGCGGTCGGGCGGAGATTGTGTTCGGTGCACTGACGACGACGTTCGTGCGCCCTGCCTCGAGTGGTGCGCATATCGTCCAGACTGTGCTGGCCTCGCGCGGCTGTCCCGGTTGGGAAGGGACATTCGTGCCGGTTTCCAGTGTCGAGGCAGGCGCCGACCCGGTATCCGCCGCCGTGGCCCGGTTCGGAAATCCTGCCGCGTCGGGGGTCCAGATTGCCGCGCAGTTCGCATTCCTGCCGCTTGCCGCATCCGATTACATCGAGACGATTGCCCAGACGCTCGTCTTTCTCAAGGCCGTCGGTCTGCGGACCACGTCCAAGGATTTCGGTACGCGTGTCGACGGCGACGCCGCGCATGTTTTGGCAGCGTTTTCGACCATACTGACGCATTTTGGCAGCCCGACCGGTCACGTCGTGCTGCAAGCGACGTTGGTCGCCAACAGCCCGTCCGAGGAAGCCTTCAAGTGATGGCGGCAAAACTGGCGCGACGCGTTGACGACGCATACGAACCACCGGTGGAACGATCGGTCCGGGGGCATGAGATTGTCAGGCCCGTTGGCCACCAGCCTGCTTCCATCATAGTCGAGCGACAGGCCAGCCTCGGAAAACGTCTTCGCTCTGCATTCGACGCGGCTTGGCCAGCGACGCTTCTCATCGCGGCGATCATCCTCGTCTGGGAGCTATATGCCCGCTATTCCGGCATCAAGGCCACGACGCTGCCGGCGCCGTCGCGCGTGGTGGAGCAGATCGTCGTCAACCGTCAGGCGCTGATCGACAACGCGCTTCCCACGATCGCCGCGACCTTGAGCGGGTTTGCGCTTTCGGTGGCGTCGGCCTTCCTGTCGTCTGTCCTGATCGACTTCGTGCGGCCGCTGCGTCGCGCGCTGTTCCCGGTGTTCATCATCAGCCAGACCTTGCCGCTGGTGGCCATCGCCCCTCTCGTCGTCCTCTGGTTCGGTTTCGGCCTTCTGCCGAAGATATTGTTGGTCGCCCTCGTCACCTTCTTTCCGATGATGGTCGCCCTGGTCCAGGGCTATGATTCGACCGACAAGGACATGGAGTGGCTTCTGCGCTCCATGGGCGCCACGCGCGCGCAGGTGTTCCTCAAGGCGCGTCTGCCTTCGGCCGTCCCCTTCTTCTTCACCGGCCTGCGCATTTCGATCACCTACGCGGTGGTGGGCGCGATCTTCGCCGAATATTCGGGGGCGGCGAAGGGGCTCGGCATCTACATGCTTAGCGCCAAGAACAATTTTCGACCCGACCTCGTGCTGGCGGCCGTGTTCTGCAGCGCGCTCATCACGCTCGTGCTGTTCGGCTGCACCGTCCTGATCGAGCGCCTGTCGATGCCCTGGGAGCAGGCGCGCAGGGACGATGGCAAATGACCGTGTCCAGGCTTTCATTGCGCCATGTCGCCAAACGCTTCGGCGCGCTCGACGTGCTGGGCGACATCAATCTCGACGTCGCGCCCGGCGAATTCGTTTCCATCCTCGGTCCGTCGGGGGCGGGCAAGTCGACCCTCTTCCAGATACTGACCGGCGCCACCGCGCCGGGGGCGGGGACTATCGCGTTCGATGGGGCTGATCTGACTGATCCCGCCGGCAAGTTCGCCTTCATGCCGCAGCGCGACGCGCTGATGCCGTGGCGGCGGGTCGTTGACAATGCCGTGCTCGGCCTCGAGGTGCAGGGGATGTCGCGGCGTGAAGCACACCGGCGCGTCACCCCGCTGTTCGAGCAGTTCGGCCTTGCCGGCTTCGAGCAGCACTATCCAAGCCAATTGTCGGGCGGTATGCGCCAGCGCGTCGCGCTGTTGCGTACCGTCGTCCAGGACCGGCAGATGCTGCTGCTCGACGAGCCGTTCGGCGCGCTCGACGCCCTGACGCGCACTTCGATGCAGCAGTGGCTCGAGCGCATGTGGGAGCGCCACCGCTGGACCGCGCTGCTGATCACTCATGATGTGCGGGAAGCCGTCTTTCTTTCCGACAGGATCTACGTGCTCTCGGCACGGCCGGCCCGTGTGATCCGCGAGATCGCCGTTCCACTTGGCCGTCCGCGCACCGTGCGCGACCTTTCCGCTCCCGAGGCGACAAGGATCGAAGCCGAACTTCTCGATGCGCTGCTGGGCAGCGCTTCGCCCGAATTTGCCTGAACCCAACAACAGGAGACTGAATTGATCGACCGCCGCAACGCAATCAAACTCGTCGCCACCGCATTGACCGGGGCGATGATCTTTGCAGCCCCCATCCATGCGCAGGAGGCGAAGAAGGTCACCGTCGCCCTCGATTGGACACCGAACACCAACCATATCGGTCTCTACGTCGCGCGCGAGAAGGGCTTCTACAAGGAGGCCGGCCTCGACGTGGAGATCCTGCCCTATTCCGACACCGCCGCCGGCACGCTGGTCAGCAATGGCCTCGCCGATTTCGGTGTCGCCGGCGTCGGCTTCTATACCCAGCATGCGGCCGGTGCCGACCTCAAGGCGGTCTACGCGGTCGTCCAGCATGAGACCGGGCGTCTCGTCTTCAACGCCGACCGTGCCGACATCAAATCGCCGAGGGATCTCGACAGCAAGACCTATGGCGGGTTCGGCAGCGCCTGGGAGACCGCACTGATCGGCAGCATCATCAAGCATGATGGCGGCAAGGGCGACATCAAGACCGTCACGCTGGGCACCTCCGCCTATGAAGCGCTGGCCAATGGTTCGGTGGATTTCACGCTCGAAGTCGTGACATGGGAAGGCGTCAAGGCTGAGCTGATCGGCGAGAAGCAGAAGGCGTTCAAATACAGCGACTATGGCGTGCCGGAACAGCACACAACGCTTCTGGTTTCCAGCGATGCCTACCTCAAGCAATCGCCTGTCGCCGCCAAGGCGTTCCTCGCCGCGACGCAGAAGGGCTATGCCTATGCCGTGGATCATCCCGACGAGGCTGCCGATCTTCTGATCGCCGCCAATCCGGACGCGCTGACGGACAAGGACCTTGTCCATGCCTCGATCAAGGCGCTTGTCGACGGGCATTATCTTCGCGGCGAGGATGGCGCGATCGGCACGATCGATCCTGCCAAGAACGCCGGCATTGGTGACTACCTCTTCACCAACGGCATTCTTAGGGATGGCAATGGTGCGGCACTGACCGCCAAGCCGGATTTCGCGAGCTACATTTCCAACGACTATCTGCCGAAGGACTGAACGGTTCGTGGCGGCAAGGCAACGCTTTCTCAGGCTGAACGCAGTCGTCTACGGTCTCGGCAACCACGAGGCCGCCTGGCGCATGCCGGAGAGCGACCCGTTCGCCACGACATCCCTGGCGCACTGGGTCAGGTTGGCGCAACTGGCGGAGGCGGCAGGCTTCGAATCCCTGTTTCTCGGCGACGTGCTGGCGCTGCTCCAGGGCGCCGAGAACCATTTGTCCGACACGATGGATCCGCTTGTCATCCTCTCGGCGCTCGCCGCGGTGACCAGCCGCATTGGCCTTATCGGCACGCTTTCGACCTCGTTCGAGCCGGCGTTCCACGTTGCGCGCCGCTTCGCCTCACTCGATCACATCACCGGTGGGCGCGCCGGATGGAACATCGTCACCTCGTCCAATCGTCTTGAGGCGGGCAATTTCGGCATCGACAGATTGCCCGACCATGCCGAACGCTATGCAAAGGCGAGCGATGTCGTCGACGCCGCCATTGCCTTGTGGGAAAGCTGGGACACTGACGCCCGCATCGGCGATAAGCAAGCTGGCCTCTATTTCGATCCGGCCAAGGTGCATGCCGTCAACCACATGGGTCCGTTCGTACGCACGGCCGGGCCGCTTAACACACCGCGCAGCCCGCAGGGGCGGCCGCTTCTGGTGCAGGCGGGCTCGTCCGAGGACGGCCGGGCGCTGGCGGCCTCGCGTGCCGATCTGGTCTTCACCGCGCAGCTCTCCCTCGACGATGCCCGGGATTTCTACAGGGACATCAAGGCGCGCGCCGCACGAGCCGGCCGCGATCCGGATACGGTGCTGGTCATGCCGGGTATCATGCCGGTCGTTGCCGTGACGCGCGCCGCAGCGCAGGCGCGGCTCGACGCGATCGACGGCGTCATCGTGCGCGAACACGCGCTGGAGCAGCTTTCGGAATATCTGCAGACCGACGCCCGCGCCTTCGACCTCGACGCGCCGCTGCCGGCAAGTGTCGGCGATGAAGGCCGCTCGCAGGCCAACAAGAGCCGCTTCGCCCTCATAGTCACGTTGGCCCGCAGGGAGGGGCTGACGGTGCGCCAGCTCCTGCAGCGCGTTGGCGGTGGGCGCGGGCATTTCCTGCAGGCGGGAACGGCGGCCGAGATTGCCGACACGATACAGGAATGGTTCGAGAACGAAGCAGCCGACGGCTTCAGCGTCATGTGCCCGGTGCTGCCTGCGGATCTTGAAACGTTCAGCGCCCAGGTCGTTCCCGAACTCGGGCGTCGTGGTCTCCTGGGATTGCATGAGCCAGGTGCTACATTGCGTCAAAGGCTTGGCCTGCCGCCGATATGAGATCCCTGCGGGCGGCGTCGCTGACATCGGTGCGGCCTTGACCGCAAAACCCTACGCCGGCCGTGGTACGTCACCCGTGAAATGCGGTACGCTGTAGCCGCGCTGCACGGCCGGACGATCGGCCAGTTCGAGATACCAGCGCCGTACATTGGCAAAATCGTTGAGGTTGGTCTTGTGTCGCTCGAAACGCGATATCCATGGCCAGATCGCGATGTCGGCGATCGAATAGTCGCCTGCAACGTAACGGCGGCCGGCGAGCCGCGCGTCCAAGGTCGCATAGAGGCGCCGCGTTTCGGTCCGAAAGATGTCTTCCGCATAGGCTGCCTTGCCGGGATTGTAGGTGAGGAAGTTGTGCGCATGGCCAAGCGTCGGACCCAGATTGCCGATCTGCCACATCAGCCATTCGATGACGTTGAGGCGGGAAGCACCCTGCGGTGGCAGCAGCCGGCCGGCCCTGTCGGCCAGATAGATCATGATCGCGCCTGATTCCATCAGCGTCAGCCCGGTGTCGCGGTCGACGATAAGCGGAATCTTGGCCGAAGGACTGATGGCAGCGAAATCGGGTGCGAATTGTTCGCCCGTCGTTATGTCGACGGAATGCACGGTGTAGGGCAGGCCGAGTTCTTCCAGCAGGATCGAGATCTTCAGTCCGTTCGGCGTGATCCAGGTGTAGAGATCGATCATCCCTGTCAGTCGAACATCATCTCGTCGACGGGCAGGCCCGCCATCCCATGGTCGGTTCGTCGTCCGGTCACGTCGTCGAGGCCGGCGAACAGATCGCGCAATGTGCCGACCAGCCGCGCCATGCGTGGATCGACGACACGATAGACGATCGATTTGCCGTCGCGATGACCCTCGATCACTCCGGAATCCCTGAGCTCGGTGAGTTGCTGGGACAGCGTCGGCTGGCGAATGCCGAGTTCCTGCTCCAGCTTGGCCACGGCGCTTTCCTCTTCAAGCAGGAAGCACACGATCGACAGCCGGTTCGGATTGGCGACAAGCTTCAACAGCTCGCTGGCCTCGACGATGCTTTTGCAAAGCCTTGGCGAAACCGGTTTGGTCACGACCCACCTCCGACGACATTTTATAAAAACGTATAGTGAGAACGTTTCCGATTCAACAGGGACAGGCGATCGAACGGCGCGGACGCAAAAGCGATCTCCTGAAACGTCGATTGTGGGGATTTTCATCCGCTCCCTGCAAGCCAATTGGCATGAGGGCAGTGGCATATCAATTTACAAAAAGATAAATTGTTCGACGGAAACGAGGTTACTGGCGAAGCATGAAGATTGGCGTTCACCCGAGCAATTTGCATCTGCGGCTGGCGCAGGCGTGGCCAGATGCGTTTGCCGGGCTCAAGCCGCGTTTCGTTGGCTATCCGGAAGGCCGGGACACTGCCAGGCTGCTGTCCAGCGGCGCGATCGACTTCGGTGGCACCGGGTCGACGCCACCGATCCTGGCCGAAGCCGCAGGACACAGGGTGGTCTACATCGCGGCTTCCGCGCCCCGTCCGGCCAATGGCGGCATTTTCGTCAGACTGGACAGTGCCATCCGGTCCGTGGCGGACCTGAGGGGCAAGCGCATCACCTTGGTCGACGGTTCGTTCCACACCTATCTGCTGGCGCGCAGCCTCGAGGACGCGGGTCTGCGCCTGCCGGACGTGCAGACCGTCGAGACCGGTGCCGCCGATTCGCTCCCCGCCTTGCTGGACGGCAGGGTCGAGGCCTGGATCGCCATGGCGCCCCGACTGGAGCGAGCGCTCGAACGCGGGGATATTCGGCTCATCGCGCGATGCGGAGACACAATTCCCAACCGCTCCGTGTTCTGGACGTTGGCGGAGCGGAATCTGGACGGCCAAGTTCGCCTGCACATCGCCAGAGAACTGGCGCGAATAGGACGCGAGGTCGCGGCTGATCCGCGTCGCGCGGCCGGACTGTTGGCAGCCGGTGGCGCAGGGGATGCCGACGTCGATGCGTGGGAGCGGGTCGTGCGCTCCCGCGACTTTACGATCGTTGCGGCCGACGAGGCCATCGTCGCCGAGCAGCAGACCGAGGCCGACACGTTGCACCGGCATTTCTATCTGGACCGGGCGGTGCGCCTTGGCGGCCTCTTGCCCGGCGTGGCCGAAGGAGCAGCCCGATGAACGTGCTCTGGTACATGTGCGCCCCGGACGGCGCCTATCCCTGGCAGCCCGAGGGCTCGCGCCAGGTCGATTACGGCTACTACAAGCAACTGGCGCAGGCCTATGACCACCTTGGCTACACCGGCGCGCTGTTCGCGACCGGCGCGCATGACGTCTGGGTGCTGGCAGGGGCGCTTTTGCCCTACACCGAGCGGCTCAAATTCCTCATCGCCATTCACCCGGGCCTGGTCGCCCCGACGCTGCTGGCCAAGATGGCGGCGACCTTCCAGGATTTCTCCAAGGGCCGCCTGCTGATCAACATCGTGTCCGGCGACGCCAAGATGCTCGGCGCCTATGGCATGACGCTGCCGCACGACGAGCGCTACGACATGGCGGACGAATATCTGACGATCTGGCACCGGCTGTTCGCCGGCGAAAGCGTCACTTATGCGGGCAAATACTTTTCCACCGAAGGCGCCCGGCTGGCGCTCCCGGTCGGCGAGGCGATCAAGCCGCCGCCGCTCTGGTTTGGCGGCTCGTCCGACAAGGCGCTCGACGTCTCGGCCAGGCATGTCGACACCTATCTCTCCTGGGGCGAGACGCCCGAGCAGATCAAGGCCAAGGTCGACGATGTGAAGGCGCGGGCGGCAAAGCTCGGGCGCACGCTGAACTATGGAATACGGCTCTACGTCATCGTGCGCGAGACCGATGCGAAAGCCTGGGAAGCGGCCTCCGACCTTTACGATCGCATGGACGCGCGCGCGATCGCGGCCAACCAGCGCTTCGTCTCGAACTCCGATTCCGTCGGTCAGCAGCGCATGAGCGCAATGCATGGCGGCCTCAAGCCGGAAAACCTGCGCGAACTCGAAGTGGCGCCGAACCTGTGGGCCGGCATAGGATTGGTCAGGCCGGGGCCGGGGACAGCGATCGTCGGTTCGCCCGATACGGTCATCCGCACGCTCGAAGCCTACCAGGCTGCCGGCGTCGACACATTCATCCTGTCCGGCATGCCGCTTCTGGAGGAGGCCTATCGCTTTGGCGAAAGCGTGCTGCCGCGGCTCGACGTGAGCCGCGAAGTGTCGCAGGCGAAGCACTTCACCTGGTCGACGCTGTTCGACCGTGATCTTGCCAACACGAAGTCGGCGTGATCGCATGAGCACGCTCGAGACTGCCTTGCCTGCGACCGGTGCGGCCGGCATCGCGGCGCGTATCCTGCGCCCATTGGAGGCCGCGCTCGGCGTCATCTGTGCCTCCATCCTCGCCATTCTCCTGGTCGTCGTTCTCTGCAATGTCCTGCTGCGCTATGTCTTCGACACCGGATTGCTGGGCTCCGAGGATCTGGGCATCTGGCTTCAGGTGGCGCTGATTGCGCTCGGCGCCCCGCTTGCCATCAACAGCACGCTGGCGATGCGGCTCGATGTCTTCGTGCAGCGTCTGCCCGCGGCGGGCCAGCCCTTCGCGGCTGTCGTCGCGGACGTGTTTTCCGTTCTGACCGGCCTGATCCTGAGCTTCGGCGGCGCGGAAATCGCGACCATGCTTGGCGGCATTTCGCCGACGCTCGGCCTGCCCGAATGGATACGCTTCGGCTTTCTCGGTGCTGGCGGCGCCCTGATCCTGCTTATGCTCGTGCTTCAGCGCATCGCTGAACGGCGCGGGATCGCGGTGCTGGCTTCGGGACTGATCGGTATTCTCCTCTACGTCGCCGCTACGCGCATCAGCCTGCAGACGTCCTTGCCGCCGAGCATCATCCTCGGCCTGATCGCTGCACTTGGCCTTGTGGTTGCGGCTCCGCTGCCACATGCCTTCCTTGGCGCGGCGTTTCTGTCGATCGCCTTCGGCAGCTCGCTGCCGGAACCCGCCATCGTGTCCTCCACGGTGACCGGCATGTCGAAGTTCCTGCTGGCGGCGATCCCTTTTTTCCTGCTGGCCGGCGGGTTGCTGACGGCATCGGGCGTAGCCAATCAGCTCGTGCGCTTCGCAGCCGCCCTCGTCGGCCATCGTCGCGCCGGACTGGCGCAGACCACGCTGCTGACCAGCGTGCTGTTTTCCGGCGCTTCGGGCTCGTCGGTGGCCAACGCGGCCTTTGGCGCGTCGACGTTCCAGCCGGAACTCGTCAAGCGCGGCTATCCTCCGGCTCAGGCAGGCGCAATCATCGCGGCGACCTCGGTGCTCGACAATGTCATTCCGCCATCGATCGCCTTCCTCATCCTCGCCGCGGCGACAAACCTCTCCGTCGGCTCCTTGCTGGTCGGTGGCTTTTTCGCCGGCGGCGTCATGGCCGTTTGCCTGGCCGTCGCCATTCACCTGACGGTGCGCGAGCAGGAGCCGCAGCCGCGCGCCGACAATACCGAGCGATGGAAATCGACGATCGCCGCCATCCCGGCCTTCGGCCTTGGCGTCATCGTCGTGGTCGGCATCCGCATGGGGGTGGTGACGACGACGGAAGCCGCGGCACTTGCGGCCTTTTACACCGTCTTCCTCGGCCTGGGCGCAAGGCTGCGCTTCAGCGCCCTGTTCGGCGCGTTCCGCCAGGCCGCGACGGAGGCCTCGGCCATCGGGCTGTTGATCGGCACGGCGGGACCGTTCGCCTTTCTCCTGGCGGTCGACGATGTTTCCGGTCTGATCTCGCATTTGACCCATGCACTCGGCAACAGCCCGATCGCCGTGCTGCTCCTGTCCAACATCATCCTGCTGGTGGTCGGGCTGGTGCTGGACATCGGTGCGGCCATCCTGCTGTTTGGACCGATCCTGCTGCCGGCGGCGGTGGCGGCGGGGATCGATCCGATCCATTTCGGCGCCATCATCGTCGTCAACCTGATGATCCATGGTCTGACGCCGCCGCTCGGCATGCTGATCTTCGTGGTCAGCGGCGTGACGCGCGTGCCGGCCTCGGCACTTTTCCGCGCCGTGCTTCCCTACCTCTTCGCGCTTCTGGTCTCGCTCGCGATCATCTGCGCATGGGCCATCATCTTTTAACCCACAGGAAAACCAACATGGACATTTTGCATCGCCGCGCCTTCCTGAAATCCGCCACTGTCACTGGCGTCGTGGCGCTGGCGGCGCCGGCCCTGACCGGCCGGGCAGCCGCCCTGACGAAGTCGATCACGGTCGCCTCGCTGTTCGGCGACGACAAGCCGGAGACCAAGATCTGGTTCAAGATCCGCGATCTTGTCGAGGCCAAACTACCTGGCCAGTTCAATTTCAACATCGTCAAGAGCGGCGCGCTGGGTGGCGAAAAGGAAGTCGCCGAAGGCATCCGCCTCGGCTCCGTGCAGGCCAGCCTGGCGACCGTATCGGCGCTCTCCGGCTGGGTGCCCGAGGTGCAGATTCTCGATCTGCCGTTCCTGTTTCGCGATGGCGCCCACGTGCGCAACGTCGTTCAGGGAGATACCGGAAAGGAACTGAAGGCGAAGCTCCTGGCGCAGAACTTCGTCGTCGCCGATTACATCAATTACGGCGCGCGCCATCTCCTGACCAAGGAGCCGGTCACCAAGCCCGAACAGCTCAAAGGCAAGCGCATCCGCGTCATCCAGAGCCCGCTGCACACCAAGCTCTGGAGCGCCTTCGGCACGACGCCGATCGGCATCCCGATCACCGAGACATACAACGCGCTGTCGACCGGCGTGGCCGACGCGATGGACCTGACCAAATCAGCCTATGCCGGCTTCAAGCTCTATGAAGTCGTGCCCTACCTGACGGAGACCGGACACATCTGGGCATCCGGCGTGGTCTATTTCTCGACCGGCTTCTGGAGCGGCCTCGACGACGAGCAGAAGACAGTGCTGCAGGCGGCCGCCAGCGAGGGGGCGGCGCATTTCAACGAGCTGATCGTTGCCGATGAGGCGAGTTCGATTGCGCTGGCAGCCGAACATGGCGGCCATGTCGTACAGCCCGAGGAGCGGGCGAAATGGGAAGAGGGCGCACGTGGCGTCTGGACGGATTTCGCCAGCATCGTTGGTGGAACCGACAAGATCGAGGCAATCCGCAAGATCGTGTAGCGCCTGCCATTCGGCACGTTGGTCGGCGAGCAAAGATGAATATCGAAGTCTAGATCCGGTATGTAAAATCTCCGACCGACCTGCCTTTCAGAAATACTTCCTACTCCCGGCCGGATCAAAGAAATCGCCGGCTTTGAGGGCCCGCCGATCCATCCGTTAAAGTCCACTGGCACTCCAAGAGGTCGAGTGCCAGTCCTGCTGAGCGCGAGCCAACAGGCTCTGCATGTCACAGGAGATAGGCTTTTATGAGTTTCAAACCATTGCACGATCGGGTCGTCATCCGCCGGCTCGAGAGCGACGAGAAGACCAAGGGTGGGATCATCATTCCCGATACGGCCAAGGAAAAGCCGCAGGAAGGCAAGGTCGTGTCCGTCGGCTCCGGCGCGCGCGATGAAGCGGGCAAGCTGG
The DNA here is from genome assembly GCF_040322895.1 of Mesorhizobium sp. M0088. Taxonomy (NCBI): domain Bacteria; kingdom Pseudomonadati; phylum Pseudomonadota; class Alphaproteobacteria; order Hyphomicrobiales; family Phyllobacteriaceae; genus Mesorhizobium; species Mesorhizobium sp. M0088. The sequence goes on from NZ_JAMYUI010000002.1 coordinate 154,074, forward strand.
TGCCACTCGACGTCAAGGCGGGTGACAAGGTGCTGTTCGGCAAATGGTCGGGCACGGAAGTCAAGATTGCCGGCGAGGATCTGCTGATCGTCAAGGAATCCGACATTCTCGGAATCATCGCCTGAGGCCTCGCCTCGGCATCCCGAGGAGGTTGCCGAAAGGCCGTGCGCCAATTTCATTAAATCCAGAGCGTGCCGCGCCTGCGTAGACGATGCGCGCCGCTTCGCCAGAAAGGACATTCAACATGGCTGCCAAGGACGTAAAATTTTCAACCGATGCCCGCGACCGCCTTTTGCGCGGCGTCGACATCCTCGCCAACGCCGTCAAGGTGACGCTTGGCCCCAAGGGTCGCAACGTCGTCATCGACAAGTCGTTCGGCGCGCCCCGGATCACCAAGGACGGCGTCACCGTCGCCAAGGAAATCGAGCTTGAGGACAAGTTCGAGAATATCGGCGCGCAGCTTCTGCGGGAGGTCGCGTCCAAGACCAACGACCTGGCCGGTGACGGCACCACCACCGCAACCGTTCTCGCTCAGGCGATCGTCAAGGAAGGGGCGAAGTTCGTCGCTGCCGGGCTCAACCCACAAGATCTCAAGCGCGGCATTGATCTCGCGGTAGCCGCCGCGATCAAGGACATCCGAAAGCGCGCCCGCAAGGTGGCTTCGTCTGAGGAAGTCGCACAGGTCGGAACGATTTCCGCCAATGGCGAGACTGAAATCGGCCGGCTCATCGCGACGGCTGTCGAAAAGGTCGGCAAGGAAGGCGTCATCACGGTCGAGGAAGCCAAGAGCTTCGAGACCGAACTCGATGTGGTCGAGGGATTGCAGTTCGACCGCGGTTATCTCAGCCCCTATTTCGTCACCAATGCCGACAAACTGATCGTCGAGTTCGACGATCCCTACGTGCTGATCTTCGAAAAGAAGCTATCGTCGCTGCAACCGCTGCTGCCGATCCTGGAGGCCGTGGTGCAAAGCTCCAAGCCGCTTCTTATCATCGCCGAGGACGTCGAGGGCGAGGCGCTGGCCACCCTCGTCGTCAACAAGCTGCGCGGCGGTCTGAAGATCGCCGCCGTCAAGGCTCCGGGCTTCGGTGATCGCCGCAAGGCCCTTGTCGAGGACATTGCCATCGTCACCGGCGGGCAGGTCATCTCGGAAGACCTCGGCATCAAGCTGGAAAACGTCACCCTGGCGCAGCTCGGCCGTACGAAGCGGATCCGCATCGACAAGGAAAACACGATTGTGGTCGACGGCGCCGGCAAGAAGTCCGAGATCAAGGCCCGTATCGCTCAGATAAAGACCCAGATCGAAGAAACGACATCGGACTACGACAAGGAGAAGCTACAGGAGCGTCTGGCCAAGCTCGCGGGCGGCGTCGCCGTCATCCGTGTCGGCGGCGCGACCGAAGTGGAAGTGAAGGAAAGGAAGGACCGCGTCGATGATGCGCTGAACGCGACCCGTGCGGCCATCGAGGAAGGCATCGTGCCGGGCGGCGGCGTTGCGCTGTTGCGCGCGAAGACCGCCGTTCTTGCGTTGAAGAGCGACAATGAGGACATTCAGGCAGGCATCAGCATCGTGCTGAAGGCGCTTGAGGCTCCCGTGCGTCAGATCGCCGAGAATGCCGGTGTCGAAGGATCGATCGTCGTCGGCAAGATACTCGAGAACAAGTCGCTGACATTTGGCTTCGACGCGCAGAACGAGACCTATGTCGACCTGCTGCAGACCGGCATTCTGGATCCGGCCAAGGTGGTGCTGACCGCGCTGCAGGACGCGGCATCGATCGCCGGCCTGTTGGTGACGACCGAGGCCCTGATCGCCGACGCTCCGGCCAAGAACAGGCCGGCGCTGCCTGCCGGTGGCCCCGGTGGTGGTTTGGATTACTGATCCACGCACGGCATCGGGAGCGTGTCCGGCTCTGGCAATCGCTCGCCCGCGCACCTTGTGCGGGCGAGCTGGCTGGGTGATGTGAGGGAACGATGTGGCATACAAGCGAAGGGGAAGGTCGCGACATCGTTTTCATTCATGGCTGGACCATGGACCATCGCGATGAAATGCGGACCTACGAGCCGATATTTGCGCTGAGATCGGGCTGGCGCCGACACTACATCGATCTGCCCGGGATGGGGCGGAGCCCGGCACGATCCGATATCGCCAGTATGGATGACATGTTGGCGGCCGTGGTCGACATCATCCAGCTTGAGGTCAAGGACCGACGCTTTGTCATCGCAGGCACTTCGGCGGGAGGCTATCTGGCACGCGGCGTGCTGGCGCGACTTGGCGGCCGGATCGACGGTGTCCTTCTGAGGGCGCCTCTCATCGTCGCCCGAGACGATCTTCGGGATGTCGATCCCGTCGAGCCGCTTCTGGCGGATGCGAGCGTGCTCGAGCCGATCCCGTCTCAGGAACGGGAACGTCTCGGCGATATACTGATGCAGACAGCGCCCTATGTCGCGGCGCTGCGGGCAAAGGTGGGCAGTGTCGTTTCCCCCGCCAACGCGATGGCGGACGAACCCTTCCTGTCGAAAATCAGGGACGCCCCCGAACGGTATGCTTTCTCGTTCGACGTTGACGCCGTGCCTGCGGTCCCCTGTCCGAGCCTGATCGTCACCGGGCGTCACGATTCCAGCGTCGGCTACCGGGACGCCTGGCGCCTCGTCGACAAATTCACCCGATCGACCTTTGTTGTCCTTGACCGCGCCGAGCACGGCCTTCCCATCGACCAGCAAGACGTTTTTGCGGCGCTGGTGAATGAGTGGCTGGACCGCATCGATGAGTTTCAATCTTTCAGGCAATAGGCTCGCCGGCCTCCGCTCCGGAATGAAATGCGGATAGCCGTGGCGGAAATGGAAGACGGTTTCTCGTGTCTTTCCGATCGGAGGATTTTAGCCTTCGGCCTGGTTTCTTGTGCCGGCTAGAATCCGGCCTCGCTTCATCCACGTCGCCAGCCCGAGGATTATCCGCTTGACCGCATCCGAAAAAGCCAAGCTGTTTCTGTTGAAGCCCGACTTCGAGGATGCAGCCTACCCAGAACAACGATTCTTCTGCCGGCATTGCGCGCTTGTCGAAGGCGTCCTGGCGTCATTTCCGAAGCTGCTGGACAGGATCGAGGTCAACAGGGTGGGTTTCCCCCGGCCGCGCCAGGCCGTGATCGATCTGATCGGTGCGGAAAACCAGGCGCTGCCCGTTCTCGTCCTTGCCGGCGGCCAGCAGATCGAGCAGGCCTCTAAAGTGGCCAACGGGCGGAAATTCGTGTCGGGTGCCGATGCCATCATCGCCACCTTGGCCGAACTCTACGGCATCCCTGTCCCGCATCCGTGACTCGCGCACCGGCACCATTTTCGGCAGGGCAACTTCCGTGATTGTCGAAGCACGCCGGAGGGAACGGCAATTCCACCATCGGCTCAGAAGTTGGCAATGAGTTTCCCTAAGGGGGATGAATCGGCCAATATTTCTATAAAACCTATAGACTTTATCATCTAGTATCGTTGACGACTCCGCCTTCACGTCAATGACCAGGTGAGACCACTTGACCTACGCAATCAGCCTTCTCGACAAGAGCCCTCTTTCAGGCGGAGAGACTGCCGTCGACGCGCTCAAGCGCACGGTGGCTCTTGCCAAACTGGCCGAGCGCCTCGGCTACCGTCGCTTCTGGGTTGCTGAACACCACAATGCGCCGGAGCTTGCCAGTTCTTCCCCCGAAGTGTTGATCGCTTTCCTGCTGGCGAACACGGCTCGCATTCGCATCGGTTCGGGCGGCGTGATGTTGCAGCACTATAGTGCCTACAAGGTAGCCGAGAACTTCAACCTGCTGGCCTCGTTGGCGCCGGGCCGCGTCGATCTCGGTGTCGGTAAGGCGCCCGGCGGGCTGCCGCTTTCGACGCGGGCACTCCAGGGTGCTTATGACCCGGCCCGCAAACCGGGTTTCGCGGCGCAACTGAGCGAACTCAACGTCTATCTCGACGGTCCGATTACCCGGGCCGATTCAGGCTTGATCGCGACGCCGCGCCCGACGGTGACCGCGGAGCGGTTTCTGTTGGGCGCCAGTGTCGAAAGCGCGCGGCTCGCCGCCGACCATGGCTGGAAATTCGTCTTCGCGCGGCATCTGAACGGCGATGATGCGCTGCTTGACCAGGCCGTTGCCGCCTACCGGACCGGCACCGGCCAGTCTCCGCTTGTCGCGGTCGGGATTATCGTCGCCGACAATGCCGAAGAAGCGCAGTCGCAGGCCAGCAAGATCCGCCTGTTCAAGGTGCATATTCCGGGCGCGCAGAGCGTGACGGTGGGCAGCGAGGAGCAGGCCGAGGAATATGCCCTCCAGGCCGGCGCAAAGGAATACCGCATCGAGCCCAAGGCGCCGAGCGTCGTTGCCGGCACCGTGACGCAGGTTCTTGGCGAGCTTGACCGTCTCCATCAGCGCTACGGCATCGAGGAATTCATCGTCGAACCGGCCGCCGGCGGCGCGCAGCGGCTAGCTGTTGTCGAACGTCTTGCCGAGGCACGCCTGGCCGTTCCTGCCTGAACAATCGCAAGGAGCAGATCCCGTGAGCAAGCGACGCATTCCCCTCGGCATCATGCTGCAAGGTCCAGGCGGGCATATGAATTCCTGGAAGCATCCGAGCGTGCCGGCCGACGCGAGCATCAATTTCGACTACTACGTCCGCACGGCTCGCCAGGCCGAAGCAGCGGGCATCGCCTTCGCCTTCATCGCCGACGGGCTCTACATCAATGAGATTTCGATCCCGCATTTCCTCAACCGGTTCGAGCCGATCGCGATCCTGTCGGCGCTTGCCGCTGCCACCTCGCAGATAGGCCTCGTCGGCACGCTCTCCACCTCCTACAGCGATCCCTTCACCGTCGCCCGCCAGTTCGGTTCGATCGACGCCATCAGCAAGGGTCGTGCCGGCTGGAATGCCGTGACATCGCCGCTTGAAGGCTCCGCCAAAAACTACGGCCGCGACAAGCATCCCGAACATGCGCTTCGCTACGAGATCGCCGGCGAGCATATAGATATCGTCAAGGGCCTGTGGGATTCCTGGGACGACGATGCCTTCGTGCGCAACCGCGAGACCGGACAGTTCGCCGACTTCTCGAAAATGCACCGGGTCAACTACAAGGGACGGTTTCACTCCGCCGAAGGCCCGCTCAATCTCGGCCGTTCGCCGCAAGGCCAGCCGGTGCTGTTCCAGGCCGGCGCTTCCGATGACGGCATCGCGCTTGCCGGGCGCCACGCCGACGCGGTCTTTGCCAACGGCGCATCGATTGCCGAGAACCGTGAGCTTTCGAAGAAGCTCAAGCAGAGCGCCGTCGACCACGGGCGCAGTGCCAACGAGCTCAAGACCTTCCCCGGCATCGCCCCGATCTTGGGCTCGACAGGGGAGGAAGCTGAACGCAAGTATCGCGAGATTCGCGACCTTGTGACCGTCCATGAAGCGCTGCTCTATCTCGGCCGCTTCTTCGACCATCATGATTTCACCGCCTATCCCGTCGACGCACCGTTCCCGGAGCTGGGCGATATCGGCAAGAACAATTTCCGCTCGACCACCGACCGTATCAAGCGCGTCGCCAAGGAGAAGAATCTCACCTTGCGCGAAGTTGCGCTCGATGCCGCCACGCCGCGCACCAGCTTCATCGGCACGCCGGACAAGATTGCCGACGAGCTGATCGAGTGGGTCGAGACAGGGGCGGCGGACGGCTTCGTCCTCGGCTTCCACGTCATCACCGCGGGGCTCGACGACTTCGAGCGCGAGGTGCTGCCGATCCTCGAGAAGCGCGGTTATCACGACCGTGCCCAGCGTGGCGCGACGCTGCGCGACCATCTCCAATTGCCGTTCCGCGAAAGCCGCTATGCGAAGGCGAGCCAGAAACAGGTCGAGCCGGCAAGCACGGGGAAGGCAGCCTGATGACAATCCACCCTGCCGGCAAGGTGGCGGCTTCCATCGCTGATGTCTCGGATGAGTTCGTGGCGCTGCGCCGCAAGCTGCACAGCCAGCCAGAGCTCGCCTACAAGGAGGAAAAGACCAGCGCGCTGGTAGCCGGCTATCTCGAATCCTGGGGCTACGAGGTGACGCGCAATATCGGCGGCACCGGGGTCGTCGGCACGCTCCGCAACGGCCTCGGCGACAGGCGTATCGGCATTCGCGCCGATATGGACGCGCTGCCGATTGTCGAGGCCACCGGTCTTCCCTACGCCAGCACGACGCCCGGCGTCATGCACGCTTGCGGGCATGACGGGCATACCGCCATCCTGCTTGCGGCGGCACGCCATCTGTCCGAGACGCGCGATTTCTCCGGCACGTTCCACGCCATCTTCCAGCCGGCGGAGGAGGGTGGCGGCGGCGCCCGTTCGATGATCCGGGATGGCCTGTTCGAGCGCTTCCCGGTCGACGCAGTCTTCGGCCTGCACAACTGGCCGGGCGTGCCGGCCGGCCAGTTCGGCTTTCTGAGCGGCCCGGCCATGGCGTCGGTCGATCTGGCGATCATCAAGATCATCGGCAAGGGCGGTCATGGCGCCAAGCCGCACCAGACCGTCGACCCGATCGTCGCCAGCGCCTCACTGGTCATGGCGCTGCAAACCGTCGTCTCGCGCAACGTCGATCCGCTTGAAAAGGCCGTCGTCACCGTCGGCACGATCAATGGCGGCATTGCCCCCAATGTCATCCCCGACAGCGTCGAGTTGAAAGTGACGGTGCGCACCTTCAACGATGTGGTGCGCGAGCAGATCAAGGCCCGCATCATCGCCTTGGCAGAGCATCACGCCCAAGGCTATGGCGCGACCGCCGAAGTCACATATCCGCGCGGCTATCCGGTGCTGGTCAATCATCCCGACGAGACCGAGTTCGCCCGTCAGGTGGCATTGCGGCACTTCGGCGCCGAGCGGGTCGAGACCGATTTCCGGCAGATCACGGCCAGCGAGGATTTTGCCTTCATGCTGCAGGAAAAGCCTGGCAGCTACCTCTTCGTCGGCAATGGCGACAGCGCCGACCTGCACAGCCCGCTCTACAATTTCAACGACGCCATCCTGCCCGACGCCGCGCGCTACTGGGTGACGCTGGTGCGGGATTTCCTGTCGTCCAACGATGCATCGTAACCATCCGGATCATGAGCAGAGGTTTCGCAACATGACTGATATCTTTCTCTACACCACCCCAGTCGATCCTCGTGCCCAGCCATTGGTCGAGGCGCTGACCTATGAATACGAGACGCGCTACGGCACCTATTGGGGCGAACCCGCTTCGACCGAGATGACCCGTTATCCGGCCGAACTTTTCGCGCCTCCCCACGGCGCCTTTTTACTCCTCCTGCGCGACGGCGTGGCGATCGCCGGTGGCGCCTTCAAGCGCTATGACGAGCAGACCGCGGAGCTGAAACGCGTCTGGACCCATGTCGACTTGCGCCGGCAGGGGTTGGCGCGAAAGGTTCTCGACGAACTCGAGCCGCAGGCAGCCAGACAGGGCTACACCAAGCTCTATCTGACCACCGGCTTTCGCCAGCCCGAGGCTGCCAACCTCTACCTGAACAGCGGCTACACCGCGCTTTTCGACACTACCGTCGACCCGGAAACCTACCGCACGCTGCCCTTCGAGAAGGATATCAGCGCCCTGGCGCTTCGGCTTCAGGCCGAGGATGCCGTCAACCGCAAGGTCGGGTGAACGGACAGCAGGCGGGTTTCGTCGAACCCGCTTCGCCGAAACAAGAATAGCTGACTTACATATCATATTGGTGTAGTCAAAATATCTAAATGAGGATCAATATATAAAAACAAGTTGCATATGAACTGAAGATAATACTGACATAATTTGTAAGTTACACTGATACTATTGATTGAAATATCGGGTGTATCTCAGTTGTTTTTGGGGAGCGTGCCGATGGCATATGCATCTGAAGCCTCTCGCGCATTGGACTTTGAAGCGGCGTCCTCGCCGGAAGATTATTCAGGCTATCGCGTCGTACCGGCCAGGCATCCATGGCGCATCGTTGGCAGCGCCCTTGCTGTCCTGGTTCTTGCGGCCACCTTCCACTCGATCCTGACAAATCCGCGCTGGGGCTGGGACGTGTTTGCGCGGTTCTTCTTCTCCGAACCTGTCCTGGTTGGCCTTGGCCGCACCTTGCTGCTCACTGTCCTTGCCTCGGCGCTGGGCTTCCTGCTCGGCGGCATCCTGGCGTTCGCCCGCGTGTCGAAATCGCCGCTGCTGTCAGGTATTTCCTGGGCCTATATCTGGTTTCTGCGCTCCATCCCGCTGATCGTGCTGCTGCTAGTTCTCAACAATCTTGGCTATCTCTATCCCACGGCCAACATCGGCGTTCCCTTCACTGACATTCTGTTCGCGCAATACAACACCGTCGAGATCCTCAGCCCCTTCACGGTCGCGCTGATCGGGCTCAGCCTCAACCAGGCGGCCTTCTCGGCCGAGATCATCCGGGGTGGCATTCTTTCCGTGGACCAGGGGCAGCACGAGGCAGCCGCCGCACTTGGCTTGTCGCGAAGGCGCCAGGCGCTCAACATCGTGCTGCCGCAGGCGATGCGCGCGATCCTGCCAAGCGGCTTCAACGAGATCATCGGCTTGGCCAAGTCGACGTCGATGGTCTACGTGCTGGCGCTGCCCGAACTGTTCTACACCGTCCAGGTCATCTACCGGCGCAACCTTGAGGTCATTCCGCTGCTGATGGTGGCGACCGTCTGGTACCTGATCATCATGAGCGTGCTGTCGGTCATCCAGATTGGCATCGAGCGCCACTTCTCCAAGGGCGCACTTCGGTCGGCGCCCAAATCGCTTGGCCTGGCCGCGCTCGCTTTCATCGCCCGCCGCGGCACCGTCCAGGCAAATCGCGAGCCGCAGCCGGCGCCGGTTGCCAGGTCCGCGCAGCCGGACAGGAAACCGCTGGTCACCGCGGGTGAGAGGCTGGCGCGCAAGGGCGTTGGCCGGGTGCGCATTCATGGCGTGTCGAAGGCGTTCGGCGTGTTCACCGTGCTCGATGACGTCAATCTCGATATCGCGCCCGGCACAGTGACCGCCATACTCGGTCCGTCGGGCGCTGGAAAGTCGACCCTGCTGCGCATGATCAATCATCTTGAACGCGCCGACACCGGCTATGTCGCGGTCGACGGAGAGCTGATCGGTTACGAGCGCAAGGGGCATGTTCTTCATGAACTCAAGGAGAAGGCCATCAGGCGGCGCCGTTCGTCGGTGGGCATGGTGTTCCAGAACTTCAATCTGTTTCCCCACTTGACCGTGCTTGAAAACATCATCGAGGCGCCTGTTTCGGTGCAGAATGTCGCCCGCTCCGAGGCCGTCGAAATCGCCACGGACCTGCTTGCCCGCATCGGCCTGAGCGAGAAGATCGATGCCTATCCGCGTCATCTGTCAGGCGGCCAGCAGCAGCGCGTCGCCATCGCCCGGGCCTTGGCGCTCAAGCCGAAGGTCCTGCTGTTCGACGAACCGACATCGGCGCTTGATCCGGAACTGGTCGGAGAGGTCCTGGATGTTATCAAGGAACTCGCCACGTCCGGCACGACAATGATCATTGTGACCCACGAAGTCGGCTTCGCGCGCGAGATCGCCGACACGGTCGTGTTCATGGAAAACGGCCAGGTTGTCGAAGTTGGACCACCAGGCAAGGTGTTCAACGCGCCGGATCATCCGCGAACCGCCGCCTTCCTCGCGAAGGTTCTTTAGCCACCACCAGGCACGGCGGCATGTGCGAACCGCCGGCTCTTCGGATACTCCCAACCGGGGGTTCCAACCGCACGCCCGTCAGCCAAGGAACAACCCAATGACTTTCCACAGGAGACACCTATCCCTTCTCGCCGGCGCGATCGTATCGGCCATGACCACCTACGGAACAGTCGCGCGGTCGGCGGAGTTCGATCTCAGCCCGGAGCAGCCCGGCCGCATCCATACGATCAAGAGCGACAAGGCAGCCGCGGCGATCCCGCATGATTTCAAATTCGCCAGAGAAGGCTACCTGACGGTTGCGACCAATCCGTGGGACCCGCCCGTTGGCACTTACGCCACCGACGCCAAGACCGTTGTCGGCACCGACCCCGATCTGGCCGTTCTGGTCGCCGAAACCCTCGGGCTCAAGCTCGACCTTGTCTCGGTCGCATGGGCCGACTGGCCGCTCGGTCTGTCCTCCGGCAAATATGACGCCGTCATCAGCAATGTGACGGTGACCGAGGAGCGCAAGGAGAAGTTCGACTTCTCCACCTACCGCAAGGACGTGCTCGGTTTCTATGTCAAGACCGACAGCCCGATCACCTCGATCAAGGAGCCAAAGGACATTGCAGGCCTCAAGGTGATCACTGGTGCCGGCACAAACCAGGAGAAGATCATCCTCGAATGGGATCGTGAGAACGTCGCTGCCGGGCTGAAGCCGGCGGAGGTGCAATATTACGATGACTCGGGCGCCAGCCAACTGGCGCTGCAATCGGGCCGGGCCGATGTTGAATTCAACCCGAATGCGACGCTTTCCTATGGTGCGGCTGTCAGCGGCAAGACCAGGCTGGTCGGCATCGTCAGCGGCGGCTGGCCGTTGACGGCCGAGATCGCCATTGCGACCCGCAAGGACAGCGGTCTCGCCACCGCCCTGACGCTGGCCATCAACGAGGTGATCGCCAACGGCAAGTATGGCGAAGTGCTCAAGAAATGGAGCCTCGTCGCCGAAGGCATCGACAAGTCGGCGACCAATCCGCAGGGCCTGCCGAAGCCGGCCAGCTGAGTTTTTCTCTCAGGCGAATCCGCGTCGCGACCGGAACATTCATCTCCGGTCGCGACGTTCCTTGCAGGAGCGCGTCTCGACCCGAAGGTCGAAGCGAAACGTAAATCCGAGAGGCTTCAAAACATGTCGAATGCCATCCGACGTCTTGGCTTCCTGACGCCAGGAAACTTTCGCGACGACGACCCGTTCGACGGGCTGGAAAGGACACTCCAGCTGTTCGAACTGGGTGAACGCCTTGGCTATGACAGCGCCTGGGTCCGGCAGCGTCATCTCGAGCACGGCGTGTCGTCGGCGGGCATCTTCCTAGCGGCGGCCACGCAGCGTACCAGCCGCATCGAACTGGGATCGGCGGTGATCCAGATCGGCTACGAAAGCCCGTGGCGGCTGGCGGAAGATCTGTCGACCGTGGACGTGCTGTCGCGCGGGCGTTTGAACATCGGCTTGAGCGCCGGAGTACCCCTGCACGCGGACCTGCTGGGGCCGCTCGTCTTCGACGGCAACTGGCGCGACCATGACATGTCGCATGAGCGCGTGATCCGTTTTGCCAACAATCTGCGATCGGAGTTCCTTGGCGCCACCGACAGCTACATCGACGTCCCGGGCGGGCGGGTGCGTCCGCGTCTCCAGCCGCACGCCAAAGGACTGATCGACCGCCTTTGGTACGGCGGTGGTTCCCTGCGATCGGCCGGCTGGGCCGGCCGCAGCGGCTTCAATCTTCTGCTCAGCAATGTGACGTCGGGCGAAGACACGGACGATTTCTCAACGGCGCAATTGCGCCAGATCGCCGCCTATCGCGAGGCCTCCGATCAGCCGCGCATCGCGGTTGGGCGCGTGATCGTGCCCTTCGATAGCGCCGATGCGCGGACACGGGCGAAGTACGAGCGATACGCCGCCGGACGCCATGACAGGACGTTGCGACCGAATGGCGAACGACGCACGCTGTTTGCCGGGGACATTGTCGGGACCTCGCAGCAAATTCTCGATACCTTGCTGGGGGATCGGGTCCTGGCCGAGGTCGATGAGCTGCGGCTGGAACTGCCGTACGAGTTCGAGCAGCACGAATACGAACAGATCATCGGCGATTTCGTCACCAACATAGCATCCGAAATCGGCTGGCAGCGTGAGGGCTCACCCTCGCATGGTCCAACCGCGCTCCGCGTCGTCTCGTAATCATTTGAAGGATGCCAGGTACCGCTCGCCGATATCGGGTAGAACAGCCACGATGACCTTGCCGGCATTCTCGGGCCGGCCCGCCAATTGCGTCGCGGCCCAGAGGGCGGCTCCTGACGATGTGCCGGCGAAGATACCTTCGTCGGCGACCAGATCGAGAGCCGCCCGCCGGGCATCGGCGGTGTTCAAGGCAATGACCTCGTCGGCGATGGTGGTATCGAAATTCCCCGGCAGCTGTTCTGCGGGAACCTCGGTGACCTTGTGCACGCCGTCGATCTCATCGGGATAGGGATTTTCTTCGGTCGGCAGCGACCCCTCCGCCGGTTCGGCGATCACCACTTTCAGGCCGGGCTTCTTGGACTTGAGAAACCGGCCTCCGCCCGAAAGCGTACCGCCGGTCCCAACGCCGCCGACCAGGATATCCACGGCTCCGTCCGTGTCGCGCCATATTTCGGGTCCGGTGGTCTCGAAATGAACACGCGGATTTGCCGGATTTGCCAACTGATCGGTGAAGAAGGCCCCTGGGTTCTCGTCTTTGACGCGCTGCGTGATTTTTTCCAAGGCCTGCGGATCGAGGAAGAACTGGTTTTCGACGGTCACGATCTCGGCACAGTAAAGACGCAAAATCTTGACTTTGTCGGGGCTGATGTTGTCGCTCAGGTAGAACTTCGCCCGATAGCCGCGTGACGCGGCAACGGCGGCAAGGCCGATACCGGTGTTTCCGCTGGTGACGTCGACGATGAGGTCGCCCGGGCGAAGCTTGCCGGCATCCTCAGCGTCCTTGACAATCGCCCACGCGATCCGGTCCTTCACGCTGCCCGCCGGGTTGAAATATTCGAGCTTGGCAATGATCCTGCCGCCGAGATCGCGCTTGCGGCGATAGTTGTGCAGTTCCAGCAGCGGCGTGTTGCCGATCAGGTCGGTAATGCTGTTGTGAATTCTGGGCACCAGGCAGTCTCCTGTATCCGCGGCGGGGAGGGAAATGATGCCGGGCTGGACGGTGCGCGAACCACTCGACACCGTGGCGGAGGATGGACATCTTTGCCGACACTGGCTCGCAATTTCGTTTCGAAGCGAGCCGTGCTGCTACAAAATATTTCTGTGTAATGAGGGTGCCGCGAAACCACATCCATGGCACGTATCGAAGATGGATTGCTGCGTCCCGGCGTGCCGCTGAAACAACGCGGATGGTTTTTCGTCGTTGCCGAAATTAATTGAAAAATCCGACCTTTAGGACGCGCGTAAACTGCTGCAAATCTCGGCTCCAACAAGGAGATTTGACCAGTCATGCACATATCGGTTTCGACAATTGCGGCTTTCGCGCTGACGCTGACCATGGCTGCTTCGGCAGCCCAGGCCGGAGAGACCCTCGATCGGGTACACAAGACCGGCGTCGTCGTCGATGCCCTGGTCAATGACTATCCGCCCTTTGCCTTCATCAACGACAAGAACGAACTGGACGGTTTCGATATCGATGTGGCGAAGGCCTTTGCCGAAAAGCTCGGCGTCAAGCTGAAGCTGGAATCGCCGGGTTGGGAGACCATTGTCGGCGGCAAGTGGGCCGGCCGCTGGGATGTCGGCATCACATCGACGACACCGACCGAAGACCGGGCCAAGGTACTGAACTTTCCGGTGATCTATTACAGCGTTCCGGCCGTGCTTGTGGTCAATTCGCAGGAGCAGAGCATCAAGTCCGTGGCGGACATTTCCGGCAAGCGCGTTGGTGTCGGGTCGGGCTCGTCGTATGAGGCTTATGTCAACCGCAACTTCACCATTCCCGGCCAACCGGCGATCGAGTTTCCTTTCCATGACGTGCAGGTCGTACCTGGGGACGAGACGGTGAATTTCCAGAATTTGGCGCTCGGAGCGGGCGTGCGTCTTGATGCCATTGTGGCTTCTCTCGGCACAGCCAAGGGCCAGATAGATGCAACGGGCAAGCTGAAGGTGTTGGGCGACCCATTGTTTGCCGAACCGAATGCTATCGTTACCGACAAGGGCGATCCGGAGTGGGACGCCGAGGTGAAACGCGTCGTCGGCGAACTCAAGGCCGAAGGAAAGCTGGCCACGATCTCGAACAAATGGTTCGGCGTGGACATCACAAAAAATGTCGATTGAACCCGGCTCGGCGGGTCTCGCTGCAGACCTCGTCGCGGTCACGCGAGGTGTTCAACCGATCACGCAGAAATGGAGCTTCCGGTTCAAGGTCTGGCTGACCTGGGCGACGCTGCTGCTGGTGCTGTGCGGTGGGCTCGGCAGCCTCGGTCTCGACTTCGGCCTCATCCGCCAGAAGCTGCCGTTCATGCTTGGCTTGCGCCTGTCTCCCGACGGCTTCGTCCAGGGCGTCGCGCTCACGCTGCTGGTGACGGCCTTATCCATGATTTTTGCCGTGACCGCGGGGATACTCACCGCGCTCGGGCGCCTGTCGGCCAATCCGGTCGCCTTTGGCGTCGCGACATTTTACGCGTCGTTCTTTCGCGGTACACCGCTGCTGGTGCAGGTCTTGCTGATCTACCTGGCGCTGCCGCAGTTCGGCATCATTCTCTCGGCATTCACCTCCGGCATCCTGGCACTGTCGCTGAACTATGCGGCCTATCTTGCCGAGACGATCCGGGCAGGTATTTCCTCGGTGGATCGTGGGCAACGCGAGGCAGCCTTGGCGCTGGGGCTGTCCCGGCAGGTGATTGCCTGGAAGATCATCGCTCCGCAGGCCATGCGCGTCATTATTCCGCCTGGCGGGGCGCATTTCATCTCGATGCTGAAAGATTCCTCGCTGGTATCGATCATGGGCCTGTGGGAACTGAATTTCCTCGCCCAGTCCTATGGTCGTGCGACCTTCCATTATATGGAGATGTTGCTGACCGCGGCCGTGCTTTATTGGGTGCTCTCCATCGGGCTCGAGCTTATCCAGCATTGGCTTGAAGTGAAATTCGGCCGCGGCTATCGGGCCGTCTAGCTCCTCAATCGCTGATATCCAACGGACTTTGGTCATGGCTGAACACCTCAACGACTTCACAATTCTGGACGGCGGCATGGGGCGTCTTCTGGAACGTCTTGGCGCGCCGTTCCGGCTGCCTGAATGGTCGGCGCTGTCACTGATCGAGGCGCCGGATTTCGTGACGAAGGCGCACACGGCATTTGCTGGCAGCGGTGCGGATATCATCACCACCAATTCCTATGGCTTGGTGCCGCATATGATCGGCAGGGAGCGTTTCGAAAAAGAGGGGCGTGCACTCGCCGATCGCGCCGGCCGTATCGCCCGCGAAGTTGCCGACCAGGCACCTGGCGACGTCAGGGTCGCGGGGTCGCTGCCGCCGCTTTTCGAAAGCTACCGGCCCGGCAACTTCAAGCCCGACGAGGCGCCGCATATCCTCGAAAGCCTGGTTGCGGGACTTGCTCCCCATGTCGATCTCTGGCTTATCGAGACCCAGAGCTCCACGGCCGAGGCGTTGACGGCGCTTGCGGCGGTCAGGACGTCGCGCTTGCCCATCTTTGTCTCCTACACGCTGAAGGACGAGGATGGGCGCGCCGGCCCGCCGGAGCTGCGATCCGGCGAGCCCGTCGCCGACGCGGTGGCGGCTACGGTCGAGGCCGGGGCATCGGGCATCTTGTTCAATTGCAGTCAGCCCGAAGTCATGGGCGAGGCGGTCGTTGCGGCCCGCAAGGCGATCGCCGCATCGGGCAATCGCAAGGTGGAGCTTGGCGTCTACGCCAATGCCTTTTTGCCCGAGCCACCTTCCGATACGCCCTATGCGGGAATTTCCGAAATCAGGAATGACCTCGACCCCGAAAACTATCTCAAATGGGTGAGGCTTTGGGTGGAACAGGGCGCGACGATCGTTGGCGGTTGCTGCGGCATAGGCCCCGAACATATCGCGGCGATCAAGGCAAGCCGCGACACCGTGCCGGCTGCCTGAGGCGTTGGCGAGACGCCGGCATGTGGACCAAAAAGGACTATTCGAATGCGCGGCCTGAAGGTCAGAACGCGGCAGACCGGCGCCACCCCAACACTGCGCCCAGGCGAACAGCCGACGATAACAACACCGACGAAAGGCCATATCGACGTCGTGACCGGCGTCGACCAGCCGGGCTTCAATCCGCTCGACCTGCTCTATGCTTCCGTGGCGGCCTGCATGGTGTTGAGCGCCCGCATCGCGGCCGGCAGGCTCGGCGTCGGTGACAGGCTGCGCGACGTGCGCGCCGACGTCTCGGGCAGCAAGGCGGACGGTGATGTTTCCCGTATCGGCCAGTTCAGGATCGTCCTTGCAATCGAAGGCGATATCGACCCGGCCACCAAGCGGCAAATCGCCGAGAACGCGGAGACGATCTGCACGGTGAGCAACACGCTGCGCGGTGAGCCCGAATTCGTCACGGTGTTCGCCGACTAGGCTTCAATTTCAGAGCCCGGGCGCGAATACTCCAGACAATGCCCAGGAGCATTTACCCGCCCGACAATCCTTCTCAAAGCGATCTCGGAAAGCCAATCCGGTCATTCGATCAAAATAGGCACAGATTTCCGATTTGACCGCAAATCGCGGATGTTTGGAGCCAGTCACGGTGCTGGCCGCCCTGTAAGAATGGCGCGGTATCAACCAGAACCGAAATGCCGTGGCAGTCTATCTCGATCCGGACCTGGAGCCCTGCGGAAAAAAGGCTTCCGGCGTGAGAGCGCACCGAGGCGCAATCAATTCAAACCAACTTCATCACCGTCGACAGGAGATTTCTCGATGAGCCTTCCGCAAACGCGATCCAGATTGTTCGGCGCGATATTCGGTGCTTCGCTGGCGCTTGCGGCCGTCGCCGCCCGCGCGGACACGCCGCCCAACGTTCTGGTCGTTGCCCAGTCGATCGATGACGCGGTGAGCTTCGATCCCGCGGAGGGCTTCGAACTCACCACCGTGCAATCGTTCAACAACCTTTATCAGCGGCTTGTCCAGACGAACCGCGACGATGCGACGAAGATCGAGCCGGCCCTTGCAGCCTCGTGGGAGGCTGGCGCGGACGGCAAGAGCCTCACGCTCACACTCGACGGCAAGGCCGTCTTTGCCTCGGGCAATCCGGTGCGCCCGGAAGATGTGATCTTCTCGCTGTCGCGTGCCGTCAAGCTCAACAAGGCGCCAGCCTTCATCCTCAACGAGCTGGGCTGGACCGCCGATACCGTCGACAAGGCGATCGAGAAGATCGATGACAGCCACGTCAAGCTCACCTGGAGCGCAGATGTCGGCCCGGCCTTCGCCTTGGCCCTTCTGACCGCGCCCATCGCTTCGGTCGTCGATGAAAAAACGGTTTCCGCCGAGGTCAAGGACGGCGATTTCGGCAATGGCTGGTTAAAGACCCATTCGGCGGGCAGCGGTGCGTTCGTCATCGCCACCTATACGCCGCATGAGGCGCTGGTGCTGCAGGCCAACAAGAGCGCGCCAGGTGGCGTCCCCAAGCTGGAGACCGTGATCGTCCGCAACGTGCCCGATGTCGGCGCACGGCGCCTGCTGATCGAACAGGGCGATGCCGATATCGCTCGTGGCCTGTCCGCCGATCAGGTCGATGCCCTTTCCAAGGTCAAGGATGTCAAGGTGCTCGCGGTTCCCTCCGCCCGCACCGACTATCTCCTCATCAACTCCAAGGCGAACGCCACACTCGGCAATCCGGCCTTCTGGGAGGCGGCACGCTACCTAGTTGACTATGAAGGGATCGCGAAGGATCTTTTGCGCGGTCAGTCGCAAGTCCATCAGGCTTTCCTGCCGGTCGGCTTTCCCGGGGCGCTGACCGACACGCCTTTCAAGCTCGATGTCGAAAAGGCCAAGAAGATCCTGGCCGACGCCAAGATCACTGTTCCGGTCAAGGTCGAGTTCCCGGTCTTCAACGACCAGCCTTTCCTGTCGATCGCGCAGTCCTTGCAATCCACCTTCGCCAAGGCGGG
The DNA here is from genome assembly GCF_040322895.1 of Mesorhizobium sp. M0088. NCBI lineage: Bacteria > Pseudomonadati > Pseudomonadota > Alphaproteobacteria > Hyphomicrobiales > Phyllobacteriaceae > Mesorhizobium > Mesorhizobium sp. M0088. The sequence continues at coordinate 171,869 of NZ_JAMYUI010000002.1, forward strand.
CATCGATCTCGACATCCAGCCCGGCGTGGCGAGCGACATCTACGCCAAGGGTCGTTCGGGTAACTATCAGGTGACGCTGCGCTACTGGATTCCTGACTATTTCGATCCGCACTCCAATGCCAGCGCCTTCGCCATCAACAAGGACAATTCGGCCAACACCGTGGCCAAGCAGGCGGGCTGGGTGATCCCCAAACTGACCGATGAAACGCTTGCTGCGGTCAAGGAGCAGGATCCCGCCAAGCGCGCCGCGCTCTACCAGGACCTGCAGCGTGAGATTCAACAAAGCTCGCCCTACGTCTTCATCCTGCAGGGCAGCGACCAGGTGGTTTTGCGCGACAATCTGAAAGGCTATAAGCAGGGCCTCAACGCGGATCAGGTTTACTACGACAGGGTCGAAAAATAATTGGCTTCCGGTATTCCGGCTTCGAGCATTGACGATTCCCGCCAGACCACAACAGGCTGGCGGGAATTGCGTTTTATCTGGGTTATCGCGCGCTGGCTGATCTCGCTGGCGTTGACACTTCTTGGCCTCGTCATCGTCACCTTCGCCATGACGAGGCTGTCTCCCGTCGATCCGGCCATGCAGATGGTCGGCAGTCACGCCAGCGCATCGAGCTATCAGGCCGCGAGGGAGGCGCTTGGGCTCGACAGCCCATTGCCGGTGCAGTTCCTGCGCTACGTGCAAATGGCGGCTTCCGGCGATTTTGGCCAGTCGATTTCGACCGGTCAGCCCGTCGCCAGCGACATTGCCCGGACATTCCCGGCAACGCTCGAACTGGCCACAGTGGCCATCATCATGGGCGCTACGCTCGGGCTTTGCCTCGGCTTCGTTGCAGCCATGCGGCCCGGCGGTGTTGTCGATGTCCTGGCAAGACTGGTTTCGCTGATCGGCTATTCCGTGCCGATCTTCTGGCTGGGGCTGCTGATGCTTCTGCTGTTTTACGCGCGCCTGCATTGGGCGCCGGGGCCAGGCCGTCTCGACGTTCTCTACCAATACACGGTGCCGTCGCGCAGCGGCTTCGTCCTTCTGGACACCTGGCTTTCGGGTAAGCCGGGTGCATTTCGCGATGCGCTGGCACACCTTGCCCTGCCTGCTTCCGTGCTGATGCTCTATGCGCTGGCCGGGATCGCAAGGCTGACGCGGGCGCTGGTCCTGACCGAACTCGGTCAGGAATACGCGCTGACCGCCTACGCCAAGGGTGCCGCAGTCCATCGCGTCGTCTTCGTACATGTCCTGCCCAACATTGCCGGGCAATTGATCACCATCTGCGCACTCGCATATGCGAACCTTCTCGAAGGCGCGGTGCTGACCGAGACCGTCTTTGCCTGGCCGGGGATTGGCCGCTATTTGACGACGGCGATGTTTGCCGGCGATATGCCGGCCATTCTCGGCGGCACCATCGTCATCGGCGCCTCATTCGTCCTTCTCAACACTCTGACGGACCTTGCCGTCGGCCGGGCAGCCCGGGGCGCCCAATGACGGTTGCCGGCCACGATCGCGGTTTCGCGGACAGTTCCTTCCTCTCGCGTCTTGCGCGTTCGCCCTCCGCGGCAGCGGGCGCTATCGGCGTTGTGCTTGTCGTGCTTGTCGCGCTGCTTGCGCCGTTGATCGCGCCCTACGATCCCAACCTGCAGGAGACGGCAAACAGGCTGGCCGCGCCCCAGGTGGCACATTGGTTGGGGACCGACGCCTTTGGCCGGGACCTGCTGTCGCGCCTGATCTACGGCACGCGGCCGACGCTTCTGCTTCTGATGTTCGTGGTCCTGCTGATGGCGCCGCTCGGCATCCTGGTCGGCATGCTGGCCGGATTTTTCGGCGGCATTGTCGAGCGCGCCCTGATGCGCATCACCGACATCGTGATGGCCTTTCCGCGTCTTGTTCTGGCCTTTGCTTTCGTCGCCCTGATCGGTCCCGGGCTGGTCAACGGCGCGTTGGCGCTGGCGCTGACGAGCTGGCCCGCCTATGCGCGCCAGGCGCGTGTGGAGACGGCTGCCTTGCGCCGCAACGACTATCTCTTCGCCGCCGAAATGGTCGGTATCCGCGGCATCAGGCTGCTCTGGGGCCATGTGCTGCCGATGCTGCTGCCTTCCGCCATCATCCGCATCGCCCTCGATATGAGCGGCGTCATCCTTGCCGCTGCAGGCCTCGGCTTTCTTGGCCTCGGGGTTCGCCCACCGACGGCGGAGTGGGGATCGATGGTGGCCGACGGCACCCAGGTCATCTTCGACCAGTGGTGGATCGCGGCCGCTCCGGGTTTTGCGATCTTCCTGACCAGCATGGCCTTTAACCTGCTTGCCGACGGCCTGCGCGACATACTGGATCCGCGCCATGGCTGAGCCGCTGCTGCGCGTCGAGGATCTGACGGTCTCGTTTCCGTCCCGGCAGGGGCAGGGCGACGTGGTCCGTTCCATATCTTTCGACGTGGGGGCGGAGATCGTTGCCCTGGTCGGCGAATCCGGCTCCGGCAAATCGCTGACCGGCCGGGCCATTATGGGACTTCTGCCACCTCGTGCCAAAACAGCCGCTACAAGCTTGTCGTTCGCAGGCAACGACCTCACGCGCCTCGACGCCGCCCAATGGCGCGCGTTGCGCGGTAGCGCCATCGCTCTGATCCTTCAGGATCCAAAATATTCACTCAATCCTTCGATGCGGGTCGGCCGGCAGGTGGAGGAGACGCTGCTTCTGCACACAAGGCTTTCAGCGCGTCAGCGGCGCGAGAAAGCGCTCGCCATGCTGTCGCGTGTCGGCTTCGATGACCCGCAGCGCGTTCACGCCAGCTATCCGCGCCAACTGTCAGGCGGCATGGGCCAGCGCGCCATGATCGCGGCGATGCTTATCAACAGGCCATCCTTGCTGATCGCCGACGAAGCGACCTCGGCCCTCGACCACGATCTCCAGCTGCAGATCCTCGAACTGCTTGGCAGCCTGACGCGGGAGCTGGGCATGGGCTTGCTGTTGATCAGCCATGACCTTCAGCAGATCGCGCGTTTTGCCGACCGGGTTCTGGTGATGCGCCGGGGCATCATCGTCGACAGGCTGGCCGCCGGCGAGCTCGCCAATGCGGAGCATCCCCATACGCGGGCGCTTTGGAATGCGCGTCCCTCCGGCGCGACCTATGGGACGAGACTACCGGTGGTTGCCGACGGGGAAGAGGCATGACCACTGCGCTTGCCATCGATGGCCTCTCAGTCTCGTTCGGAGACCCTTCTCGCGGAGACGCAGGCAGGCGCGCCGTCGTGCACGATGTCGGTTTCACGGTGGCCGCCGGTGAGACATTCGGGCTGATCGGCCCATCCGGCTGCGGCAAGTCCACCGTTCTTCGCACGATTGCCGGGCTGAATACGCAATGGCAAGGCGCGATCCGCGTTGGCGACGCTGCGTTTGTTCCGGGGCGCAAGATCGAGGGCAGGCTGCGCGACGACGTGCAGATGGTGTTCCAAGATCCTTACTCGTCGTTGCACCCGCGTCACCGCGTGGCGCGCATCCTTGGCGAGCCGCTGGCCATTCGCGGCGCCTTAAGTGTCGGTGCCAAGGTGGCCGGGCTTCTCGAGCAGGTGGGGCTTGCCCACCACATCGCCGATCGTTTCCCGCATCAGCTTTCCGGCGGCCAGCGCCAGCGCGTCGCTATTGCGCGCGCCCTGCTGCTCAAGCCGAAGCTGCTGCTGCTGGACGAGCCGACCTCGGCGCTGGATGTGTCGGCGCAGGCCGGGATACTCAACCTGCTGGCCGAGCTGAAGCGCGAACACGGCGCCACCTTGGTCCTGGTCAGCCATGATCCTGGCGTCGTCGGCCATCTCTGCGACCGGGCGGGACGGATGGCCAAGGGCAGGCTGGAAACGATCCTGGACCGTGGGGCGCTTTCGCGATTGGCCTGACCCTCCGCAGGTCGCCAGCCATCTGCCCACTGATCTAATCGTCGAGCCATTGCAGCCGAGGCGGTCGGACCGACAATCGATTTCACAAACGTTGGGAATTTTAGGAAAAACCCCCACGCTTAAGGACCATAAGTATACTAAATCGATAGACATATATCAAAGCGTGACTGGTCAGTGGGATGACAAATCTCCCATCGTTCTCAGAGGTCTTACGATGAATGCCGTTTCACATGTCGCCTCTGGGCTGCGTCGGGTTCCAGCGCGCACCCACCGCGTTTATGATCCGGTCTCCGATAGGGCGCGCGTCGTCGGCATATATTTGCCAGCCGCAACCGTGCCGAGGCCGTGCAGCTACGAACTGTCGCCCAAGCCAGAACAACAGGCGTCGAAACAGCTGACACCAGAAGGGCAGGGCGCTAAAGCCGTGCCTGTGCGGGAGGCGTAATGACACTGAATGTGCGCCCGCTGATCGAGAAGGCCGAGCTGCGAGAGGCAGCGCGGACATTCCGCACGGCAATGGTCGGCCTGCCGCCCCTCGGCCCGATCGATGACGCGCAGTTCGGCAAACTGTTCGAGCCAGATCGGACCTGGGGCGCCTTTGACGGCGATACGCTGGTCGGCACCACCGAATCCTATTCCGGACGAATTGCGATTCCCGGAGGCGCATGGCTGCCGCAGGCCGCCGTCACCCATGTTGGCGTGCTGCCCACACATACGCGGCGCGGCGTGGCGACGGCATTGTTCAAGACGCAGCTCAGCGCCGCGCGCCAGCAGGGCGAGACAGCTGCCACATTGCGGGCATCCGATGCTCGCATCTACGGCAATTTCGGCTATGCGATCGCCAACACCTCCGTCAGTTTCGAAGTGGACAAGCAACGCGCCCGGCTGAGGGCGGCGCCGACGCCAAGAAACCAGGCCCGCCTGATCGACATAGACGATGCCTGGGCGATACAGGCTCGGATCTACGCGGCTCAACCTTCACCTCGCGCCGGCGTCATTACGCGGTCGTCCTACTGGTGGGACTTCCAGGCGTTGCGCCAGACGAACAGCGGCGCGCCGGCCTATGTCGCAGTCCACGGCGAGGAAGGTTCCGAGACCGGTTTCGTACGCTATCACCCCATCGGCCTGGAAAGCTGGTTCACCAGTTCGGAACGCACGATCGTGGTCGACGATCTCGTAGCCCACAGTCCGGAGGCATATGTCGCGCTGGTCGCGCATCTGCTGGCGGTAGACCTTCCGCATCGCATCGTCTTCTGGAGTCGCCCCGCGGACGATCTGCTGCCATGGCTGTTCGAAGATTTTCGCAGCGTTCGCGTATCAGCTGTCCGCGACGAAACCTGGCTAAGGCTCCTGGACGTGGAAAAGGCCCTGACAGCCCGAACCTATGTCGGACGGGATAGCGTCGTGCTGGAAGTCTCCGATGCCATCTTGCCTGAAAACGCAACCCGATTGCGCCTCTCTGCGCAAGGAGCGGAGCGTACCAATCTCTCGGCTGACGTGGTGACGGATGTAGCCACGGTCTCGGCGGCCTATCTCGGCGGGGTAAAATGGTGGCAGCTCGCGCAGACGGGGCGTCTCGGCGCCTTTGACGGCGCTGCCATCGAAACACTCGACAGGCTGTTCGCGGCGCCCACGCTGCCGCATTCCGGAACAATGTTTTGACAGGAAGCGCTAATATAAAAAGCCATTTGTAAGCCGATCTAAAAAATGGGCAATTTTGTCTCAAATTTATAATGGTTTGATGTGATGGTATCCTTCAGAAGTTCTACGTAACCGGAGAGAAATAATGGCAACAAATGTTGCGCGTAAGCTATTATATAGTGCTGTGTTTGGCGCCATATCGCTTTCTGCTCTTGGCGTATCCGCGAAGGCTGAGGATTTGAAGCCGGGCGGGACCCTGCGCATCGCTTCGATCCAGTCGGATCTCGACGCCTTCGATCCACTCACTGGCTACAGCATCGATTCCTGGGAAATCCTGCGCGCAACGACGCGTCAGTTGGTGACCTATCCAGGCTCGCCGGACGGTCTCAAGGAAGACACCACGCTGGTGCCTGACCTCGCAAAATCCTGGGACATCAGCGATGACGGCAAGGTCTACACATTTCATCTGAAGGACGATGTGTTTTTTTCGGGCTCGATCGAACGCAAGATCGTCGCCGGCGACTTCGTCTATGGCGTCAAGCGCTTCTGCGATCCGAACAAGCAGGTCGCGGCCATCAACTATTTCAACCTGGTGATCTCCGGCTTCGTCGACTACTGCAAGGATTTCGCGAAAGTGCCGACGGGCGATCTTGCCGCGACGAAAGCTTTCACCGACACACATGAGATTGCCGGCATCTCGGCTCCGGATGATCATACGCTGGTCATCAAATCGGACACCAAGAACTACGACTTCCTCAACATCCTTTCGATGAACTTCGTGTCGCCGGTGGCGCCCGAGATCGCGTCCAAATATTTCCCGGACTCGCTGGAGTCGCGCAAAAACCTGCCATCCAGCGGCCCCTACTATGTCGATACCTACGAGCAGGGACAGAAGCTCGTCCTGAAGCGGGCAAAGAACTTCAAATCGGAGTCCGACCAAGCGCGCAAGGCCTATGCCGATGAGATCGACATCGATTTCACCGCCAACAGCGAGGACAGCGTCGTCCAGAAAATCATCGCCGGCGAGGCCGATCTGTCGCTCTATCTCGACATCCCGCCAATTCCGACCATCCAGCGCTTCGTCTCGCAGAAGAGCCCTAACATTCATGTTACCAACAGCGGGTCGGCGAACTTCATCACCTTCAACCAACGGCCCGAGGTGAAGAGCGAGGGCGCCGAGGCTCTGCGCAAGCTGAAGGTCCGGCAGGCACTGACCTATGCCGTGAACCGCGAGCATCTGGCGCAGACCCAGGCCGGTTCGATCGGCGCCGTGCCGCTCACCCAGATCATCACCTCGACTATCCTTGGTTTCGAGAAGTTCGATCCGTATCCAACCGAAGGTTACAAGGGTGACCCGGCCAAGGCCAAGCAGTTGCTTGCCGAAGCAGGCTATCCCGACGGCATCGCGTTCGACGCCATCTATCGCGGAAATGCGCAATATGAGGCGATCGCGGTCACTGTGAAGGAAGATCTGCAGGCGGCGGGTATCACGCTCAACCTGACCCCGATCCCGCCGACGCAGTGGTACGCCTTCATCCAGGATCCGAAGAGCCGCTGGGACCTGTCGCTTGGCGGCAGCTTTTCGCCGGATTGGCAGGGACCGAGCACACGTATGCTGCTCGGCGGCTGGCTGAACTCGGACGCAGCACCGTGCGGCACCGGCAACGTCCACGCCATTTGCTACAGCAACCCGGAGCTCAACAAGCTCGCGGCGCAGGCCTACCCATCCGACGATCCGGGACTTATCTGGACGAAAGCCGACCGGCTCGTCTCCACGGACCTGCCCTGGATCCCGCTGTTCGAGAAGCGCAAGGTCGTCGTCACCTCCGATCGCCTCATCAACTGGGTGTGGTCGTCGCTTGCGGTGAATGCCGACATCACCAACATCGCCCTCAAGCAGTAACCGGCCTGACCGAGCAAAAGGAGGCGCACGTGCCCATCTTCTCCGTCGCCGATCTGCGCGTCGCATTCGGCGCCTCGGAAGTGGTACAAGGCGTTTCGTTCGCCATCGAACCAGGCAGCACGCTCGCCATCGTCGGCGAATCCGGCTCGGGCAAAAGCGTGTCTCTGCTTGGCGCCACCGGCCTTTTGCCGGTGGGGGCCAGCGTGCGCGGCAGCGTGCTGCACAATGGCACTGAGATACTGGGCCTCGCCGCCGGCGATTTGCGCCGTCGGCGAGGCGCCGACATCGGTTTCATCTTCCAGGATCCGCTCAGCAACCTGCATCCGCTGAAGACGGTAGGCCAGCAGATCGCTGAGGCAATCACCGCGCACCGAAAGGTGGGGCGACGGGAGCTGCGGGAGCGCGTTCTCGATCTGCTGGCCGATGTCGGCATTCCTGATCCCTCGGCTCGCGTGAACGACTATCCCAGACAGTTCTCGGGCGGCATGCGCCAGCGTGTCATGATCGCGGCGGCAATCGCGCTCAATCCCGGCCTCATCATTGCCGACGAACCAACGACCGCGCTGGACGTCACCGTGCAGGCGTCGATCCTCGATCTGCTGAAGCGAATTCAGCAGGAGCACGGCACGGCCATGATCTTCGTCAGCCACGATCTGGCCGTCGTTTCAGATATCGCCGACGATGTGCTGGTCATGCGCGCGGGGCAGGTGGTGGAGCAGGCTCCAGCCGAGTTGATCTACAAGGCCCCGCGGCGGGCCTACACCAGGGAATTGCTCGGCGCGGCGCGCCTTGGTGGCCTGGCAACCTGCGCGACAAGCCCACTGCTGCCTCTGTCGCCCGACCTGCTTTCTGTCTCGGCTGTCGCACGCTCTTTTGCGGGTCGTTCCGCCGCGGGCGCGCTGGTGAGGCCAGTGCTTAGGGACATTTCCTTCACAGTCCGCGAGAACGAGATTGTCGGCCTCGTCGGCGAATCCGGCTCCGGCAAGTCGACCATTGGCCGGCTGATAGCCGGTCTCGACCAGCCGGACGAAGGCAGCATCTCGCTGCGTGAACGTGCCTATTCCCGTCCAGGCCCAAGCGGCATCAGCATCGACCGCAAATTGCGGTCGGACATACAGGTCATTTTCCAGGATCCCTATGCCAGCCTGAACCCCCGGCGTCGCATTCGCTCCATCTTGGCCGAACCCTTCATCATCGCGGCCAAAATGGATGCAGTAGCGATCCGTCGGCGCGTGGAAGAACTGGTGCGCGATGTCGAGCTTCCAGGCGACGTGCTCGACCGGTTTCCGGCTCAGCTTTCGGGAGGCCAGCGGCAGCGCGTCGCCATTGCGCGCGCCATTGCTCTCGAACCCTCGCTGATCGTCGCCGACGAACCGGTGTCTGCATTGGACATCACGACGCAGGCCAAGATCATCAAGCTGCTCCAAGCCATTCGTCGGCAACGGAACCTGTCGCTGCTGTTCATTTCGCACGATCTGGGTGTCGTGTCGGAACTTTGCGACCGCGTCATCGTGCTGGAGAAAGGGATTATCGTGGAAGCGGGCGACACGGCGCGCGTGTTCGGCGCTCCCCGTCATCCCTATACGGTCAGGTTGATAGACGCAATTCCCGGCAAGGTCCTGAGGTACGATCCGGTTCAAGAGCGGATCGCCGCGCATGCCTGACGTCCATGCGCTTGCGTCCGTTCAGGATGGCATCCTGTCGGGGCACGGTGAGATCGTTCGCTCTTATAGGCTGTTGCTCCTGCGTGCGCTGTTGAGCGAGAGGTCGTTTTGCATCGGCGCGCTGATCATTGGCTTCGTTGTTGCTGGTGCGCTGCTGGCGCCGGTGGTCGCATGGCTGCTCGGTCACGGGGTGACGGAGCAGTTCCGCGATACGGCGCTGACCGAGATGGGGCTGCCGACCGGTCCAACACTCGAATTTCCGCTTGGCGCTGACGGCAATGGCCGCGACGTTCTGGTGCGCACGCTCTATGGCGCTCGCGTGTCGCTGGCCATCGCCATTCCCGCGACCACGCTGGCCATGATCATCGGCACTGCGGTCGGCCTTGTCAGCGGCTTCTTTGCCGGCCGCGTCGATCGCGTCATCTCGCAGGCTGTAGACGTTGCCTTGTCCTTCCCGTTCATCGTCACCGCGCTCAGCCTTCTGTCCTTGAACCGGGGCGTTGACGGCAAGCCGCTTGTCGAGCCTTCGCTGGTGGTGGTGCTGATCATAACGCTGTTTTCCTGGACCTATTTCGCCCGGCTGACGCGCGGCCTCGTGCTTGTCTTGCGCCGCAGCCCGCTGGTTGAGGCCGCGCAGACGATAGGCGCTTCGAAGACCCGGATCATTGTGCGCGAAATCCTGCCTAACATCGCATCGGTGATCCTCGTCTACTGGGCGGTGCAACTGCCGACCAACATCATCGCCGAGGCAACGCTCTCCTTCCTCGGCGTCGGCGTGCAGGCGCCGCAGCCAAGCTGGGGCAACATGATCGCCGAGTCGCAGCGGTCCTCGCTCTACCAGTTGCAGCCCTGGTTTCTGCTCGGGCCGGGCATAGCCCTTTTTCTGACCGTGGCCGGATTCAACATGCTGAGCGCCGGCCTTCGCAACGTCCTCGACCCCCATCGCCGCAGCGGGTGAAGCGATGATCCGGCATACAGGCGGGCTGATCTTCCGGGCGCTGTCGACGCTCCTCATCGTGCTGGTGATCGCCTTCTTCATCACCCGCATCGCCTATCGTAATCCGGCCGCGATGCTGGCGCCCCGCAACGCCAGCCAGCAGGCGATCGACGCCATCGCGCATGCGCTGCGCCTCAACGAACCGTGGTATCTGCAGCTCTGGTATTACCTCTTCCGCGGCCCCGACATTCAGGGCGCGCCGATGGGACTCGCACACTGGCCGCCGGGGCTGGGCTACTCCTTCCGCAAGCAGACGCCGGTGACCGACCTCATCCTGTCCAAGGTGCCGGTGACGCTTTTTTTGGCCCTCGGCGCGGTCGTCATCTGGATGACGCTGTCGATCCTGCTCGGTGTTATTGCCGCGCGCCGGCAGGACTCATGGCTGGACAGGCTTATATCGGGCTTGGCCTATGCCAGCCTGTCGGTGCCGACGTTCCTCTCCGGCATCCTGATCTCCTACTTCCTGTTCTTCCAGCTGTCGAACATCGGCATTTTCTGGTTCCCGAGCAGCGGCTACGTTGCGCTGACGCAAAATCCGTTCGAATGGGCCCGCCACCTGGCCCTGCCATGGCTGACGCTGGCGCTTGCCGAAATCGGCCTGTTCCAAAGGGTGGTGCGCGCCAGCATGCTCGAAGTGCTGGGCGAGGATTATATCAGGACAGCGCGAGCCAAGGGTGTTCCGGAATGGCGGGTCTATTACGATCATGCCTTGAAGGCTGCCCTCAATCCGGTAATCACGCTGGGCGGCCTGGAGCTTGCCGTCATCATGGGCGGGGCGATCGTCACCGAGACAATCTTCGGACTGGATGGGGTCGGCCGGCTGGCGATCAACTCGGCGCTTGAAGGCGATTTTCCTGTCGTCATCGGTACGACGATCTTCGCTGCGAGCTCGTTCGTCCTTTGCACTTTCGTCGTCGATATCGTGACGAGATGGCGTGATCCATCGAGCCTGTATTGAGGTTTGCATCGATGAAGATTTGCGCATCCGTGACCAGACAATCCTGCAATCAAAGCCCGTCGCCGCAATGTTTTGCCGCGACGCCGCCAACATGACGAGTAAGAGGATCACGACAGTGGATGCACCAATTTCGCTAAGCTACTTGCGCGCGCCAACGGCGAGGGAAGACGAGCTCGTGGAGCGCTTCCAGCCGATCTTCGACCGCATCGCGCAGGGCAATGTCGAGCGCGAGCGCAATCGAACCTTTCCTTTCGAGCAGGTGCAATGGCTCAAGGATGCCGATTTCGCACTGGTGCGCCTACCCCAGGAATTCCAAGGGTGGGGCGCCTCGCTCGAGCAGACCTTCTACCTCCTTGCTTTGCTCGCCGAAGCCGATCCGAATGTCGCTCACGTATGGCGCAATCATCTGGCCTTCATCGAAGACCGTTTGAACGCGTCGCCGTCACCGGCCAACGACCGCTGGCTCCAGCGCTTCCGAGACCGCGAGTTCGTCGGCGGCGGCTGGACGGAAGCCAACAACGGTACCTACGCTACCATCAAAACGACCGTGATCCGAGAAGACGACCACTACAAGGTCACCGGCGCAAAGTTCTATGCCACCGGCAGTCTCTATGCCGACTGGCTCGATGTGATCGGCAAGGGCGAAGACGGCTCGCTTATCACCACCTTGGTGAGCCGCCACCAGCCAGGCGTCGTGCTGACCGACGACTGGCCAGGCTTTGGCCAATCCACCACCGCAAGCGGCAGCGCCACCTACCAGGACGCCCTCGCGCATGAGGGCGACGTCTTCCCGGCGAGCGAACGTGTCGTTTACCAAGGCCACTTCTACCAAACGGCAATACTGGCGGTGCTCACAGGCATTACGCGGGCAATCCTGCGCGACGGTATCACAGCGCTCAAGTCGCGCGGTCGCAACTATCCGCAAGGTCTCAACCCGGTGCCTGCGCTTGACCCGCAGTTGCTGCAGGTGATCGGCGAGATATCGGTGCGGGTCTTCTCGACGGAGGCAGCGTTGCGCCGTGCCGCAAACGCGCTCGACCTTATTGCCACCGCCCACGCGGCCGGGGACGTCACGCTGCGCGACAAGCGCGCCGTGGCCGGAGAAGTGGCCGTAGCGCAAGCCCAGCTCACGATCATCGACGGGGTCTTGCACGCGGCTACCCATGTCTTTGATGCTCTCGGTGCGTCCGCGACGTCCCAGCAGATCGCGCTCGATCGTCATTGGCGCAATGCGCGTACGCTCGCGTCGCATAACCCGGTCGCCTACAAGGCACGCATCCTGGGCGACTATCTGGTCAACGACACTCCACCCGTATCGAACATCGCCCGGCTCGGCCGTGGTGGCCAAGGCAACTGAGGAGGGTGCAATGACAGCTCCCTACCTTGCACTTGGGCTGGCCGGCCCGCATCTGGTGGAACTCACCGCAAGCCGCGCACTGCTGTCCCGCTGGGACGCATTGCCTATTGCCTTCAGCGTGCTGGGTATCGACCGCGTCGACGGCAGCGCACCAGCACCGGTCACGCTTGCGAGCAGTGCTGTCGGTGCGACCTTGGCGGGCATTACGAAATACGGTCGTTTCCTGATTGCTGTGACGCCGCAGCGCGATCATCCCTACAACATCGCACGCCGTGTCGCCTCTCTTGCGCACCTGTCCGGCGGTCGCAGCGGCGTGCTGTTCGGGGTAGGGGACGCCTATGCGCCAGAAGGTCCGAAGGAAGCGCCGGCCTGGGGCGGAGCGGGGCTTGGTGCCGGTGCGCCGCTCAACCCCCAGACGGCCTTCGACGCGGCCCAAGCGGTGCGCGCGCTTGAGCAGAGCTGGCCGCACGATTCAATCGTCGGCAACCGGGTGACCGGTATCCTGGTGGAGTCGAATCGCATCGTGCATGTCGACATCGACAACAGCTTCTCCATCGCAGGGCCATTGAACGCACCCGAAGCGGCGACCGGCGCGTCGGTTATCGCTTGGTACGCCGCAACGGTGGCGGACGCCCCGCCGGAGCGCGGTAACGACCCGATAGAGCTTGTCCTCGGTGCCGCGGGATCGGTGCCGGTGGTGGCGCTCGGCAAGGAGCCTCCGGCAGGCGAAATCGCGGGCGTCGTCTTGCGCGCGGGCCTTGGGCAGTCGGTGGGTGAACTGCTTGACACCGCAGAGCGGTGGCTTGCTGACGGCTTCGCTCCTGTCGCGGTCGGTGGGTCTCTGCGCGCCGCACTGGACCTTTCCCGACCGGCGCCACTGCCGCTGACAGCGCGCGCTGCCTTCCCGTCGCCGAAGCCGCACGTCCATCTCTAGTCGACCACGGAGCATCACTGATGACGAACAGGCGAACCGGCCATGTGCTCCTCGGCATCAACGTGTTGGTGCTAGGTTACCTCCCGGCGGCATGGAAAACGCCGCTGTTGAACAAGGATTCCTTCATCGACCCGGATTACTGGGCCAACCTTGGCAAGACCGCTGAGCGGGGCACCCTCGACGCTCTCTTCTTGGCTGATGGCCCGTTGCTGGGCGACCCGGCGTATGACGCCAACCCAATCCGCCTTGAACCCACGGTGAACTGGGGGCAGGTGGCAGCGGCAACCTCGCGCGTGGGCCTGGTTGCCACGGCTTCGTCGACATTCAACGACCCGTTCGAACTTGCCGAGCGCTTGCTCTCTTGGGACCATCAGACGGGCGGGCGGGCGGCGTGGAATCTCGTCACCACGCGCGGCGCAGCCGCAGCACGCAACTTCGGCATGCCCGAAATCCCTTTTCGCGACGACCGCTATGAACGCGCGAGCGAGTTCGTCGACGTCGTGCGGGCGCTTTGGGATTCAGCAGAAACAGGTCGCGATGTGCACCACCATGGCGAGTTCTTCGATATAGATGGCCGGTTGCGCGTGCCAACGTCGAAGCAAGGTCGTCCGGTCATCTTTCAGGCGGGTGGTTCGCCGCAGGGTCGCGCACTCGCAGGGCGCGTGGCTGAAGGCGTGTTCGCGGCCGAGCTAACCAAAAATCAAGCCATCGAGCACTACCGCTTGGTCAAAGGTTTCGCTCTCGACAATGGGCGCTCGCCTGACGACATCAAGATACTCCCGGGCTTGTTGCTGAGCCTGGGGAGTACCGAGGAGGAAGCGCGTCGCCGCAGCGATGAAATTCATGACGCAGGCCCGCCATCTTATTCGATCGGCTGGCTATCACAGGCTATCGGCTACGACGCTTCGACACTCAAGCTCGACGAGCCATTTCCCGAGGCTGTCCTGGGCCCGATCAAGGACACCCAGACCTTCCTAGGCAGCATAGGCTTTCGGGAATCGATCGTTGCGCAAATCCGCAAAACCAATCCCACCGTTCGCGAGTACCTTAAGCAGACACGGTACACAGGATCGGGCCATGCCGGATTTGTCGGTACCCCAGAGCAACTCGCCGATCACATCGAGGATTGGTTCCATGCTGGCGCCATCGACGGCTTCAATCTGCAGCCCGATCGCTTGATCGACGGGCTCGCGGTGATCGTCGACGAACTCGTGCCTATCCTGCGCAAGCGCGGCCTGTACCGCCATGAGTATGAGACGGCTACTCTACGCGAGCACTTTCAGGCAGCCTCACCGACGCCGCCACTTTAGAAAGCGTCACTTTGATTGCGGTGCCTTGAACCATGCTGGCGGGAGCGCCTCACAATGCGGACACGCGTGCGCTGTGACCTTGCGTACCTCACCGCGATCATCATTATCGTTGGAACGCGATCAAGGCCGCAAAGCGATCGCAGCTCGCACGTCGGAGCCTCCGCCATTCGTGCCGCTCAGGATTGGGCCGACGTTGTCCGCAATCAAAATCTACTAATTTTATAGATTTAACAAAAATACGCTGCCGGACATGCATAAGCGATACGTGAATTTCTTCACCTGTCGCGGAAAGGGATGGCGTTTTCTTTGTTTCCGCCGTCGGCGGTGCGACGCTTCGATCACGATATGAGAGGATCGAAATGAGCAGTACTGTCGACAAGAGAACAATCCCGGTGCTGGATTTTTCTCGTTACGAAGCCGATCCGGCTTCCCGCAAGGAATTCATTGAGGGGTTGCGGCGCGCGGCACGCGACGTCGGCTTCTTCTACCTCACCGGACACAGCATTCCGCAATCGTTGATCGACGATGTGCTTCACGCGTCACGGCGTTTCTTTGCTCTGCCAGACCAGGACAAGCTCCAGATCGAAATGGTCAACTCGCCGCATTTCCGCGGCTACAATCGTGTCGGCCAGGAACTGACCAAAGGCCAGAGGGATTGGCGCGAACAGGTCGACATCGGCTCGGAGGCCCCCGCGCTACCGCGCAATGGCAAATTGCCGGCTTGGACGCGCCTGCAGGGGCCGAACCAATGGCCAAGCGCCTTGCCGGAATTGAAGCCGCTGTTGATCGAGTGGCAGGATCGCCTAACCGATCTGTCGACGCGGTTGCTCAAGGCATTCGCTGTTGTCCTGGAGCAGGACGAGAACGCGTTCGAGACCATCTATGCCGGCACGCCGAACCACCTGATCAAGATCATTCGCTATCCCGGCCGTGATTCGACCGAGAGCGAGCAGGGCGTCGGCGCACACAAGGACAGCGGCTTCCTGACACTTCTGCTGCAGGAAAAGCAGAAGGGCTTGCAGGTCGAAGCCGCCGATGGCGACTGGATCGACGCCGAGCCGCGTGCCGGCACCTTTGTCGTCAACATCGGCGAGCTCCTGGAAATGGCGACCGATGGCTATCTCAAAGCCACCGTGCACCGGGTTGTGACGCCACCCGCGGGCACCGACCGGCTGTCTGTCGCCTTCTTCCTCGGTGCTCCTTTCGACGCGGAAATTCCGCTGCTTGATCTGGCGCCGCACCTGAAGGCGCAGGCAAACGGTGTCACCCGCGATCCCCAAAACCCGCTCTACCGCAACTCCGGGCAGAACGCGTTGAAAAGCCGGCTGCGCTCGCATCCCGATGTCGCGCGGCGTCATCACGCCGATCTCTTAGCGACCCAGGCCCGCGCCGAAGTCGCGCCGTTTGCTTGACGGCACCAACAACACAGGAGGAACGACCCCATGACGCTCGAAAATCTCTCTCCCGAGACTCTCGCCCTCCACGGTGGCTCTTGGCGCGCCGATCCCACCAACGGCGCGGTTGCCGTGCCAATCTATCAGACCACGTCCTATCAGTTCCAGGACACCGCCCATGCCGACCGGCTGTTCGCGCTCGATGAGATCGGCCACATCTACACGCGTGTCTCGAACCCGACGCAGGATGCGCTGGAAACCCGCATCGCGGCGCTGGAAGGCGGTGCCGCCGCCCTGCTGCTCTCGTCGGGCCAGGCGGCCTCGGCCTATTCGGTGCTGAACCTTGCTGGTGCGGGCGACAACATCGTCTCCGCCACCGATCTCTATGGCGGCACCTGGGCGCTGTTTGCCGCCACGCTGAAGCATCTGGGCGTCGAGGTCCGCTTCGTCGATCCGTCCGATCCTGAAAACTTCCGCCGCGCCACCGATGCACGCACCCGCGCCTACTATGCGGAATCGCTGCCCAACCCGAAGCTGCAGGTCTTCCCGATCAAGGAGGTCGCCGACATCGGCCGCTCGCTCGGCGTGCCGCTGATCGTCGACAACACCGCGGCACCCCTCAGCATCCGGCCATTCGAACATGGTGCGGCGGTCGTCGTCTATTCGGCGACGAAATACATTGGCGGCCACGGCACTTCGATCGGCGGCATCGTCATCGATGGCGGCAATTTTCCATGGGAAGAGCATGCCGAACGCTTCCCGACGCTGAACCAGCCCGATCCGAGCTATCACGGCAAGGTCTGGGTCGAGGCCGCCAAGCCGCTCGGCCCGGTGGCCTATGTGCTGCGCATCCGCACTGTTCTGCTGCGTGACGTCGGTGCTGCGATCAGCCCGTTCAATGCCTTCCAGCTGTTGCAGGGCCTGGAGACGTTGCCGCTGCGAATTCGCCAACACAATGAGAACGCCATCAAGGTGGCGGAGTATCTGCGCGGGCATCCGAAGGTCAGCAATGTCATCTTCCCGCGCTACCAGACAGGCGAGAGCAAGCGCCGCGCCGATGCCTATTTCCGGCAAGGCAGCTACGGTGCATTGGTCGGGTTCGAACTCAGGGATGGCCGCGAGGCGGGACGTTCCTTCATCAACGGGCTGAAACTCCTCTACCACGTCGCCAACATCGGCGACGCGCGCTCGCTGGCGATCCATCCGTCGACCACGACCCATTCGCAGCTTTCGCCCGAGGAGCAACTCGCGACCGGCGTGACGCCCGGCTACGTCAGGCTGTCCGTCGGCATCGAGCATCCCGACGACATCATCAGGGATCTCGAACAGGCGCTTGACCAGGCTGTCGGCGATCGCGAGTTGAAGGCTGCCTAGGGATTTTGCCGGAGACAGTTTGCCGGCTTCACATTCACCCGATCACAGGAGGGGATTATGACCACAAGCAGAAAAACCACATCGAGGATTTCGCGGCGCGGTGTGCTGCGCGCCGCTGGCGCGCTCGGAGTTGGCGCAGCGGCCGTAGGTTTGCTCGCCAGGCCGACCAGCTATGCCATCGCCGGCAACGCAACCAAGGTTCGGCTGTCATGGACCGAATTCGCGGCCTGCCATTCGCCGATCGCGTTTGCGCTGTCGAAGGGCATCTACGCCAAGCACGATCTCGACATCGATCTCTACTATCAGGGCGCCAGCGGCCAGACCCTGATACAGTCGATCGCCACCAACAAAACGGACGCCGGCGCCGGCCTG
This sequence comes from Mesorhizobium sp. M0088, assembly GCF_040322895.1. NCBI lineage: Bacteria > Pseudomonadati > Pseudomonadota > Alphaproteobacteria > Hyphomicrobiales > Phyllobacteriaceae > Mesorhizobium > Mesorhizobium sp. M0088. Next base: position 189,649 of record NZ_JAMYUI010000002.1, read on the forward strand.
CTCTATGATTGGGTCAAGCCGCTCGAGCAGGGGCTGGACGTCAAGCTCTTCGTCGGCTCGCATGGCGGCTGCACGCGGCTGCTGGCATCGAAGGCCTCCGGTGTCACCACGCTCGAAGGCCTGAAGGGCAAGACCATCGTCTCCTATGATGTTGCCAGCCCGCCCAAGCATTCCTTCCAGGTTGCCTTGGCCAAGGCCGGCCTCGACCCCAACAACGACGTCAACTGGACCAATGTGCCTTTCGATCTCGTCGGCGAGACGGTCGGCAAGGGCCAGGCCGACGCTCTGGCGCATCTCGATCCCTGGGCCTATGCCCACAAGAAGAAGTTCGACCTGGTGGAAGTCGCCAACACGCAAACCGGCTCCTTCGAGGGCGCGGTGTGCTGTGTGCTCGGCGTCAATTCGGCCTTCCTCGACGCCAACAAGGACGCCATCCGGCGACTGGCCGAGGCCGATATCGAGATCCACGAATATGCCTCGGCGCATCCCGACGAGGTTGCCAAATGGTTCGTCGACAACCTCAACCCAGGCTTCCCCTTCGAGGATATCCGCGACGAGATTTCCTCATGGGTGCTGCACAACCACCCGGTCGGCAAGGACCTGCAGGATCAGGTCAAGCATGCCGCCGCCGATCTGGCGCTGATCAAGGTGCTCGACCCGACCACCGATCCGGCGGAACTCGCGCAGCGGGTGACGGTCGACATTCTCGCCTGACGGGACTTGGGCGGATGAGTGCAGCGGTTGACAAGGACACGGAAGGCAAAAGCGTTTCATCCGCTTTTGCCGGTCCGGTGTGGAAGCACGGGCTTTATGCGGCCGCTGCCTGGTTGCTCGCGGCCGTGGTTACAGTGGCATTTCCCGATGTCGTGCCTTGGGGTAGTCGCGACGTCTTTGTTGCACTGCTGGTCGCCGGCGCCCTGTTGCTTGCGGGCCTTACCTTCAGCGTCGAAAGGCTTGGCGCCTTCGGTCGCGGCCTGATCCATTACGGTCCCTGGCTGATCGCGCTTGGCCTCTGGTTCGCGGTGTGGGAATTGATCACGGCCAAGCTCGGCTGGATGCCAAAACCGTTCTTCTCGCCACCCCACGGCCTGCTGCATGTCTACATCGTCGACTGGCAGCGCATTCTCATCTGCATCGTCTACACAGCGCGGCTGTGGTCGATCGGTTTTTTCAGCGGCATCGTTGTCGGCTTCATAGGCGGCGTTGCACTCGGCTGGTCGAAGACCTTCGCCTATTGGGGCATGCCTATCCTGAAGCTGATCGGCCCGGTGCCAGCGAGCGCCTGGATACCGGCGACATTCTTCCTGTTCCCGACGACGTTCCAGGCCAGCCTGTTTCTGGTCGCGCTCGCGTCGGGCATACCGGTCGCGATCCTGACGGCCTCGGGCGTCAATTCGGTCAATCGGTCTTTCTATGACGTGGCGCGCACGCTGGGCGCCAGCAACCGCTATCTGGTTCTTCGCGTGGCGATACCCGCCGCTCTGCCGCACGTCTTCGTCGGCCTGTTCATGGGGCTTTATTATTCGTTCGCGGTTCTGGTGGTGGCCGAAATGCTCGGCGCCAAATACGGCATGGGCTGGTACCTGCAGTTCCAGACCGCCTATTCGGCCTACGCCAATGTCTACGCCATGCTGATCGTCATGGCGCTGCTCTGCTCGGGCCTGGTCAAGCTGCTATTCGTCGTGCGCGACCGCCTGCTCGGCTGGCAGAAAGGGGTAGTGCAATGGTAGCCGCTGCCGTTCGCGCCGTTTCCCAGAACGCCGCCGGTCTCGCCGTCGACTTCAGGGGCGTCTCGCATCAATACGATCTGGACGGACAGCCCTTGCCTGTCTTGCGGCAGATCGACCTGACCGTGGCGCCCGGCGAATTCGTGGCGCTGCTTGGGCCCTCCGGCTGCGGCAAGTCGACCTTGCTGCGGCTGGCGGCAGGGTTGGAGAGGCCGACCAACGGTGACGTACTGGCGGATGAAGCGGTGGTCACCAAGCCGGATCCATCACGCGTGCTGGTCTTCCAGGATGCGACCCTGTTTCCGTGGCGTACCGTGCGCGACAACGTCGCGATCGGGCCGGAGGCGCGTGGCGTCCTGGCCGGCAGTCAGAAGCGGATCGACGATGCGCTTCGACTCGTCAAGCTGGACGCATTCGCATCCGCCTTTCCGCACCAGCTGTCAGGAGGCATGGCACAACGCGCCGCCCTTGCGCGTGCCCTCGTCAACGACCCGCGCCTGCTGCTGCTCGATGAGCCTCTGGGCCGGCTGGATTCACTCACCCGATTGACCATGCAGGAGGACCTTTTGTCGCTCTGGCGGCAGGCCGGCTATACCGTCATTCTCGTCACGCACGATGTCGAGGAGGCGCTGCTGCTCTCCCAGCGCGTCATCGTGCTGACCGAGCGCCCGGCGCGCATCAAGGCGGAGGTTGTGGTCGACTTGCCCTATCCGCGGCGACGCGACGATCCGCGCATCGTCGCCCAACGCCAGCACATCCTCGAGATACTCGGGTTCTCCGCATGAACGAGAATGCCTCGGTCACGAAACTGTTTTCGCTGCGTTGGCTCGAAGCGGTCGGCATTGCATTGACGCTTGCCGCCCTCGTCTGGTGGGCGGTCGTCTACGCGCAGGTCATGTCGAACACCGGCTTTCCCATCGAACGCACACTGCCATGCCTGCTGCACACATCGGACCGCTGCTCTCTCGCCATGTCGCTTTGCAAAAGCTGGCACTTCCTCGGCATCCAGCGCTACTCACCGGAATTGCTGTGGGCGGGAGCCATCGTTTCCTGCCTCGCACTTTTGCTGGGAAACATCATGCAAAATCCGAGACAGAGGAAATAAGGACGCTCATCATGCCCAGAATAGTGCCTGTGCTCGATCTGAGCCGTCTTGGACAAGGCGCGTCGGAACGCCGGACATTTCTGGCCGATTTGCGTTCCGCTTCACGCGACATCGGCTTTTTCTATCTGGCCGGACATGGCATCCCGTGGGCCGAGATCAGTGAGGTGCTCACCGCGTCGCGCCGCTTCTTTGCCTTGGCGGAGGCTGACAAGCTCTCGATCGAGATGGTCAAGTCCTCGCAGTTCCGCGGCTACACGCGCGCCGGCGGCGAACTCACCAAGGGCAAGGAAGACTGGCGCGAGCAGCTCGACATCGGCGTCGAGCGCCAACCCATAGCGCAGGGGCCGGGAGTTCCCGCCTGGACGCGGTTGCAGGGCCCGAACCAGTGGCCAACGGCGCTGCCGGATCTCAAACCGTCGCTGCTTGCCTGGCAGGGCAAGGTGACGGCCGTGGCGATCCGGCTGCTGAAGGCTTTCGCGCTGTCGCTCGACCAGCCCGAGGACGCGTTCGACCCGATCTACAGCGCAGAGCCCAACCATCGCATGAAGATCGTGCGCTACCCCGGCCTTGACGCAACGGGCGGCAACCAGGGTGTCGGCGCGCACAAGGATGGCGGGTTCCTGACGCTGCTGCTGCAGGATGACAACAAGGGGTTGCAGGTCGACTATGATGGAAGCTGGGTGGATGTGGACCCCATTCCCGGCACGCTCGTCGTCAACATCGGCGAATTGCTTGAACTGGCCTCCAACGGTTATCTGCGCGCGACCGTGCATCGCGTCGTGACGCCGCCCGCCGGCGTCGAGCGCATTTCGGTGCCGTTCTTCTTCAGCGCCAGGCTCGATGCGACGATCCCGCTGCTTGGCCTGTCCGAGGAATTGGCGGCGCGGGCGCGCGGCCCGGCCAGCGATCCGGACAATCCGCTGTTTCGCGATGTCGGAACCAACGTGCTGAAAAGCCGGTTGCGCTCGCATCCCGACGTGGCAAAGCGCCACTATGCGGATCTGCTCGAGCCGGAAGCCCCGGTGCGCTGAGGTCCGCGTAGCAAGAAAGAACAGGATTTTTGCAATGCCGGCCGATTTTGGAAAATTAATCGTCGCATCTGGCCAAAAATCGGCTCACAACAGAATGATCGTTCGGCGGTTTCCTCCCATTCCACTGAACGGTGTTCCCCTCTGAAGGTTATCACCTTCTTTTTGGCCGGGCCGGTTTCGGGCCCGGCCATTTTTGTCTTCAGGGATCACAATGCCATTGGTTGCGTCGAGAACATCGTTTCGGGGACTTTGGTGGACAGTGGTTGGCAGTCGCCGTCCGTGGGTGTTTTTAAGGCAAACTGCTTTCCCGGCAGGCAGGAAATTGGATCGTCATTCCTTAGTCTATAAAAATTATAGAGTTAAGTTCGAGGCGGTCGAACAGGGCGGGGGACGTCCGCCGTCGGCTGACAATTATGAACCTCAGGAGTTGACTGACATGACGATTGCAATGCGGCCTTGCGCCGGCTGGAGGGCAGCACTGGCGGCGACGCTGGTGGTGGTGGCAGGCTTTTTTACAACCGCGACCTATGCCGGTCCCACACTTGACAAGATCAAGGCTCGCGGCACGATCAAGGTCGGCGTCGGCACGACGCCCGGTTTCTTTTCGCCGGACAGCAATGGCCGATGGCAGGGCTTCTTCGTCGACTACGGCCGCGCCCTGGCGATCACCGTCTTTAACGATCCCGAAAAGGTGGAGTTCACCAATTCCTCGCCGCAGCAGCGTCTGCCGGCGCTTCAGTCTGGCGAATTCGACGTGCTGCTGTCCGGCGTGACGGTGACCATCACGCGCGCCTTCCAGCTTGGCTTCCATTTCGGCCCGACGATATTCTATGACGGGCAAGGCATCCTGGTGCGCAAGGACCTCGGCGTGACCAAGGCGGCCGATCTCGACGGCGCCACGATCGGCGTCCAGAGCGGCACGACGGGTGAGTTGAACATCGCCGACTTCTTCCGCAAGACCGGCAAGAAATTCACGCCGGTCACGATCGAGGATACCAACGAGTTCACCAACGCGCTGGAGTCGGGTCGCGTCGACGCCATCACGCAGGACTCCTCCGATCTGGTGGGCAAGCGCACCCAGTTGAAGAAGCCGGATGACTACATCATCCTGCCCGAGCGCCTGTCCAAGGAACCGCTCGCACCGGCGATTGCCGGCGGCGATGACCGCTGGCTCGAGATCGTCAACTGGACGGTCAACGCCACCATCCAGGCCGAGGAATGGGGCATCACCAGCAAGAACATCGACGACTTCCTCAAGTCGCCTGACCCGGCCATCCAGCGCTTCCTCGGCGTCGATCCGTCGCTCGCGCAGGCGATCGGCCTCGATCCGAAATGGGCCTACAACATCATCAAGACCGTCGGCAATTACGGTGAGATCTACGAGCGGAACCTGAAGCCGCTCGGTTGGGAGCGCGGCTATAACGGTTTGTGGACCAATGGCGGCCTGCTCTATTCGCCGCCATTCCGCTGAGACACTCCAACCCATGTCATTGATTGACGGAGTTGTGCCGGGTCCAAAAGGACCCGGCATTTTGCGCAAGATCTCATTGTGGTGGGGCAGCTATCCGCTGACGCAGGTCGCCGTCATCACGGCGGTCATCGCGCTGTTCTGGCTGCTTGGCCACAACACCGCCGCGACCATGGCCCGCATCGGCATCACGCCGGGCTTCGACTTTCTCAGCCGGCCGGCCAATTTCGAGATCGGCGAGGCACCGATCGCGTTCAAGGCCGGCGATCCTTACATACGTGCCATCTTGGCCGGCCTGTTGAACACGCTGCGGGCGGCGATTCTTGGCTGCGTGCTGGCGACCATTCTCGGCGTCGCCCTCGGCGTTGCCAGCCTCTCCGGCAATCTGCTGCTGGCGGGACTGGTGCGCTGGTATGTCGAGATCGTGCGCAACACACCGCTTCTGCTGCAACTGTTCTTCTGGATTTCGCTGGCGAAATCATTTCCCTCACCGAAGCAGGCGCTATCGGCCTTCAACAGCTTCTTCCTCACCAACCGCGGCGTGTTCGTGCCGGGGCTTGGCTTTCATGATGTTTCGTCGTCGACGCTCTGGCTGCTTGGCGGCCTTGGCCTGGCGTATCTGGTCTTCGTTGTCTGGGCATGGCGCGGTGGCGGCCTGTCAATCAGGCACCTCGGCCTGGCAACCGCGCTGCTGCTGGCCGGCGTTGTGCTGGCCTTTCCACTGACCGGGTCCGGCGCCACCTGGGAGATACCGGCGCTGGCCGGCTTCAACATTCGTGGCGGCTACAATCTGACGCCTGAATTCGCCGCTCTGCTGACCGGCCTGGTGGTGAAGTTCTCGGCCGCCATCGCCGAGATCGTGCGGGCCGGCATCCAGTCGGTCGACCGTGGCCAATGGGAAGCATCGCGGGCGCTCGGCCTGCACAACGGCCAGATCATGCGGCTTGTCGTCTTGCCGCAGGCATTGCGCGTCATCACCCCGTTGACCACGTCCAGCTATCTCGACCTGACCAAGGATTCCAGCCTTGCGGTCGCCATCGGCTACCCCGATCTCGTCAGCATCATCAACACCACGGCCAACACGACCGGACAGTCGCTGGAAGCGCTGACGCTGCTGATCGCCATCTATCTGACGATCAACCTGTCGGTCTCGGCGGGGATGAATATCTACAACCGGCGCGTCGCTCTCAGAGGATTTGCACGAACATGAGCATCTCCGAGGCTCTTGATCTGAGAACGTGGCGATCGTCGGCAACGCTGCAGACCCTGAAGATCGGACTCTTCGGCACGCCGCTCAATTCCCTGATCACCGTGGTGACGGTGGCGCTGCTGGCCTGGATCATACCGCCGCTCCTGCGCTGGGGCGTGTTCGACGCAACGTGGACGGGCACCTCAACCGACTGCGCGGCCGCATCCGGCGCCTGCTGGGCGTTCGTTGGGGCAAAATTCCGCTTCATCCTGTTCGCCTTCTACCCGCCGGCGCTGCAATGGCGGCCGCTGGTCGTCATGGTGCTGCTGCTGGGGCTGCTGGTCGTCACCGCGCAGCCGCGCTTCTGGCGCAAGGAATTGCTGATTGCCTGGCCTGTCGTCGTCGCCGCGAGCTGGATCCTGATGTCCGGCACAGTGACGCCTCCCAGCGTCCCATCGAACCAATGGGGCGGATTGGCGGTGACGCTGTTTGTATGGTCGGTCTGCTTCGGTCTGGCGACGCCGCTGGCGATCCTGCTGGCCCTGGCGCGACGTTCCAGCATGGGCGGCCTGCGTACGCTCTCGGTCATCTTCATCGAACTGATGCGTGGCACTCCGATGGTGGCGATCCTCTATGTGGCGATGCTGATCCTGCCGATGGCCCTTCCCGGTGGCCAGTTGGTCGACAAGAACGTCCGCGCCATGATCATGATCACGCTGTTCTGGTCGGCCTATGTCGCCGAAGTCGTGCGCGCCGGGCTCCAGGCAATCCCGTCCGGCCAGTACGAAGCGGCGACCGCGCTTGGCCTCGGCTACTGGCGCACAATGCAGCTTGTCGTGCTGCCGCAGGCGCTGCGCCTGGTCATTCCCGGCATGGTCAATCTGGCGATCGGCTTCCTGCTGGCGACGTCACTGCTCGCCGTCATCGGCATTTTCGATCTGCTCAATGCGGCGCGCGCCTCGGCAACCGATCCGCAATGGCTCGGCTATTACGACGAGGCGTATCTGTTCGCTGCGCTGATCTACTTCGTGCTGTGCTTCGGCGGCTCGCGCTACAGCCTGTGGCTGGAGAAATATCTGCGCCGGTCGGATCGCCGCTGAACTCGCCACGATTTTTCGAGTACAACATCCGTTTGTAGCGAGGTTCCGAATGCCAACCCAAAGCAACAGCCGGGTCGTGCTTGCGTCGCGGCCCCAAGGCTGCCCGAAGCTCGACGATTTCCGCATCGAGACGGTTGAACCTCTCGACCCGGGGAAGGGCGAACTGCTACTACAGATCCTCTACCTGTCGCTCGATCCCTATATGCGCGGGCGCATGAACGCTGCCAGATCCTATGCCAAGCCGGTCGAGATCGACGGCGTGATGGAAGGCGGCACCGTCGCGCGGGTCATCAGATCCCGCCATGCCGGCTTTTCTGAAGGCGATATCGTGCTGTCCCACTCGGGATGGCAGAGTTTTGCACTGTCCGATGGTGTCGGTCTGCGCAAGCTCGACCCTGCCGCGGCACCGATCACGACCGCGCTCGGTGTGCTGGGCATGCCGGGCTTCACTGCCTATGCCGGCCTGCTCACGATCGGACAGCCAAAGGCCGGCGAGACTGTGGTCGTTGCGGCGGCCAGCGGCGCGGTCGGCTCGGCCGTTGGCCAGATCGCGCGCATCAAGGGCGCACGCGCCGTTGGCATCGCCGGCGGCGCCGACAAATGTGCCTTCGTGCGGCAGGAACTCGGCTTCGACGCGGTCGTCGATCACCGGGCCAACAATTTCGCCGAGCAGTTGAAGGCGGCCTGCCCTGATGGCATCGACGTCTATTTCGAGAATGTCGGCGGTCCCGTCTGGGATGCGGTGTTTCCCCTGCTGAACGAGTTTGCGCGTGTGCCGGTCTGCGGCTTGATAGCGCAATATAGCACCATCGTCGCTTCCGGCACCGACCGGCTGCCGACGCTGATGCAGCAGGTGCTCCACCGCAGCCTGACGATAAGGGGCTTCATCCAGCGCGAATTCGTCGACCAGCGTCCAGCCTTCTATCGCGAGATGGCCGGGTGGATCGCGTCCGGGCAGGTCCGCTACCGGGAAGATGTCGTGGAGGGCCTGGAGAACGCGCCACAGGCCTTCCTCGGCCTTCTCGACGGCAAGAATTTCGGCAAGCTCATCGTGCAGGTCGCGCAATAATTGCGTCTCGCAACGTGAGTCGGCGTCTTGAGGCGGTTTCTACAGCAGCCTCGTTTGACAAAATCCCGTACCAATCCAGAAGTGAATCCGGGCAATCCATGCTCAACTGGAAGGCGCATTGAGCATGGAGAAGATCGGCTGACGGGCGTTTTTCCAATGCCACGGACATTTCCTCCGTTGTAGCGGAGGAAAGCGACGGGCGCCCTGGAATTGATGTTGTCGAAGCGCGATTTCGCGGCGTAGAGCTCCGACATCGACGGCCTGCCGCTGCGGGACGTCTCTCAACCAGACGGAGCAGACCATGAATCCCGCAATGCAGATGCAGCCAATGCCAATGATGAACAACATGATGCCGATGATGATGAATGGCATGATGCCGATGATGAACGGCATGAACCCGATGATGGGTGGAATGAACCCGATGATGGGTGGCATGATGCCGATGATGGGCGGCATGCAGATGAACCCGATGATGATGGGCGGCATGCCGATGCAGGGCATGATGCCCGCTATGATGTGCATGATGACCTGCAAGATGACCGCCACCGGCATGGTCTGCGAAATGAACCCGATGAACGACGCTTCGAAGGACATGTTCATGGAATGCTGCAAGCGCATGATGGCCATGAACGGCGCCGGCATGCCGATGATGATGATGTGCGGCGGCATGATGATGATGGGCTCGATGGCCTGATCGCCACTGCTTTGTCTTTTAGAAGGGGTCGGCTAGCCGGCCCCTTTTTTTGCTCAGCCCACAGCCTCGACATAAGTCATGACGAGATAGGCGACGGCCTCGCTGTCGCCGGGATTTTTGTAGCTGTGCGGCACGTCGGCCTCGAACAGGATGGCGTCTCCTTCTGAGAGCAGATGTGGCGGCTCATGTCCTGCCTTGATTTCCAACTGACCTCTGATCAGGATGATGTTCTCGATGGTGCCTGGAGCATGCGCCTCGGCGTTTTCGGTGTGTCCGGCCGAGAAGCGCAGCTCGTAGAACTCGACTTTCCGTTCCCCGTCGAAAGGGAACAGTGCGCGCGACGTAAATTTGCCGTCGACCGATGTCAGGATTTTTGCGTTTCGGCTGCGCAAGACGACGGTCCCTTGCACCTTTTGGCTGTCCAGCAATGTTGCAAATGGCACGCCCAGCGCCGTCGCGATTTTCCATAGCAGATTTATGGTGGGAGCGCTTCTGCCGGTTTCGATCTGGCTCAGCATGGCGCGGCTGACCCCAGACAATTTTGCGAGCCGCTCAAGGGAGTGGCCTTGCCGCGTTCTCAGCCTGCGCAGATTGTGTCCGAGGACCTGCGGTAGTTCATTGGCGGGGTCCGCGCTGTCGGCGAGATCAATGACGTTTGAGACGCCGTCCACCAAGGAAATATCAATTCAGCGTTGACGGTGTACCGACCCAGAAGACCGGCACGAACCATACCGGAATCCAAGCCATTGGCGCTACGTCCGGGGCGATGCGAGGAGCAGCCGTCGAGCGTACTGAATGATGAGCGTTCCGCGCATTGCGGAAGGCATCCAGACTAATGACATTCATGGCTTGCGCAGACATTGCGTTCCTACATGCTCCAACTAATACCCAACACTAGCTGTGGTACTGGCGGATAGCCTGGTGCTTCATTCCATTTTAGAGCTGTCCAAGAAATATGCTGCTACCGCGTACCTGCAGAGGAGCATGGCATTGCGACTCGAGCAGTCCCCAGGTTGCGACATCGACGAGTACTGGAAACCCGATCTAGATACTCCGTCGCGGCAGCCAACCACCGCCGCCATAGGCTATGACCATTTCAAACACGAGCCAGACAATGCCAGCTGAAGCTCTGGACCCCTTATGGCTTTTGGAATTTCAGGATGAAGCGATCGCTCTCCCCTATGGCCGCATACTTTGCGTGATCTTGCGCGCCGAGCTTGAAGGTTGGCGGCAGGGTCCACACGCCGCTCTGATAATCCTTGGTGTCTTTCGGATTGGCGTTGACCTCGGAGCTCCCAACGAATTTGAAGCCAGCCGCCTGCGCAAAACCGATCGCAACGTCCTGGCGTACATAGCCGGACTTGGCCAGCGGATCTTGCGGCTCGTCCGGCTTGCCCCGGTGCTCCTCGATCCCGAGGATGCCGCCAGGTTTCAGCGCTTTATAGAAGGCGGCGAAAGCGTCCGCGGTGGTGCCCGCACTCATCCAATTGTGGATGTTTCGAAAGGTAAGCACGAAATCCGCGCTTCCCGGCGGCGCGATGGCATATTTGTCGGCTGCAAATTCAGTGACGGTGACCTTGTCATAGTCGGCTGGGTCGGCGGCAAGCTTGGCTGCCAGGGCGGCATTGTCCTTCTGGACTTCAGCGGAAGGCGAGGCCTTCTCGCTATTTGCCGCGATATAGTGGCCGTTTTGTTTCAAATAAGGGGCCAGGATCTCGGTCCAATATCCACCCGAGCCAGGAAGGATTTCGACGACGGTGCTGTCAGGCTTCACGCCAAAGAACGTCAGCACTTCGCCGGGATGCCGATATTTGTCCCGCACACTGTTGGGCTGTGAGCGCTGAGGCCCGCCAATCAGCTTCTCGAGCGCTGGATCGACGCTTTGCGCAAATGCCATTGAAGTGCAAAAGGCGCCGATCGAAACGCCGAGAAGAGCGACAAATTTCAAGGCGACGCGACGACTTGGAAACATGAAATTATTCTCTTATGCGTAGGCGGAGCGTATCATGACGCTCCCCTGGTTGGACTGGGGTGACGTGCCGACGACACCAATAGGGCTGCCATTCACTTCTTACGTCACGCCAAGTCGTCACGATGCGGATGCAGTGGCCTTGGGCAGCACACCGCGTCCGAACTCGACGTCCCAACCGCGCTCCGCTGGGGCGGTTTCGCCACTCAGGCCCAGTTTGGGGAAAAGCAGCTCGGCGACGTTGAATGCCTCTTCGAGATGCGGGTAGCCGGACGCAATGATCGTTTCGATGCCGATTTCCTGATACTCGCGAATGCGCGCGGCGACATTGTCGGGATTGCCGACCAGGGCCGTTCCGGCGCCGCCACGCACCAGCCCGGGTCCCGCCCACAGGTTCGGACCGACAAGCAGCCGGTCGCGCCGGCCCTGATGGAGCGCTGACATGCGCTTCTGCCCAACGGATTCCGAGATGTGGACAAATCCCTTCTGGGCCTCCGCGATCAGGTCGTCGGTGACATGGCTGATCAGCCGGTCGGCCGCGGTCCAGGCCTCATCCTCCGTCTCGCGCACGATCAAATGAATGCGAAGACCGAAACGCAACGTCCGGCCCTGTGCCGCCGCGGCCACCCTGACGCGGCCGATCTTCTCGGCAAGCTGGTCCACCGGCTCGCCCCAGCTCAGATAGGCGTCCACATGCTTGGCGGCGATCGCAATGCCGGCGTCGGAAGAGCCGCCGAACCAGAGTGGCGGATGCGGCTGCTGAACCGGCGGGAAGGAAATGTCGGCGCCGTGGGCAGAGAGGTACTTGCCCTCGAAATCGGCCGGCTCGCCCGAGAGGATCCGCCGCCAGATGGTCAGGAACTCGTCGGTCTGCGCATAGCGCTCGTCATGGCTGAGCTTGTTGCCGTCGCCGGCGAGGTCGGCCGGATCCGCACCGGTGACGACATTGAGCAGGACACGGCCACCGGAAATACGATCCAGCGTGGCTGCATGACGGGCAAACAGGGCCGGTGTTCCGCTGCCCGGCCGAAGTGCCACGAGGAACTTCAGCCGTTCGGTGAGCGGGATCAGCCCGGCCGCCACGATCCAGGCGTCCTCGCACCGCGTTCCGGTGGGTAAGAGCACGCCCTTGAAGCCAAGCCGGTCGGCGGCTTGGGCGATCTCCTTGAGATAACCGAAGGTTGCCGGGCGGTGCCGCTCATCCGTGCCGAGATACGGTCCATCGCCGTGAGTCGGCAGATACCAGTAGAGGTCGAGCGGACGGGTGTTGCTGGACATCGGGTTGTTCCTTCAGCGACTGCGGAATGTGTAGGGCAAGGTCAGATCTTGCCCTTCCAGGGAATGAGGCGATGCTCCAGCCAGCGCATGCCGCTGGTGAAGGCGAAGGCAAGAATGGCGATGACGATGAGGCCGACGAAGACGACGTCGGTGGCGAGGAAATTGGCCGCCGACATGATCATGTAGCCAAGGCCCGACTGGGCCGCGATCAGCTCGGCCGCGACCAGCGTCGACAATCCGGCACCAATGGCAATCTTCAGGCCGGTCATGATTTCCGGCAATGCGGACGGCAGGATGATGCTGGTGAACAGTTGCAGCCGGCTGGCGCCAAGCGACAGCGCAGCATTGATCCGTTCGGCGGGCACCGACCGGACACCGGCCTGTGCGGCAAAGCAGATCGGGGCAAAGGTCGACAGCGACAGGAGCACGATCTTGGAGGTCTCGCCGATGCCCAACCAGATGATCAGCAGCGGCAGGTAGGCCAGCGGCGGCAAGCCCCAGTAGAGATCGATCGGCACGCTGAAGATGCCCTTGACCCAGCGATTGAGCCCCATCAGCAGGCCGAGGGGAATGCCCAGGAAAATACCGACGCCGAGCGCCGCGGCGATGCGGCCAAGGCTGGCCAGCGTGTGCTCGAGCAGCGTGCCGTTGGCATAGCCGTCGACCCAGACGGCACTGAACTGGGTCAGCACCTCGGCCGGCGACGGCAGGAACAGCGGCGACGCCCATTCGAAATGCGCGGCGAGGAACCACAACCCGATCAGCGCAGCCAGCGTGACGAGGCTGATGCCGAGCGTGCTTGTCGATGTCGACCGGCGCGGCCGAGGGGACGGCATTCGCTGAGTTGTCGAAAGTGTAAATGAAGTTCCGGAATTGGCGGCAAGCGTCATTGCAAGGTTCCTGTGCGGGCGCCTTCCGGCTGGTGGATGAGCGAGCGGATTTCTTGCCGCAGTTCGATGAAACGCGGGTGGGACTGGATCGGCCCGATGTCACCGCTCTGCGCGAACTCGCGAACGAAATCGGCGTCGAAGCGGGCGACGATGCGGCCTGGACGAGGCGACATCACAACGATGGTCGTGCCGAGCGTGAGGGCTTCCTCGATGGAATGCGTGATGAACAGGATCTGCTTGCCAGTCTTGGCCCAGACCGAGGCCAAAAGCTGCTGCATCGTCTCGCGCGTCAGGCTGTCGAGGGCGCCGAACGGCTCGTCCATCAGCAGTATCTTCGGATCGGTGGCTAGCGCCCGCGCGATACCAACGCGCTGGCGCATACCGCCGGACAGTTCGTAAGGCGGCTTTTCGGCGAAATCGGCGAGCCCGACCAGTTCCAGCAGACGCCTTGATCGCTCATGGCGTTCGCCGCGCGCCACGCCCCGGTATTTCAGGCCGAGCGCGACGTTGTCCAGCACATTGGCCCAAGGCAGCAACGTATCCTTCTGGAACACGACGCCACGATCGCCGCCCGGCGCGACGATCTCCTTACCGTCCAGCGTGATCGAGCCTTCGCTCAGTGGCAAGAAACCGGCGATCGCGTTGAGCAAGGTCGACTTGCCGCATCCCGAAGCGCCGACAGCGACGACGATGGAGTCGGGAGCAATGTCGAGCGAGACATGATCGAGGGCGTGCACCTCCTGGCCATCCGAGGCAGGAAAGGTGACGCTGGCATCGCGAATTCGAAGCATACTGGCTCTCCAAACAATCTGGCTGGCGAGATCTCGCCAGCCAGAGCCGAATGTCGTTCAAGGAATTCCTAGTTGGAGGCCTTGGCGGCCTCCACATATTGCGGATCGGCCGCTGCAGCGTAGCTGTCCTTGATGGCGGTGATCTTTTTCTGATCCTTTAGGAAGCCCGCGGTGTCCTTGAGGATTTTGGCTACGGCGCTCTTGTCGCCACCGCCCAGCCATTTGTCGGTCGCCTGTTCATCGAGCGGCGGAACTACCGTCGTCTTCAACTGCTCCGAATTCTCCGCCGCCGTGCCACCCTGCAATTTGGCGATCGCCTTGGCGCTGTCGGAATCCGGTCCCCAAGCGGCAGGATTGCTCAAATAGGAGGTGGTGTAGCCGTCGATCAGCCGGACATATTGGCCGAGAAACTCTGGATTGGCCTTGGCGAACTCGCCGGTCACCACCAGTGCGCTGAAGGTCGGCGCGCCACGATCGGCAACCTGGCCCGCCGTGAGCAGGACCTTGCCGTTCCTCTTGAGTTCGGAGAGTGCGGGATCCCATACGAAAGCCCCATCAATGTCGCCGCGCTTCCAGGCAGCAACGATCTCCGGCTGCGGAATGGCGATGACCTGGGTTTCCTTCTCGGAGATGCCTTCCTGCTTGAGAACGGCAAGTAGCTGGTAATGGTCGGTCGATACGGGTGCAGCGGCGAGCTTTTTGCCGCGCAGGTCCGCCGGCGTCTTGATCTCGGGCCGCACCACCAAGGCTTCGCCGTCACGCGAGACCGAGGAGATGTAGAACGCCTTTACATTGATGCCCCTGCTGACGGCTGCCGCGAATGGGCTCGAACCGACATCGCCGATCTGGACATCGCCGGAGGCGATGGCGGCGAAAATGTCGGCGCCCGAATTGAAGCGGCGGAATTCGATGTCCCAGCCGGTCCTCTTGGCAAGGTCGCCAGTGGCGATGCCGAGATTGTAGGGATTGGCGCCGGTCTGGTAGGCGATGACGACTTTCTTGTCGGCGGCATCCGCTGAGACCGAGGCGACCACCGCGGTAAGTCCGAAAAGAGCGGCAGAAATCAGTTTTCTCATCACGTCTAATCCTTTTGAACAGAGGGCAAACCCCTCGATTGCCCGCCCTGGCCAAGAGCGTTGGATTAGAGTCCACTTAACTTATAGACTTAGATAGGAATGAAATTCCGAAAACACACTCGTGCTTGAAAAAGAATTCGGCCGGGCGGTCTAGGCGCCATTCCTGTTGGCTCTGATCGGAAGCCGACCTTCCGCGGTGAATCTTTAAAGATCGGTTTTCGCATCGTATCGGTCTTTGCGATCAATCAGGTAGAACGCGCAGCGAACTGGTCTCATTGGCGCCAACATCCGAAGCCGCCAGCGACAGCACCTCGATGCGTTGCAGCTCGCGCTCGCTCATCAAAATCAGTCCCAACCCGCCGTCTCCCTCGCTCATCGACGAGCAGGGCGACATTCCAACTTTGCGGAATTAAGACATTTCTATTTTGCGGCGATGTTTTATAGTTCCATAAGATGTCTTATGCGACTTTCACCAGTAAAAATAAATAGTTCTTGCTCCCTGCAATCTATATATCTCGCTTTACAAAAGTCTTATGGACAGTCGTTGCGAGGCAACCCGTCAGTGTTGTACCGTAAGTCTTTCTCGACATCCCGGCTCGACAGTTCGATGCTACTTGAGGCCACCTCATCGTCCGATGAAATTGGATGGCAAAGCCCTTGAGCTTTTCTGGAACCTCGGGGTCGGCGCCCCAGGGTCAGACCATATCGGCCTTCGCTCGACTAACCACTCGGCGCACTCACTTGTGCGGCATGCAATAGACTCCCTCGGATTCCATCAGTACCGCGCCACCCTTCAACTCGCTCAGTGCGCCGACCCACGCTTCCGAATAAGTGCGGCTGGCATCCACGGCCGTCAGCCAAAGAACGCGATTGTCGGCCAGTTCGACCTTAACTTCCTGCTGCAAAGGGCTTGCCTGTACGGTCTGTTGATAGTGGCGTTTGATCCTGACATTGCTGGCCGGGAACTCAGCTTCGTTGCTCCCGTAGTTCAGCACAAATCCAGTGTGGTCCTCAGCCACCAAGCAACTGCCATCACGCTCACACACGATTTTGGCAGCGGTCTTGCAGTCCCATTTCAGTGAAGCGGGCCACATAGGATTGTCCACACTTGATCGCGGCCTGTCGCTCTGACCAGCCGCCGCCAACACTGCGCCTGTGTTCATAATCACAGCAGACAGGAGAAGCGCCTTGAACACTACAAACTCCCTGAATTGCGACCCCATATTACCTCGTCCTGCGTGATCGCCTGGCTCACGGCATGTTGAGATTGAACCAACTTTTCTGGCGCACGCCGTTCGCGTCATCATACTCGATGAACCAGGGCTTTCCGCGCATCGGTCGAGGGATGGTGTAGTAGGTCGGACCAGTACCAAGGGAATGCCCTCCATCGTTCCCTGCGGTCTGGATTGTTGCCGCAGCCACCTTACCGTCGATCTCAATTTGGACCTGACGTGATCCGTCTCCATGATGCCCGCCGAGGGCGTTGTTTTTGAACACGACCGGTAAGGAGAGCCTATCGGCCGCGATGCGGCAGATGTTTCGTTCTTGACCTAAGCCCGGTCGATCGGATTCGGAGCTGCCATCTGCTTGCCAGCCAGACGGACAATCCTCATACTTCTCAAATCTTGCCGCGCTGGAGTTGGCTTGGGGACAGGTCGGCCAATTAAAACCCGGGGCTTCCATCGCCGCAATCAATTTGTAAATTGGCGGGTGGCACGAGGGGGTGCCTTGCCAGTCACCGGAAAGACATAGGAGGACCTGACAGCCCCATTCCGACGCTTTTGATTGGGATGGAAGAGCTGCGGCGCCCGCGATGGCGACGGCACCCCCCAGTAGGAATTTGAGTATGGTCATAGCCTTTTCCTCGCTGCAGATTTGACAGTTTACTATGGATGATCCGCGCGAAAAAGGACAGTTCGAAAAGGCAGATTTGTGCGACTACATCGATTTATGAAGCGAGACGACGGAGGCGTGGTCAATAACCCGTTGCGCGCCAACATTGCCCTGACGCTTGAGCGGGAGAGAGCCAAACGTGGCCTATCCCATACGCACATGGCCGAGCTGTTTCGGACCGCCGAGGGCGAAAAACTGGCCTATCGAACCTACATTCAGACTGTGCGTCAAAAAAATAATGTCACATTGACGACGCTGCAGGTCATGGCAAACGGCTTGCAATTGTCTTTTGCAGGACTGCTCGCCGGCGGTAAGAAAGTTCCGGAATGGGCGCATCGGTTGGACGACAATGCGGTCCGCAAGCGGCTGGCGCAGATCATCGATTTTGAGCGGCAAAGACGTACTTTGCACCGCTATGAGATGGCCGAACTCATCGGCGTGGCGGAGGCGACCTTCACGAAACTGGAACGGGCGAGCGGCAACATCAGCGTGGACACGATTGCCGCGATTGCCAAGGCGTTGAAACTCGATCCAGCGACCTTCCTCTTTTCCGAAAAGATCCCGCCTGGCAGAGCCGACACCTAGCCGCCCCACGAGTGTTCCTAAAGGGCCTATAATTCGGCCCAGCCGGCGTCGCTCCTATGCCCCTGCCGGTCAGGCCCGGCGGCCGACTAGCGTCCCACGCCGCGGCTGTCGGGCCGCTGGCGTCATCGTCGGCTGTTAGCGGCAGGAATGATAACGGGACTTTGACATGGACGACTGTGCCGGCGCCGGGACTGCTTGCTGATGAAGAGCTTTCCCTTGAGGGTCGAAACCATATGAGAACAAGCCGTCAAACCTGCCGGCGCGTGTAGAGAAGAAGAGTGTCGTGGCCTTTTCGACAATTGCCTGTGTCATGCCTGCGCCTTTGTCGGCCACTTCCAGGGATCGGTTCCGGTAGGTGGCGACCCCACATCATCACTTTTGTGTCGTGATCCCTGCCAGAGAATTTGCTGGTGAACTGACCGGCCAACGCCAAAATCATGCTCGCCGGGCCGACTTGTCAGCACGCGACAGAAACCGCTTCAAGCTCAAACCGGCCAACAAAATGTAAGGCGGCATGGCGAGCGAATAGTGACCACAGTTTAATTTCAAAATATTTGGCCTAGCTCCGGCGTCCTTCAGCCTATGCATGAACCTCTCCGATAGCTCTGGCAACACCACTTTATCTCTCTTAGCCAACACAACATGAAGATCGAGATCAGGCCGCGCCAAACTATGTGCGTAATTCTCCAAGTTAAGTGGACCCCAGGCCCTTCTGAGATCGGTCAGCTCAATCTCTGGCTCAAGGCTATCACGTATCAATCGTGTCGCGCGACCCGTCCAAACCATATCCGCTAGACTCCCGGCCGTCAGAAACAACGAGGCTTTTGACACAGCCGAGTCGTGCGCCGCGACCACCCCCGCAACCCAGGAGCCTAAGCTCATACCGAGAACCGAGATCTCTCGATAGCCTTCGATCTTCAACCAACGTATGAGTTTTCGCCCATCCAACACTGCCTGCCTTACAGCTTGGATCGTTCGACCGAGACTAGGGCTAAGCATATAGTCGGCGTGCACGGAGCCGGGACGGCTGCGTTCGAAGTGATAAGGCATAGCAATCTCGACAACCGTGGTGCCACGCTGCGAGAAAAAGTTGGCAATCTGACGATTCCGGGAGCTTGCATTCCAATGGTGAAAAATCACCATCGCCTGATCGACCGACCCGCTTTCTGTGATTTTCGCCGAGACGACATTGTTCTGTTCGATATCAGTAGAAATGTCCGATGGAAATTTGAGCCACCCATCTAGCCTTTCAAACCCCTGATCACTCACATTCGGGTCATCGAAAAAGGCTGGATCAGCCACGGCCTGGTCGGCAAGGGCACAGAATTCCTCGATACCTGTTATCTTCTTCGCACCTGGAAAGGCGAGTTCCGCGTCAAGGGCGAAATCCGATGGTTTCTTCCCTTCCTCACCGCGTCGCGCCCGCCGCTCATCCCAACGATCAAGCCAACTATGATACACTCTGATTGTTTCCTAACTTACTCGCTTGCCCTCGCCCCAACCCTGGATCAAACAGGCCGTATATTGCGAACAGCACTCCAACGCCCAGAAGGATCGAAAAGCCAGCAAATGCATCGATCAGCAAGTAGCTAGCCACCAGTAACGCTACGATCGCTGACATCCTCCACAAAGACATACAAAACCGACGTTCGACACCTAAACGCATGGAGCCGAACACAAATACCACACAGGTCGAAATAGCGATAAGAAGGCTACTGTAATGTGTCGGCCTACGGTAGATGATTCCGGTGCTCACATCATTGCGCCCATAAAAGGCGGAAGACATATCGCCGACCAACCAAGACACAATATTCTCTCCACGCGATGTCAGGTAAGCACTCTGGAGCTTCATGACCATGGCGATCAGAAGCCCCAAAACAGTACACCGAAAAATCGCACGCATAACCCTGAGGCTCGCTTCATGGAGCTCGTGTTGATAGTTCACCTCCGGCCGATTACTCGCTGCTTCTCCAATACTCCAAAGATCATGGATCACCGTATAAAGCAAAATGAGGCCTACGAAGAACAGATAAAAACAGAGGCACATGTACAGGTAAGCGAGCCCCGTGAACACAACCGCTTCCGGCACCGATATAACCTCCGGGCGCACAATCGCTACCGAGCCCCAATCCGTCGCATAGTTGCCACCCCCTTTGAGCAACGGGATTAAAGACACGCCGATCCACTGAAAAAGACCGGCGAACACCACACAAATCAAAAAAACCGCCCAATATGAATACGAAGAAGCTTGTACGGTGCGCGCCCAGGCATCGTCGCTTTCCATCTTGTCGCCCTGCGCCACAAGCTTTGGGCGGCCTTCATCTTTCCAAAAGGTCACTAGCTCGGTCACGAAGGCAAAAAACAGTGGCAAAAATACCATGAAGACGAATGTCCAATTCGCTGTCCAAAGAAACCCAACCTGCTTGACGACGCCATCCGCCCGGCCATACGTCACGCTGTGAATCCCCGTAAGATACGACAAAAACCCAAGAGCGGCGACACCCGCAAACACCGACGCCGGTAAATTCAGGGGAGATCCGCGACTAAAAAACGCCTCCGATTTCCTCGCCAAACTAAAGCGCCGGCTCGGCGCCTTGGGGTCAGTATCCAGTATCAGCTCTACCGGGGAGTCTGTCTCGTCATCGATGGTCGCAGTCACTGCCGTATCTGGAATCTCCTGTGCAACGCTGCTTCCGGCTCTCTTCCATTCTCGTCTCTTGGCCGATAACCGCGATTGCGCCTCACTAAGCTCCATCTGCCATTCGCTAGTTGCGACCGGATCATCGCATCCAAAAATCCTCGCCAGCCAACGAATGTTGGCAGTGCTAATTCCCTTCTCGTTCTCTTGAAACCAAAGCTGCACCGTTCGCAGATCGACCCCAACCCGGTTGGAATCAATCAGTGAAATCGCCTCTGCAAGGAGTTCGGGCGTCCATGGGCCAGCAGGAAACCCGTCTTTGTCCAACAGTCGACCCGCACCCGCCGCCGCCAGTCGTTTGAATAATTCTTTGAAATCACTCCCGTCTCTCGGCGGAGGGAGGAATAACTTTCCGTTCTTAAACAACAACTTACAGGCTCTAGTTTCGTTCCGTTTCGCTAGGCTTCGTATCCTATCGTGCCTTCGTCCTCAATCACGTTTTTATCAACTCGATTTTGGCCGGCACGGGAGAGATCGAATGAAGGTGACCCGCTGGAGAGGCTGAACACGTTTGTTGCGTGGGAGATGTTTCGCAAACCGCCGGCCAACGGAAACGTTTGTCTGGTGGCAGGGTAGTGTGACCTCATGAGCGAACAGTAGGGGAAGCCAAGGCTTCGGGAGCCTGAGAAGCGGAGGGATGAACCCATTCCTATTTTTCTCGCCTCCCCAGGTATCATTTACGAATTGTCATGCGCATGGAGCCGGTCGATGCCCATTCAAGTGGTCTGTAATAACGGAGTGATGGAAGAGGCCGATGGGGTCGCGAATCTGCTCGCGGCGCATCGTCATGCAGTCGCCATGGTTGAACGTCTCGGCAGGCGATGGATGAGGGCCGAAGGGCCGGACGCGACCCTGATCGGCCGGCGATTGGATTCGGTGATGGCGGAAGAGGCTATCGCGCGTCGGCGCGCGGCCGCTGCGCCGGTGGCCGATGTCGTTGAGATGAAAATGAAGGCAGCTTATTTCCGGCGGTTGTTGGGGAACGACTGGTGCGAGCTTGATGTCGACGATTTTCGCGCGTTGCTCGGTTCTTTCGCGAAACTGCAGTCCTAGGAGAAGAGCGCTGAAATCCATGAGGCCACGGTATTCCAGGCCGCATAGATTCCTGCCGGCACCAAGATGATCGCGATGAGAGCGATAGCATCGCCGATGGCGCCGTCAGTGCGTCCTTCCACGGGATAGTAATATTTGTGCGCCTCATCGTCGTGCTTCATTGTTTTCTCTCCGACCGCTTGTTTAGCAGCAGCTGCACAGGATGCTGAAACGGCGTGCCCCACAAACCCGCACGTTTCATCTTAGCGTTGATTTCCGCGACGAGGTAGTTCTCATTGACGGCTTTGCCCTTCGCTGTCGTTGCGGCAAACGCGTACCCGGTCGCTATGAGCGCGGTGCCGACGTCAATTGTTTCGCCATTCAGCTGCGCAGCGCACACGACGAAAACCGCCTTGTCCAGGGCGTAGCCGATTGGCTGGCATGTAACCGCCGCGCTATCGAATAGCGCAGCAAGGTGCGCCAGCGAAGTGTTCCCGCAATCCATTTTGTTCCCATTTGGCTCTTCAGCTGATGTGCCTCGAAGACATGACTGGACGCCATAGAGGCGGAAAAGGTGAGCTCCGTCGCGCCAGGTATCTCCGGTCAGCAGTTGAGCCGATTTCGATACCGCGAAGGGCGTTGGCACGGCAGACTCGGATGCATCCTGGGCCTGTGCCGATGCGCACAAACCAAATGCGGCCAGCACTGCGAAGCTCGCCCGCTTCATTCCTGGAACTGTCCACCGAGGTCGGCGGAATGCTCAAGATCGGGGCGCAGCGACTTGCCGTCCTTGTTGCGTCCGATCGCCGCCATGTCGAAAAAAACCATTTCGTCATCGTCGTAGGCGACGTTGTACGGGTCGTTTGCATTGCCCGCACCCACGAGAGAGAAACACGACACAGCGTCGGGTTCACCCTTCCTGCTTTGCAGCACAAGTGTTTTGCAAAGCACTACAGATGCACGATCGTTGTAGATTGCCTCTTCATAGTCCTGCGCGGCTTTCGTGCAGTCCCACTGCCGCGTCTTGTACGCAATCTTCGGTTTTGGGCAGGCGGCAAGGCCGCGCAGCCGGTATGTCACCCCGTTGACGACGCGCTCGGTTGCCGACGGCACTTTAACTGGCCCGATGAGAGCGGCCGCATCGCGCTGAAAGAGCGCGCCTTTCGCATCGTAGCGTTCATAGACGAACACCTTCTCGCCCGGCTTCGCAAACTGGAGCAGGTATTGCTCCGAGGGTGGCGCGAAGGCGCTCGGGGCGTCGGCGCCGGCAGCATAAGCAACGCTGCCCTGGAGCAGCAAAACCGTGCAAAGGGCCGTCTGTTTCATCGAAATCCGTCCTCGCCGTGCATATCGTGTTGACACTTTACTAGGGCTGCGTGTAGCCATAGTAAAGTGTTAAATTTTGGCGACAGTATGAACACTCGATTCGCTCTTCTGCTCACCCTCTTTGGCGCCACGATGCCGTTGCAAGCGTTCGGCCGGGACCTGGCATCAGACCGCGTCGCAGTTGCCTTTGCAACGCCGGCGCAAGCCCTTGCCTCAGTCGGGGCGCAAAGGCCGGGGGTGTGTGAGACCGGAAATCGTGCCGATGTCTCCCGACTTGTGCGTTCAATCGCGCAGGACGAAGGGTTCGACGCCGATCTGGCCGAGGCGATTGCATGGACCGAAAGCGATCTCGGCGCCAAACAGGGTCCGTCGAAGGCCGGCGCCATGGGGATCATGCAGCTGATGCCGGGCACGGCGGCCGATCTCGGCGTGAGCGACCGTTGCGATACAGCGGCAAATGTACGGGCTGGCCTCCGCTATTTGAAGTCACTCTATGATGAGTTCCAGGATCCTCTGCTGATGCTGGCGGCTTACAACGCCGGGCCCAACAACGTCTACAAGACGCAGGGCATTCCGGTGAATCCGGAGACGGCAGAATACATTGTGAAAATACTGAACCGCTGGAAGTTCGGCGGTGTCGTGAAGAAGTCCGCCCTGACCAAATCCGAAACGCTCGCGGCCGCTCCGCCGGCAAGTGAGGACTCTTGGCAGGATGGTCATGTCATGGATTTCGGCAACTGAAAGGAGCCAAAGGGTGGAATACAGGAAAGCGGGCAAATTTGCCCTGAAACTGGCCTTGGCCTCGGCGGTCGGAATAGCTCTCGCGCCAGCCACTGCGTATGCCCAGTCGGCGGCACCAGTCGAAAATGTGCTGGAGTGGTTCGTCGGAGTTCTGCAGGGCAACATAGCGCGTTCATTTGCCATCATCGCCGTCTGTTTTCTCGGCTTCCTCGCCATGACGGGCCGGCTGGCGTGGATGATGGCTTTCTCCATCATCATTGGCATCGCTCTGATTTTCGGCGCCGCCCAGCTTGTGGATGCGGTTCGCGCGACAGCCGGAGGCAGCTGAGACATGGACGACGACGAGGTCTATGTCGAGCCGGTCAGCCTGCCACTGACACGCCCCCCGATGAAATGGGGAGTGCGCTATGAGGTCTTCGCTCTGAACGGCATCCTGGCGGTTATCGGCTTCATTGCCACGAGCAGCTTCATGCTCGGCCTTGGCGTTTTCGGCGTGGTGCATCTGATCAGCGCATATCTGTGCCAGCGCGACCCGTACATGTTTCATATTTTCGAGCGGCGCGTCTCCAAACGCGGAGCGGTGGCGAACCTTACTTTTTGGGGGGCGAGGAGCTATTCGCCATGAGCCTCGATGCCGACCTGAAATTTGGCCGCGAGCGCCGGCGTGAAAAACCCGCGGCGATGCACATCCCTTACCTTCGCCATGTCGATGACAATCTGATCGTGACGAAGAGCGGCTTTCTGATCGGCGTCATCCAGCTCAGTGGCCTGCCCTTCCAGACGATGGACCAAGCCGAGTTGAACAGCCGCATGTTCAACCGCAACACGACGTTCCGCAATCTCTCGACCTCTCGATTTGCGGTCTACACAACGATCATCCGCCGCCACGTAACGCCGGAGATCGAAGGCGACTTTGACATTCCTTTCGTGGCCGAGCTCGACGCCCGCTACATGGATGAGCTTGGGGCGAAAAACCTTTTCGTCAACGAGGCGTATCTGGCGGTCATACGCCGACCGATGGTCGGTCGCGTCGGCTGGGTGGACAAGGCGCTCAATGCGTTCCGCATCAGTACCGCGGGCGAAGAAACCCGCGAAGAGGCGATGGCCGAACTGCATGACGTTCTCGACGGAGTCGTCAAGGATTTTACGGCTTATGGTGCACGTCTTCTCGGGGTCGTGAAGCGCCGCAACGGCTTCTTTTCCGAGCCGGCGGAATTTTTGGCGAAGATCCTCGCCGGCGGCATCGGCGTGGAAATGCCTTTGCCGCGCATGAGCCTTGGTGACGTGCTGGCGACGCGGCAGCTGTTTTTCGGCAAGTCCGCGCTGGAATTCCGCGGACCGGACGCAGGCAAGCTTGGCGCCATGGTGTCGATCAAGGAATACCCCCCGTTCACCGCGCCGGGCTCTTTGGACGGTCTCTTGCGCCTGCCGCATGAGTTTGTCCTGACGCAGAGTTTCGCGATCGAAGACCGTGTAACGGCGATGCGCAGGATCAACACCATCGCGAACCAGGTTGAGGGATCGGACGAGGCGGGCACGACGGTCGAGGAGTCCGTCCACGACGGCGCCGACAAGCTGGCCGGTGGCGAAGTGGTCTTCGGACAACATCATATGAGTGTCATGGCCTTGGCATCGGACATGACTGGGCTCAACCGTGCGCTATCCGACATTACGGCCGAACTTTCGCGCATGTCGATCGTGCCGGTCCGCGAGACACTGAACACGGAACTAGCCTTTTGGGCGCAGCTGCCGGGAAATTTCAGCTACATCGCGCGACGTGCGTTGATCTCGTCGCTTAACTTCGCCGGCCTTTTTTCAGGACACAATTTCCCGTCGGGCCAACGTGAGCGGCTGCATTGGAAACGGCCCATCGCTTTGCTCGAAACGACCAGCCAGACAGCCTATTATTTCAATTTCCACGTTCATGATGTCGGGCACTTCACGGTGTTCGGTCCGACTGGCTCGGGCAAGACCGTGGTGCTGTCATTCCTGATGGCGCAGGCCATGCGCATCATGCCGCGGCCACGATGTGTTTATTTCGATTATATGCGCGGCGCTGAAATTTTCGTTCGGGCGCTCGGCGGTCGCTATGAGGTGATGGAGCCTTCCCAGCCGACCGGGTTCGCGCCATTGCAGCTTGAGGACACGGCAGAAAACCGGTCCTTCCTGGAAGATTTGCTCATCTACATTCTGACGCCGGAAGGCGGCGCGCTGGATGTAGCGGAGATGCGCGTCATCAACGCCGCCGTCGACATGATCTACAAGATCCCGCGCGAACAGCGTACCTTCGACCTGCTGCCGGAAGTGCTGCGGGGGTCGCTCATGCCTGGCATGAACGATCTGGCCGCGCGGATACAGCCCTGGCTCGACCCGAAGGACAAGGGCTGGCTTTTCAACAATCCCGTCGATCTGGTCGATTTTTCGAAGCCGGTTGTCGGGTTCGATATGACCAAGATCCTGGGCGATCGAAAGCTGCGTTCGGCGGCGTTGCTCTACATTTTCCATCGGCTTGAGGACGTCATCGACGGCTCGCCGATCATGCTCTTCCTCGATGAAGGCTGGAAGCTGTTGGACGACGAGGTTTTCGCTGCTTTCATCAATGAGACGCTGAAGACCATTCGTCGCCGCAACGGCGTGGTCGGCTTTGGCACGCAGACGGCGGAAGACGTCGTCAATTCCTCCATCTCGTCGTCGCTAATCGAGCAAACGAAGACCAACATTTTCTTCCCCAACCCAAAGGCGAGCAAGGACTCCTACATGGAGCGCTTCTCGCTGACAGCGAAGGAATTCGAGTTTGTGCGCCGGACCGCCAAGGAAACACGCACCTTCCTCGTCAAGCACGACAGCGACTCGATCGTAGCCAAGCTCGATTTGTCGGCTATGCCCGATCTCATCAAGGTCTTGTCCTCGAGCGAAGCCAACAGCAAGGAATGCGCAAGGCTCCGGGAGACCTTCGGCGACGAGCCAGAGATGTGGCTGCCATACTTCTGCGGATGGGAGAACGAGCATGACGAAGCGGCTTAGCAGCGCTTGTCTGGCCCTGGCTCTCGCGACGGCGGAAAGCATGAGCGTGGCTATCGCTCAGATCGCGGTAATCGACGGGCCGAACCTCGACAAGCGGCAAGAGGACGAGCAGCACAGCACGAAGTCGGATGAGGCCAAGAAGGACGAAACCGACAAGAAGAAAAGCGTCGTCTGCACCTATTCGAACAAATACCGCTCACAGATGTTTCGCCGGTCGCCAGCCGAAGCGCTGCAGCGCGACGCGGGCAACGTGAAGATGATCCGCTACTATGCGCAAAAATACGGCGTGCCCGAAGGCCTGGCGCTGTCCGTTGCCTATCAGGAATCGCGCTTCGACACATGCGCCGGGAGCCACACCGGCGTCAAAGGCGTCATGCAGCTGACCAAGGGCACCGGCAAGTCCATGGGACTTGACCGCGACGTCAACGAGCAGAATGTCGAAGGCGGCGTCAAATATCTCGGAATGGGCGTGAAGCAATGCGGGGCGACGAATTACAGCTGTCTCGCTTCCTTCTACAATGGATCGAACGCAGGCGAGCAAAACCAATGGGCCGGCGGTGTCGGCCGTTGGAACGGCTACTTCAACGACTATGCGTCGAGCGGCAAGGCTCCGGCCGCCGCGCCGCCACCATTCTCGATCGTAACGGCCGACGGCGCAGGCGGCACGGCCCAGGACGCGGCCATGGGCGCGGTCAGGAAGGCGGCTGGCGGCCTCGATGCAAGCTCATCGCAGATGGGCGCCAACAATGCTGCAATCGACGCGCTGGCGGGCAACGTTGGCCAGGTGACCGAATACAAGGACGCTTGGGAGCTAAACTCGTCGGCTCGTGGGATCAACGCCGATGTCACCAACCAGTACCTCGCCCAGGCGGGGGACTTCACGGCATTGCTGGCCCAACTTCTATCGTTGCAGAATGTTCAGGCATCGCAGTCGTCCAAGCTGGTGCAACAGCCGAAGAGCGGTTCTCCAAACCCGTTCTCTTGTGATCCCGCGGAATTGGAGCGGTTGAGGATCGATCGCGGCCGGTGGCTACCATGCGCACTTGAGAACGCGGGGGCAAGCTCGGCCGACAGTCGCTCGATGATCATCACCAGTGATCCTGCCGGCGCTGCCAGCGTCATTAATTCTCTACAGCAATAGGAGGCTGACATGAACAAATTCGCGATTGCTGCCAGTCTGGCGCTTTGGGCAAGCACGGCCCACGCACAGATTGCCGTCATTGATGACGCCAATCTTGATGTCGCCCGCAAGAATGCGGACAACACCAACTCCATCATGGATTCGAACAAGGATATCCTGAAAAAGAGCGAGGAGATCCTGCAGGCTCTCAGCGGCAGTCGTGACGGTTCGCTCGGCATCGGGCAAATGGGCCTCGGCGGCAACATGTCGATTGCCCAGGCGCCGTCGTTCGGGTCGATCCTGAACGGCGGTGCGCTTTCGTTTGGTGGCCTGTCGCCCGAGATACAGAAAATCGCCGGCGCCGTCATCAACGGGCTGCAGCTGGTGAAGCAGCTCCAGCAGATTGCCGGCAAGGAGACCAGCGCCGTCAACACCGCCTATGGCGGCAGCGTCAACGTGGCTTCGCTGCTAAGCGCATTGACCTCGCAGGCTTCGCAGGGCGTTACCCAGCGCCAACAGTCTTTGCAGTCCGCAAGTGGGCAGATCGGGCAGTCGCAGGACGTCAAGGGTTCGGTGGACCAGAACACACGAATGCAGCTGGAAAACGCGCGCGCGGTCAACGAATTGATCGGCGTCCAGAACGGTGCGGTCGCGGCCCTGAATGAGAAGCTGAAGGGAGATCTTCTTCGCCAGAGCCAGGTGCAGAAGATGATGACACCGCGCACCGTCAATCCGTTCGCGGACTTTGGCAAGAGCGGGGGTTAGCCCTTTGTTGAGGCGGGTGTTGCGCACATGCCTTGTGATTGGGCTCAGCGCGGGGCTTTTCGGTTGCGCAAATCGCGAACTGAAAGCGCCGTGCGGGCCTTTGTCGTATGCGCACGCCGACGAATGCGGCGCGCTGAAGCCGGTCAATTCAACGCCGTTCGCCAGCATCATTGATGAGGATCCATGAACGGTCTCGCCGCAAGCATCCTCGGTGGCATTGACAACATCGGCGAGGACTTCGTCCGCACCGTCTATATGCAGTTGGGCAATGCGATGGGCAACGTCTTCACCCTGATGCTGACCGTCTATATCGCGTGGTGGGGCTATTCGATCTTGAGCGGGCGAGAGTCGATTTCGCCAATCGAAGCGGCCTATCGCCTCGGCCGCGCCGTCATCATCTATCTGCTGCTGACCGGATGGGGCACATTTTCGGCGACGATCTATCAGCTCGTGCAAAGCATTCCAGACGAGGTCGGTAAGGTGATCGTCGGCGCCGTGTCGCGGGCCACCGGCAATCAGCTCAGCGACCAGACGGCAATTCCAGCGCTGATCGACAATCTCTACCAAGGGGCGCAGGACGTCGCCAATCAGGTCTACAGCGGATCCTTCTATGACATTTTTGGCGCGCTCTTGTCGCTGCTCGTTCTGCTATCAGCCATCATCTTCGCAGCGCTTGCCATTGCCGCGATCATCGCCGCCAAGGTGATGTTGTTCATCACGCTGGCCTTGGCGCCGATATGGATCATCCTTTGGCTTTACCGATGGTCCTCGCGCATGAGCGAAGGCTTTCTTTCGCTGACCACCTTTCTGATGATCCAGCAAATCCTGATCTACGGCTTTCTCGGTTTCTACTTCTCGCTCGTCAATGCGGCGCTGAACACCGCCACGTCCGGCGGAGCGACCATGGACAGCAAAATGTCGCTGGTGCTGCCGTTGGTGCTGGTGACGATCATCGGCATCTACGTTCTCATGCAGATACCCTCGATTGCTTCGATCCTGAATGGCGGCGGGTATCTCAGCACCATGGGCGCTCGCTACTCATATGGGACGTTCGGCAGGAATGCCGTGCGCTACTCCGGCGTGCGATGGGCCGCAGGCCGCGCCGCTCGGGGCGCCCGGCAGCTCGCGACAAAGAGTTTTCGATCTTCGCGAGCAGCCAGGGCGGATGCCGCAACCCGGACCGCTATCCAGCAAGGTGCGCGCGATAACTCCAGGCCTCTGGCCTAGACCACACAATGATCACCGATCGCGGTGCTGGATCAGATGCGTCGCGAAAACGAGGCAATAGTAAAGTGGCAATTCCAATGGAGACAGCTGATGACCGCAGCAGCGAACTCGTCGACAAGCGCTATTACAGGGCGGGCGCGACCTGGGAAGACGACACGCACCGGTCAATGCGTCGATCGTGTACATTGGCCTGGATCATCAGCGGCGTTTCCGGACTGGTGGCGGTGCTGTCGCTGCTGGCGCTCGTGCTGATCCTGCCGCTCCGGCAGTTCGAACCGTATGTTGTCGAGGTCGACAAATCGACGGGCTACCTCGAGATCATGCGCGCGCTGAAGCCTGGAGATTTATCCCAGAACGAGGCCGTCACGGCGGCCAATCTGGTGCGCTACATCAGGGCCCGCGAAACCTACGACTCCCGTGAACTGAAACAGAATTACGACCTGGCACAGCTCTATTCCACCGATGCCGCGTCCAAGGATTTGACGTGGCTTTATACGCCTGCAAACCCGCAATCGCTGGACAAGATTTTTGGTCGCAATGTCACTGTCTCGGTCGAGATCAAATCGGTTTCCCTGCTCAATCGCAACACAGCCTCGGTGCGCTTTGCCACGACGACGCGGCGGGACAATTCGTCCACGGCCGACAATTGGGTGGCGGTGATAAAATTCCGCTACACGTCAACGCCGCTCAAGAACGAATGGCGTTTCGACAATCCGCTGGGATTTCAGGTTACGGATTACCGCCGCGACCAGGAATCGGCGCCGGCCGCGGGGAGCCTGCAATGAGACGGCGCGCGGGCCTCGTCCTATCGGCCGCCTTTCTGCTCGGCACGATTCACGGCGCGGCCGCACGCGACGGCCGCATCCGATATGTCACCTTCAACAATGACGACGTGACGTCGGTGCGCGCCGCTCTTGGGATTTCCACGATGGTCGAACTCAGTCCGACCGAAGTTATCGAAGCCGTGTCGGCTGGCGACACGAAAGGCTGGTCGATCATCCCCAAACGCGGATCGCGGTTTCTGTTCGTCAAGCCGCTGGAGCGAGATGCCTGGACCAACGTCAACGTGGTCACCAACCGGCGCGTCTATTCCCTGCTGCTGCAGGCCACTGACAATAGCCGTGACCGGGCATCCTTCCAGGTCCGGTTCAAATACCCGGACGAGGATATCAACGCGCGGCTGCTCTCACAGGCCAAGGAGAGCGCCGCCGATCCGGATTTGAAGGACCTGAACTATGCCGGCCTCAACTACGACTACGCCTACAAGGGCGACGACAGTCTGAAGCCGCGCACCGTATTCGACGACGGCACCAAGGTGTTTTTGGAGTTCAAGGGCGACATGCCGGCTATTTTCGTTCTCGACGACAAGCGCCATGAGTCGCTGGTCAATGTTCGCACGCAGGGCAAATACACAGTCATCGACAAGGTCGCGCGGCAATTCACCTTGCGGGCCGATGGCAAGACGCTCTGTCTCTACAACCGGGCGCGACCCAACGCTATCGATCCCGTCGAGCAGGTCTACGGTCCAACGAAACTGACCGGTGGCTCCACCCTGTTCGGATCCAGCGGAGGGCGGTGATGACGCAGATCGATTATAACCAACTGGACGGCAGCCCGACGGTCGCGCGC
Source organism: Mesorhizobium sp. M0088 (assembly GCF_040322895.1). Lineage (NCBI taxonomy): Bacteria > Pseudomonadati > Pseudomonadota > Alphaproteobacteria > Hyphomicrobiales > Phyllobacteriaceae > Mesorhizobium > Mesorhizobium sp. M0088. Next base: position 221,076 of record NZ_JAMYUI010000002.1, read on the forward strand.
CGTGGTGCGGGCGTCGGTACCAGGATCGCGCTGGTCGGCCTCGGCGTGGTGCTCGTAAGCGCGCTGATGTGGCTGAACTGGCCTCGGGAGCCGGTATCGCGCGATGTTCGCAGCGATGGCGAGGAAAACTTCAACCCGCCCGAGTTTCGCCCGCCGGCGTTGAACGAACCGCCGCAACCTGCCGACGGCACGATCGACCAGATCGTGGTGCCGCCACCGGCTGACGACCAAAAGGGCACGCAACAAGCCGATAATGTCGATCAGACCGTGCAGGAGGGCGCGGATCTCGATGCGCAGCGACGCGCGCTGGAGGCGCAAATGGCGGCCGAGGAGGCTCGCCGCAAGGCCGAGGAGGACGAAGCCCGCCGCAAGGCCGCGGCTGAGGAAGAGGCTCGTCGTAAGGCGGAGGCCGCCGAGCGCGAAAACGCGGTGTGGGAACGCCTGCGGTCGAACCAGATGGTGACGAATGATCAAACCGGCTCGACGGATAGCGGCGCCCAGGCGGCACAGGTCGAAATCGCGCCCGACGGTCAGATCATCCCGGTCCCCGGCGCCGACAGTGATTCCAACAAGGCATTCTTGGCGCAGTCTGAGGCAAGTTCTTCCGGCATCGTCAAAGCCAGGGCGTTCCGACGTACCGACGCGTTGATCCCCGAAGGAACGATCATTCGCGGCTATTTGGAAACCGCTGTTAACACCGACCTTCCCGGCGCCGTGCGCGCAGTCGTGCGTGAGGATGTCTTCTCGCTCGACGGCAGGCGGATCCTCATTCCGAAGGGCTCGCGCCTGACCGGGGAATACCGCTCGGGGCTTGCGCGCGGTCAAAAGCGTGTTTTCATCGTCTGGAGCAGGGTCATTCGCTCGGACGGCATTTCCGTTGATATTAAATCGCCCGGCGCAGACGCGCTCGGCCGCGGTGGCATGGGCGGCCGTGTCGATACGCACTGGGTTGAACGGTACGGTAACGCCATCATGCTTTCGGTGGTTGGCGGCGTCTCTGAATATCTGTCCTCGCTTGGCGATAGTGGGCAGGATGGCCAACAGCGCCAGGTGTCGACGATCGATCCCGTAACCGGTGAGACCACGACAATAACTTATGGTGGCAATGGCTCGCAGCGCGGCGCGCGTAGCATCGCCTTCGACAAGTCATCGACCGCCTTGCAGCAACTCGCGCAGGAGGCGTTTCGTGATACGCAGAACATTGGCCCGACGGTCTACGTCGACCAGGGCACATCGGTTGTCGTGCTGGTGCGCCGAGATCTCGATTTCTCGGATTTGTACGCCGATCCTGTCCAGGAAGAAGTTGCACGCCTGAAGGCAGGCGGGCGGCCGAAGACGGCGATCGATCCGACGCCTCTCTACGGCACGCCGAAAGATCATTTCTATCCCGGCTATCGGAGCGCGGTGAAATGAATGCCGTGCATCCCCTCCCCGACCCATGGGCGAGAGCCCCGGTCCTGCGCGCTCATCTGGAACCGATATGGTCCTATTTGAACGAAGACTCGGTTTCCGAGATTGCGATCAACAGGCCGGGTGAATTGTTCATCGAACGCCTCGGTGCAAGGGAAATGGAGCACGTCCTCAGGCGCGAGGTCACGCCGGGCTGGATACGCAACATCTCGACGGGCGTCGCCTCGGCGACCAATCAGGTCATCAACGAGGAAAAGCCGGTGCTGTCGGCCGCGCTACCCTCGGGTGAGCGTATCCAATGCATCTTGCCGCCGGCGGCTCCCGAAGGCGGGGCGATTTCGATCCGCAAGCAGGTCATCATGGATATGAGCCTTGATGCCTACAACGATCTCGGCGCATTCGAGAACACGGCGATGGGCAGCGGACTAGCGCTGTCAGCCGAAGAAAAGCGACTTGTCGAAATGCTGCACGACACTTCGCCGATGGAGTTCCTGCAGTATGCGGTACGCAACCGCGTCTCGATCATTGTTTCAGGCGGTACGTCCACCGGCAAGACGACGTTTTTGAATGCCCTCCTGAAGGAGATTCCAGGCCATGAACGGATCATCACAATCGAAGACACCCGCGAACTGAGGCTGCCGGCCCCCAACAACGTTACCCTGATAGCCTCGAAGGGCGACCAGGGGCTTGCCAAGGTCTCCGCGCAACAGCTGCTCGAGGCCTCGCTTCGCATGCGGCCCGACCGTCTGCTGTTGGGGGAGTTGCGCGGCGCTGAAACCTTCGCGTTCCTCCAGGCGATCAACACCGGCCACCCGGGTTCGCTCACCACCGTTCATGCCAATTCCGCCCGGTCCGCCTACGAGCGCCTGGCGCTCATGGTCATGCAGGGCAGCTCGGGCCTCGCACGAAGCGAAATCCTCGACTACCTGCGCGAGGTCATTCCGGTGGTCGTGCAGATGGTCCGCACCGAAGGCGGACGGCGCGGCATCAGCGAGATCAAGTTCACCAAGGCGGAGACGATCTAGCGAGACCCATCCATGCAGAAAGTCGCAACAGCAATTTTCATGGTGCTCATGGCGATGGCCCTGGGCGTCCTGCTCTTCACGGTCGCCTATGCCGCGACTGATTGGTACCGGACCGGCTCCCACGTTCTGTTCGACCAGCTGAACGCCAATCCCTTGCCGGTCGTTCGTCAGGCTTGGGCGGACACGATGGCGAGGAATTTTGGCCGGATACAATACGCCGTTGCGGCAGGAGCATTGGGGTTTCTCTTGCCACTGGTCAGCTTGTTTCTCATGCGTCCGAGAAAGCGCAATGACTCTCGCTTCATGACCATGAGCGACGTATCAAAAACCGGCCTGACGAAAGTGGGCGGCGTCTTCGTCGGTCGAGCCGGCGGCAGGCTGGCCGAAATTTTGTCGCCGCGCCGCGATCAGCGCTCAGGCAAGATCCGCTTGACGCAGCGCAGGCTGATTGGCGGCAAGAAATTGTGGATTGATGGCGATGATGTCGGCGGCTTCGTCATAGGGCCGCCGCGCTCGGGTAAAGGCACGTCTCTCATCATCCCGAACGCCTTGACCTGGCCGCATTCGCTCGTAGTTCTCGACCTGCGCGGCGAGACCTATGCGGCGACCGCCGGCTACCGTTCCACCATGAGCCGCGTGGTGCGTTTCGCGCCGGCAGATCCGGACAGCAATACCGCATGCTACAATCCGATGGACTTCATCTCGCTGGATTCGGCACAGCGCGACATCGACCTTCGCAACATCGCTGCGGCATTGTTTCCGCGGCCCCCGTCCAACTCAGACCCGTACTGGGTCAACGATGCCCGCCTCCTTTTTACCGGCATCGCGTCCTTCGTCATGGAATCGCCCGCGATCCCAAACGAGAAAAAAACCTTTGCCACAATCCTCGAGATCATGAACGGCGCCGAGCAGCCGCTCCTGGAATTCATTGGCTCACTGCGCGAGGAACGCCGCCGCGAATGTTCGTATTTTACCCTGCAAACCCTGCTGCCATATTTTGAGATGTCCGAGCGGCAGTTTTCCGGAATCTACGCTGGCGTACGCACCGGCATGGCTCCCTTTCTCAACGAGCGCCTAATGCGAGCTACGTCCCGCAGCACGTTCGATATTCGCAGGCTCAAGCGTGATCGAATTTCTCTTTATCTCGACGTGCGGCGCGAGCAGATTACGTCGCTTGGACCGTTGTTCAACGTCCTGATTACGCAGATGATGAATTTCATGTCGGAAAGCCTTCCGCAGCCGGGCGAGCATCCGGTGCTTGTGCTGCTCGACGAGTTCCAGAACCTCGGCAAGCTCGAGAATGTCACCGAAATGGCGAGCGTGCTCGGCGGCAACGGCGTTTCGATGTGGTTTTTCGTGCAGTCGCTAAAGGCTGTAGACGAGATCTATCGCCAGGAAGGGCGCAAAACCCTTATCAACGCCGCTCGCGTACAGATCTTTTTCGGTGCGCAGGACGCTGACGATCTGCGCTACGTTTCCGAGCAGCTTGGCGAAACGTCGGACGTGCAAAAGGACGTGACGCGCACCAAGGCAACGTTGTTCGACACTTATTACACGCGCTCCGAACACCGCAAGGAAGTGCGGCGGCCCCTGATGCGGCCGGACGAAATCCGCACCCTCGACAAGAACAAGGTCATCATATTGTCGCGTGGTGAACTGCCAATCCTCGGCACCCGCAATTTCTATTTCGCCGACGGCCAGCTCGCCAAACGCGCGTTCATGCCCCTGCCCGCCTCTACCGACGCTTCGCGCACGAAAAGCCCTGCCGCGGACTCCTCTGCGGCGCTCCCATCTCCTGTGCTCCCGACGATTGTGCCGACAGCACCCGCGTATCGCTCAGGCCTCTTGCAGGCCCGCCTGCGGCGCGGCGCGACATTTGCCGCAAAAGCAGGCCGTAGAGCTCCGCCGCCGGGCCGGCGCGCAATCGTAAAAGACCGGTTGAAAGCAACAGACGCTGCAGCGGTACCGGTCTATGCCGCCATAGATTTTTCCGCCTTGGCGGCCAAAGCGGTGACAACGCGCATAGCGCCCGACAAAGAAGCGGCGGTTGCCGCCATTCTAAACAAGGTGCGTTCTCTGCGCGCCAACGCGTCCGACGCCGAGACTTTCGATCGAAATCTGAGCATCGTCGAAGATACGTTGCCAGATGTAGTCGATGGGTAGGCTAGCACTCCCATGCGGCGGAGAGGTCACTGTCTACCGTGACCTTGTCGCACACGTCATGGCCGCGGAGGACATTGCCGCGCGCTTCGGCAGTACCATGTCTCAATCGAGAAGATCACACGGCGCGAACCGTCGACGATACTGGACCTCGACAGGCGTTTCAGGGGTCCACCCCGTCAAGTTCAATCGCAAATCCCGCATCGACCGCGCTTCGCGCAATGACATCGCCAAGTTCCCAATCCGTGAGTTCGCAGAGCGGAAGCATTCTCCTCACGGTCCGGCTAACCTCGGATATCGAAATGCTCGGACTGCCGATGTTGTCGATCAGGTGGCGGACAATCGCTTGGCGAACATCCGACAAGGTAGGCGTCTGCGCGAGCGCAGGCATCACCGGCCCTATGAATGGAGCCGTGGTTCTGCGGCCACGGCTGTTTTTAAGTCGAACGCGACGGGCACGCCGTGAATAATGGATGCTGCCGCCACCAACTCCTCCAGGTCGCGGTCGGTAACCTGGCATGCCGGCATGAGTGTTCGGATGGCGCGGATTTCCTGCGCGATGGAGAGAAAACGGGCCTTGCCTCGGGAGAGGACGTAGGCTTCAGCGGCGCTTTCAACTGTGACGGTGTGAAAACTCCTGGTCATCGAGAAAACCTCCCTAAAACCCTCAACGCGATTTACGGCAGGAATTCCGTAGGCTGCAAGGGTCTGTCTGATTCCGAACAATCAGGCGGAGGCAAGGCCGAAGTGACTTTGTTCCTCCTCACCGTAAGCACCATGTGTGAGTTGTATCATTCCAACGCGGTCGACAATCGTGATCTCGCCGCGCTTGGCGTGAACCAAGCCCCGATATTCAAGCATTTGGAGTGCGATGGTAACTCCGGGACGCCGAGCGCCAAGCATGGTCGCCAGAAATTCATGCGTCAGGTAGATCCTATTTCCTTCGACGCGGTCTTGGACCATCAGCAGCCAGCGGGCCAACCGCTCCTCGATTTTCGAATGGCCGTTGACCAGTGCCGTCCGGGAGGACTGGACAAGGAACGCATGGGCATAGCGAAGCAGTGACTCGCGAAGGGATTGGCTTGCCGCAATCGCAGAGCGAAGGTTTTCAACCGAGAGAATCCAGCCATTACCTGCGACCTGGATATAGGTTTCGTTGGGAGACCTGTCTTGGCCGAGGATAACGGCAACTCCTGTCATGCCGTCGTGGCCGACGATGCCGACCTCGCTTTGCCGCCCCCCAGTCATCGTAGCGACCACCGACGCGATGCCCATCTCTGGAAAATATACACGCTCGATCGGCTGATATGAGACTTCAAGCTGGGCTTTGATGCCTAGTTCGACGTGATGCAGTGACGGCTGCAATCGCGTGAAATCCTCTGAGGAGAGAGCTTTCAATACATGGTTGCGAAGAAGGGATTGGGGCATGGCTCTCTCCCATACGGGCAAGAGCACGTACCTCTTACTGTCGGCTGCGTCGGAAGGATCTGGCGGCCGATGCGACAGCATAGGCTTCAAATGCGCGACTAGCAAAGAATCCGCCTCTGGCGAAAAGTTGGAGAAAGTCGGCTCCCTCGGTGGAGGCCCAACCGGGCTTTTAAGGCCGATGGCAGAAAGCGGATACGCTGCGGCGGCATTTGAGGGCACGTTCCTGCTCTTAATTATTGCCAGTGAGCTATGTGCGCAGATTGCGAAGTGGAAGGGCCGGACCCAGGAAGCAGGGCCTCAGGCCGAGGCGCTAATCAAGCGAGCCGACAAAGATCGCGAAAAGCTCAATACGCCCTGCAAGGAAACTAAAGAAGTAGTCGCGCGTTGGACGCGGAACGCTATTCGTCTCTGAGTATGGTTTAGGCAGAGTGGTCAAGCCAACGTTGCGTAAGGCATTCAGTGGATCGAGCGCTAGTGAAGCGAAGTCGGACGCTCGTGACGTAGCGCCGCCCGCTTTCCGGCCGGTCCAGCTCGCAACGCTCGTGGACACAGTCCCTGCCGGCGATCGTTGGATCCACGAGATGAAATACGACGGCTATCGTGTTCTCGTTGCCGTCGGCGGTGGCAAGGCGCGGGCCTACACACGATCTGGTCTGGACTGGTCTAGCCGTTTTCCCTCGATCCTCTCCGAGGCTTGCAAGCTCAAGGTGCGCTCCGCCCTGATTGACGGCGAGGCCGTGGTTGTCGATGCGGATGGAAAATCTAACTTCCAGGCGCTTCAGAATGCATTGAAGGGTGCCCCGGCGACCATCGACTTTTATGCGTTCGATCTGCTGCAGCTCGACGGCGAAGATCTGACTAGGCTTCCTCTCCTTGAGCGCAAGGCGAAACTGGAGGCGATCTTGCCCGCGAAAAATCCCGTCCTTCGCTACTCCGACCATATCCTCGGTCGCGGAGAAGAGTTGCTCGATCGCTTCTGCGCAGCCGGCCTTGAGGGCGTCATTTCAAAGCTCGCGGACTCGAGCTATGTGGGAGCCCGCGGCGCAAGCTGGCTGAAGATCAAATGCATCAGGCGGCAGGAGTTTGTGATTGTCGGCTGGACGCCGTCCGACAAGGTCCGAGCTTTTCGGTCCTTGATCCTTGGCGTTCATGACGGCGGCAAGCTGCGTTACGCCGGGAAAGTCGGCACCGGCTTCGATACCGCTGAACTTCTTCGTCTCTTGAAGATCATGGCGCCGCTTGAGCAGAAGGCCGCGACCGTCGACGCACCGCGCCCCGAGGTGCGCGGCGCGCACTGGCTCCGTCCGAAACTGGTCGCTGAGATTGCCTTCACCGAAATGACAAATGAAGGGACGTTACGACATCCGAGCTATCTTGGTCTCCGCGAAGACAAGAAGCCGGAGGCGGTCGTGCTCGAGACGGAACGTCATGCAGCCGATCTCGCCGCGTCTGGGACAACCACCATCGCGATAAGCAACGGTGACCGCGTCATCTATCCGGAGTCCAACATCACCAAGGGACAGCTCGCCGACCATTATGCAGCGGTCGCGGCGATCATGCTCCCTTGGGTTGGCAGCCGGCCGATCAGTCTGGTTCGATGCCCACAGGGCCGCGCGAAGAAGTGCTTCTTCCAAAAACACGACGCCGGCAGCTTTGGCGACAAAGTCCACCACGTCGGCATCACGGAGAAGGACGGGCACGAGGAACCATATCTCTATGTCGACGATGCCGACGGACTGATGACGTGCGTCCAGATGGGAACGATTGAGCTGCATGGATGGGGGTCTCGGATCGAGGATGTCGAAAAGGCCGACCGCCTCGTGTTCGACCTCGACCCCGATGAAGGCCTCGATTTCGAGGCCGTCCGCGCCGCTGCCTTTCAGTTCCGCGCCATCCTTAAATCGCTCGGGCTCACGACTTTCCCGATACTGACGGGAGGCAAAGGAGTGCACGTCATCGCGCCCCTCACTCCTGACGCCGAGTGGCCAGAGGTGAAGGACTTCGCGTCTCGCGTGGCGCAGGCGGTCGCCCAGACCGATCCGGCCCATTTCGCGGCCGTGTTGTCAAAGGCGCGCCGCAAGGGTCGCATCTTTGTGGACTATCTACGCAATCAGCGCGGGGCGACCGCGATCATGCCCTACAGCGCAAGATCACGTCCGGGCGCTCCTGTCGCGGCACCGATCACGTGGGCGGAGATGAAGACAATAGATGCGCCCTCTCATTTCCACGTGGGCGATGCTCCTGAATTAAAGAAACGCGCAGCCTCCAAAGCTCTGGCGGGATGGGGTCGCGCTGACCAATCCTTGCCCCATCTGTAGCGTCTGGCGCGGGAAGAGGCAGCAAAGCCAGCATTCAAAGGGCAACGCGGCACTCATGGCCTTGCCTGATTGGAACCTGCGGAGATCAACCTCGTTTGGCTGAAGCCATGGCAAAAATCGATCCGAGGACCGTCGCCAATCTTTTGAGGGAATACGCGCAACGGGCGTCTATGCGCGGCGACAATCCCTATCGCACAAAGGCATACTTGCGCGCGGCAGACAGTCTGACGGCGCTGTCGCAGCCGCTTGATCGGATCATCGCCGCCGGCGCCCTCACCAAGATCCCGGGGATCGGCGACGCGATCGCAGACATCGTGAGCAAGCTTTACCAAACCGGCACGCACCCGAGCCTTGAGAAACTGCGCGAGGATGTTCCAGCGGGCGTGTTGGAGCTGTTTGCCGTACCCGGGCTTCGTCCCGATAAGATATTTAAACTTCATCAGGCGCTCGGCGTGAACTCGCTGGCGGAGCTCGAGGCCGCGGCGAGAGAAGATCGTATACGCCCAGTCAAAGGCCTCGGCGCAGCCCTTCAGGCAAAACTCCTGCAGAACTTGGCCATCGTGCGAAGCGGCGAAACACAACTTCACCTGCACAAGGCCGCCGCTCTTCTCGAACATGCGGTCATATCGGTGAAGCAAGAGCATCCAGAGTTTTCGCGCGTCGAGATTGCAGGTGACTTTCGGCGCGGTTGCGAGCTCGTTTCCGACTTCGCCCTGGTAGCGCAGGGCAGAAAGTCGACTGGAATCGAGGATACGACCCTCAGGCTCGTTGTCACGGACAGGAAGCACTTTGGCGCGAGCCTGCTCCAAGCAACCGGGTCGGCAGATCACCTTGAGCAACTAAAGACGTTCGCGGCCGACAAGGGTTTCACTCTAAACGCCGACGGGCTTCATCGCGGGAGAAAGCTGATCGCGTCAGCGACAGAAGAAGAAATCTACCAAGCGCTAGAATTGCAGTTTATCGAGCCGGAATTGCGCGAAGGCAGGGGCGAGATCGAGCGAGCGGCGAAGCAGAAGCTACCCGCCCTTATCCGGGATGAAGATCTTCATGGCATCCTGCATTCTCACACGACCGCATCCGATGGCACCGAAACGCTTGAGGCAATGGCTGAAGCCACGCACAAGCGCGGATTCGAATACTATGGTGTCGCCGATCATTCGCAGTCCGCTCATTACGCCGGCGGCCTTTCGGTGCAGGAGATTGCTGAACAGCACCGCGAAGCTGACCGGCTGAACAAGGCATACAATGGAAAATTTCGCATATTGAAGGGCATCGAGGCGGACATCCTGGCGGATGGTTCGCTCGATTACCCGGACGATATCTTGGAGACGTTCGATTTCGTCGTCGCGAGCGTGCACAGCCGCTTCAAGTTGCCAAAGAAGGAACAGACGGAGCGTATCATTGAGGCGATCGGAAATCCTCGGACGACAATCATCGGGCACATGACCGGTCGCCAGCTGTTGCGCCGGCCCGGTTATGATCTCGACGTCGACAAAGTCCTCAAAGCGTGTGCGAAACACGGCGTCGCTGTCGAAATCAACGCACATCCGTGGCGACTCGACCTCGACTGGCGCTGGCATCAACAGGCACTCGATCAAGGTTGCATCTTCAGCATTAATCCGGACGCTCATTCGATCCGCGAGCTCGACCACATGCATTGGGGTGTCGAGATGGCGCGCAAGGGCGGTATCCCTGCGAAGCGGGTCCTGAACGCGATGCGTTTGGCTGCCCTCCTTGCGCATCTCGCACGCCGCAGGCAAACGCCATAAACTGCTTGTGCGCCCGGCCTATCAGCGCAGGAGTCCGTCCTTCTCAAAAAACTTCCCAGCCGCGCGAAAGGGAATGTGAGTTCTCATCCGGGCCATAGCCAGCTGAAGCTGCAGTTCCGCGACCGCTTCTTTGCGCGCGTTTCATAGCGGCCTTCCCCGCGGCTCGCCGCCTATTCTCTGCTGTCGCTGCCCGTGTTCGCCAAAGATGGCCTAGGTTATGGCCCATCACAGATCCTTCGCCAGACGAGGGCTATCTGGCCTCGCTTACACAGTTGCGCCCAGGGCCTGCATCAGGTCGTCAATGATGTCCTGAGGGTGCTCGAGCCCCACGGACATTCGCAGCAATCCGCCTGGCGCTTTGGACTTCGCACCCTCGACGGATGCGCGATGCTCGATCAGAGAGTGCGTCCCTCCAAGGCTTGTCGCACGGACAACAAGGCTGAGGCGGGCAGCCACCGCCATCGCGGCATCGGTTCCACCTTCGACGATAAAGGAAAGCATCGCTCCGTAACCGCTCATCTGCCGCGTAGCCAGATCGTGTCCCGGATCATCTTGCAGGCCTGGAAAGAGCACTTTCTCGACGCGTGGGTGAGACGCCAAGGCCTCGGCAACCTTCTGGGCGCCTTCACAATGAGCGCGCATGCGGATCGGCAATGTCTGCAGGCCCCGCAATGCCAGCCAACAGTCGAATGGCGCTGCGACGCTGCCCTTGTGTTTTTGGACCATCCGTAGCGACCGTCCGAGAGGCGATGAATGCGGCACAACAACGACGCCCGCCATCAGATCCGAGTGGCCGCCAATGTACTTTGTTGCCGAGTGCATGACCGCGTCCGCCCCAAGTTCAAGCGGGTGCTGAAGCACGGGCGTTGCCCACGTATTATCCACCGCCGCGATGGCGCCGGCATCGTGCGCGATTTTGCAGATGGCCGAAATGTCGACAACGCGTATCATCGGGTTAGACGGCGTCTCGACCCACACGAGGCCAGTCCGCTTTGAGGTGACCGCATCGCGCACCTCATCCAGATTCCGCATATCGACCGCGGCGAAGTCGAAGCGAGAGCCGATATCCGTTTCGTCCATCAGCGAGCGGATGCCAAAATACATATCATCAGGAAGGACGATCCGTCCCGTCGAGGGATGGCTCTCAAAGACCGAAGCGATTGCAGCCATACCCGACGCAAAGGCTATTCCTTCGTGTCCGCCCTCGAGCGCGGCCATCGCCGACTCGAATGCATTGCGTGTTGGATTCGCATCACGCGTGTACTCGAACCCAAACGGAAACGAGCCGTCGGCGCCTCGCTCGAACGTCGTGCTGGTATGAAGCGGTAATGAAACCGCGCCCGTGGACGGATCGACAGCTCGACCGCTATGGATTGCCTTCGTTTCAAAGCGCACTGGCCAATTCCTCAATTTAAAGCGCGGTTGCAATTTCACGCCGGTCATTATATTGACCGTAAGCGAAGCGCGAGGCCAAGTCAATATAATGACCGACACCCCCACACCTTTAGAGACCGAGCAGGAGCTGGGCCAAGCGATTGCGATCCGGATCCAGGATCTGAGACGCGACCAAAACCTGACCCTTGATCGACTGGCCAAACTGACTGGCCTGTCGAAAGGGACGGTTGTCGCGCTTGAGCAGGGTAAGGCAAACCCGAGTATCGGCATCCTTTGCCGCCTGGCGGCGGCGTTCTCGCTATCGGTTGCCGATCTGCTGAACGACGAACCTTCCACAGCACCCGACCACCCGATCGAACGGAGTACTTCCAGGACGCTTTGGACGAGCGCCAAAGGCAGCCGGGCACAGCTTCACACATCGACCTCGGGACGCACGATGTTCGAACTCTGGAGCTGGGTCCTTATGCCGCGTGATGCGTTTGCCGCCGATGCGCACAGTCCCGATACGCGCGAACTCGTCTCGGTTACCCAAGGCTCGCTCAAGGTCACTGTGGGCAGCCAAGAGATCCTTCTAAATGCAGGCGAGAGTGCGCGCCTCGTTACAGATCAACCCCACTCGTATGCCGCGGCATCTGACGTGCCCGCCCACTTCTCGATGGCGGTGCTTGAGCGCGGTGGGCAGCGGGTTACGGCGCCCTCTTCACAAGCAGCGACGTCGCCCCTGGCTGTTTCGCCAAGACCTCGCTGACCACTGACAACTGCTTCACGATAGGAGATCCACCTTTGTACGTTCCTCCACATTTCGCCGTACCCGATCAGAACGCCCTCTTCGATCTTATCGAAAAACACCCGTTTGGTATCCTGATCACCCACAGCAATGGCTCCCTCGACGCCAACCATATCCCTTTCGAGCTCGACCGCTCAAAGGGCGACAAGGGCATCCTCAATTGCCATGTCGCCCGTAAAAACCCTGTCTGGGAGGAAGTTGCCAATGGCGATGAGGTCCTCGTCGTCTTCCGAGCGGCCGACGCCTACATCTCGCCGAACTGGTATCCAAGCAAACACGAATTCCATAAGCAGGTGCCGACCTGGAACTATCTCGTCGCCCACGCCCATGGTCGCATCACTGTCCGGGATGATGAGCGCTATGTGCGCCGCAACGTCGCGAAGCTCACTCACATGCACGAGGCCAACCAGCCGGACCCGTGGAAGATGGGCGACGCGCCGAAGGATTTCATTGACACGATGGCCAAAGCGATCGTGGCCTTGGAGATCGAGATCACCAGCCTGGTTGGAAAATTCAAACTCAGTCAGAATAAAGAGCTGCGCGACATTCAGAACGCCGGGGAGACGCTAACTGCTCAAGGCGCTGTTGAAGTGGGACAGGCGATGCTCGCAGCGGCTGCGGCGGCCAAATCCCAATAGCAACTGTCCGACAAAGCACAGGTGCTGGATTTCCCAACGGGTGACCTTGAGAGACAAATGCTTCGGCTTGCCGGAAAGGGGACCAGCATCTGACCACCCGCGATGCGGCAGGTAGCACATTATGCCCCGCAATGACATGCGTGGCTCTTGATCCTGAACCTCCGACGCACGAACCAGCCTCGGCGACATTTTGGTTCCCTGCACTCTTCCGCGCTTCAGAGGGCCGGCACGTAAATTTGCTCAGCGCTCGTAATCGTTTTCATTCGAGCGCTGGGTCTTACGGTCCTGCTCTTCCGACTGCCGTGCCTTCTGTTTGTTGGCGTCCTTCTGCTTGGCTCTCACCTTCTCCTGCTCGGTGCCGGTGCGCGGCTCCTCCGGCTGGCGGGGATCGTCCCGAGTTGGGAGGTCTCGCCCTCGCGCTTCGCGCTCGGGGATTGGCTCCTCACCGCCACCACCACGACGCTGCTGCTGCCGCTCGAATTGCAGCCGCGCCAGACGGTCGTGCATCTTGTCGTTCACCTCTTCACGATACTGTTCGAACTGTCCTTGATGTGCCGGCGGCAGCGTCTCGCGCATGTTGTCGAGAGCCTGATTGACGCGGGCCATCTGACGCCGCATTTCCAAGGGGGTTTGCGCCATGTTCAAATCTCCTATCAGTGCATTCAATTCTCTCATACCGGGATGGGACAGGAAAGACTTCTGCCCCGATTGATCAGCTCCACGATTCGCAGGAGCTGGCTGCCCCTCCCCTGTCCGATCGCCACGGAACCGCAGAAAATTGTTGCCGATCGATTCCGCTGCCGTGAGAGCCTGTCCGACTATGCCCGCGGTCCGCATCGTCGTCACAGTCTTTTGCCATACGGCAGCGATTGCATCGCCGTTCACGACAAGGAACTGTCCATCCAAACGCCGTTGCCGCTTGGCCTCCACTCGCTCGATCGTCCTGGCGCTGACCTGATAGCGCGGATCGCTCTGGGCGCGGCTGTAGGCCCCGGCATGCTCCTTCGTGAACGGCCGCGTCATCGCATGATCCATGCGCCGCGTCGCCACCATCGCAATGCCGTTCTCACGTGCTTTTTCCGCAAAGGTCTCGCGCCAGGCTGCGAGATCCGGCTTGTAGAATTTCAGGCGTTCGCCGTCGGCTGACCGTGCCTGCACCATCGCGTGGATATGGACGTGCTTGGTGTCCTTGTGATGCGCCAGGACGAACTTGTATCCCGGCGCGCGTTCCTCGAGCACGGCGCGCGCCGCGGCCATGACAGCGTTGGCATCAGTGCCGGCTCTTGCCGAAAAAAGCAGGTGATAGGCATTGCGGCGCTCACGCCCCGAAAATTGCGGGCGCCATTGCTCATAGACCGAAGCCGCCGCCTTTCCGGAATTCTTCGCGCCGCGAACTGGCTCGCCGTCCGAATTGCGGACGTCTTTGTTTGTACGGATGAACTTTTGCAAAAAGTATTTCGCTTTGGGTTCACGGCTGACGGCCGCCGTTACCTCTGCTTTGGCGACCACCCCCGCCGCGCCCATGGTTTCAGACAACCGCGCCTCGATCTTGTCGAGCGCCTTGCTGCGCGAATTCTCCCGACCACCGGCCAGGACCTTGGCGAGCGGTCCAGCCCGCTCATCGGTGTGCGCGTAAACCTCCACCGTCTGTCCGTCCTGCGCATAGATGAACGGTTTTGCACCGAATGCCTTGTTCAGCGCCTCGCTCACGGCGGCATCGGTGACCTCGCTGGCGAGTTCGAAACGAACCTCCAGAAAATTGGTATTTTCCAGGGGCGGTTCGAACGTCTCGCAAAACGTTTCCAGGAACGCCTTTCGTGCGCCGCCTGTCGCAAGGACCTGCCCGTCCTCATCAAAAATCTCGATGTCGTGTTTCTCGCCTTTTTCGTCCTCGCGCTTCCCGATGTAATTGAGCAGCCGCGCGGCGGCTTCCCTGGTCGACGGAGGATTGGGCATGACCTTGAACACGGCAGGCTGCGCGCCCGCCGCATAGCCTGCCCTCGCCGCCACAGCCCGCGCCTGATAACCCGCCCGCGCCGCTCGCCCTATACCGCTCGCGCGACCCGCGCCACGGCCACCACCGCCGCCGCGCCGCTTCCAGTCTTCCTCCTCCTCTTCCGGCCGGAAACCGGCGAGCGTGGCGCCATAGACCATGATCGGCGTGCTAGGGGCGCTGGGCGAACTCGCAGCAGCAGTAGACTTCGGTGCCCTGCTGGACATGGAACTCCCCGAAGCGCCCAATCCCCCCGGCGAAGAACGAGGAGGGTTCCTGCCGCCACCTAGCGTCAAGCCAGCCTGTCCTTGCCCGAGGCGTCCGCCGCCGCCTGTCCGCTCATAACTCTTCATCGCCTGGAATTCACCGGCCTCGCGTCCGGCGCCCGTCACTGACTTGTCGTCGTCCAGATCCTCACGCTTCACGCCGGACTCGCCCCGCAGATAGCGTTCGATTTCGGCCGCGTAGCCAGCAAGACGACCGCTCATGGCCTGGCTTCTCTCGCCTTGCGGGATCCGCCGGTCATCGTTTTCAGTTCATCGCGAAACTGCCGCACGAGGTCGCCCACGGCGATCAGCGCCTGCTCAAGATCCTCGTCATGGGCAACACGGCCGTCGTTCATGGCGCGCACGGCTTGATTGAAATTGACACCGACGCGCCGCAGCTGGTCGGTCATGTCGACGATCGCCGGCCGTAACGCCTCTGAAGCGACAGGCAGATGCCCCGCCTCTGCCCGCACCAGACGCCGGATGACCTCGCTGACGGTTACGCCATCCCGCTCCGCAATGGCTTTGAGGCCGGCCAACTCGTCAGCCGAAAACCGGATGTGCGTCACATCGCCATAGCGTCGTGACGCGCTCTTGACCGCTGCTTTCTGGGCGTCTGCATCCATCTCTGAAGCCCGCTTGCGGGCGCTAAGGCCCACCAGGGCCGCGCCGCCTATTTTGTGTGTATCACAAAATAGGCTATCCTGCCAATAAAAGAGGGAGAGGAATGAAAAATTTTGGGCGCCCGCCTCTCCTCACAGGTGCAGTTGTCAGCGGCAGCGGCGCGGGCGAAATGTGCCCATCGTGATTTGATACGATGTGTCTATGATGCGTTGACGACTTGTATCCATGTTAACATGGATACACCGGCACTATGCGCGGCCGGAAAAGCTTAGTCGGAAATGCGCATTCGATGGGCCACCGGACCCCTTCTTTGCTGAAGATAGCAGCTGCGCAAAAACTGCACCTTTAGCGCGCCCTTATCATGCGCGCCTGGGTTGCCAAACCAGCCTTCCCCGTCGACAATGTCACCATGTTTCAACCGTGATTTTGCCGGAAGGAGGCCCCATGATCATCTCCGCTGCGATCCCAAAGGGCGGCACTGGCAAATCGACGATGCTGCGCACCCTCGCATCCGTCGCGCTGCATCGGGGCTATTCGGTCACTCTTATCGATGGCGACCGGCGGCAGAACATGAACCGCTGGTTCCAGATGCTGGGCGAAGCTGGCAATCGTCCTGACAAACTTACGATGGTGAGCGCGATGACGCCGCAGGAAATCCTTCGCGCAGCAACCACTCACAACGGAGAACGCTCGGTCGTCTTGATCGATACGGAAGGCACCACAAATGACAACCTCATGGCCGGGCTCTTCGCGGCCGACATTGTCGTCGTGCCGGTCTATTTTGCCCTAGACGATGTGACCGCCGCCATCCAGATCACCGACCACTACATCCCGCTGGCGGTCGAGAGCCGGGGTAGACCGCTGCCTGCGATATTCGTGCTGACCAAGCAGACCATCATCGATGGCAGGGCGCGAGCCCTGACAGAACTGCGCGCCATCATCCAGGCCAACGGGACACCGATTGCGGAACACGTCCTGCACAATCGCGTTGCCTACCGCGACCTTCAGACCGGGCAGACCCTTTACAGCCCCGAGGTGCCCGACGCGAAGGCGATTGCCGAGAGCGAAGGGGTCTTCGACGACCTTCTGCAAACCTTCATCGAAGCCACAAGGAACGCGGCATGAGTGAAGAAACCGCACCTAAAGCCGCTGACGACAAGAAAGCCCGCATGATGAAGGCGATCTCCACGCAGCCGCCGGCGCTGCCCAGCATGTTCATCCCACAGAAGGCCGAGCCATCAGAGATCAAGGAGCAAGCTACGCCCCAGATGCAGGAACCGACAAAGCCATCCCCGGCAGTCGGGCCTGATTTCCGAAAGCTGCTGCGGCAGGGGCAGAAAAAGGACCCCATCGCCGGAAAGAAGATTCGCGAGGAGGAGATGATCCGCTGCGGGTACTATCTGACGGCCGTGGAGCAGCGCCAGTTCAAGTTGCTGGCGATCAGCAACGGGCACAGCATGACCGAACTGCTGCGTAAGGCCGTGCAGGATTATATCCGCATACATAAGCACAAACTGCCGAAGGAATAATCGGCGGTTTTGGAGTCGCTCTCGCATGCCGTGACGGGTGATGTTAGTGGCTCCTTTGCAACGTGCAAAAAAAGGGCCCGCGACGGAACACTCCGTCGCGGGCCCTGAGATGTGTTGCCTACTTGGGATGGTTAAGGTGTTTCAGCACCTGGCCGAGGATTGTGTCTCGCACCGGACGCCCGCTGGCTGCCGCTTTATCGTCGACCAGCTTTGCGGCCAGTTTGGGCGACCGCGGGGTGAAGTCGTAGCCGTGGGAGATGGCTGCGCGGTGAAGATCCTCAAGCGTTTCGAACGCGCGATCGTGGGTGCCGAGCCAAAGACCGGGCTCGTCGGTTTCTTCGTGCGGGAACGCCTGCAGGAAGTAGGTCCTAAGTGGTGGATCGTAGCCGATGACAGCGTCTGGGTCCGAGCGGCCCTGTCCGGTGACGGTGCCAGTGACAGTGATGGTGTAGCGGCTCATTGCAACCTCCTTTTGCCGGTGGGGAGCCGGCCCCTTGCGGGGCCGGCCACCGATGCCTCACTGGGGGTTGTTCCAGAGGATGACCTTCTTGTTTTCCTCGCCACCCGGGGCGGGAGCGAGATTGCCGAAGATCACGCCGATCTCGGGGGCTTCCAGCTTGACCGAGAGGTACTCCTCGCCCGAGCGCTGGGAGATCCGGTGCCAGCCGGCTCCGATCTCGAAGCCCGTGCGCTTGTTGACGATCCGGTAGTCGGGGGCGTCCTCGCGCGACTTGTTGGTGTTCGGGATCAGGGTGATCGGGGCGTTGACCCGGAGCGTGGCGAAGACGCCTTCCATCGAGCCGTCGGCCTTGGTGGTGAGGTTTGCGATCGTGGTGGCCATGGTAGTTCTCCTTCGGTTGCATCGGGACCATTCCCGATGGCGCCAAAGGAGAGGGCCGTCCTGCTGCGGTCATCTCGGCGAAAATTCTGGAAAATTCTATTTGCCGAAAAATTGCGGGCAGGCCCTTCGCCTGCCCGCAGACAAAAACAGAAATCGAATTTTCCTGAATATTCGCCGAGTGTACCCCCAACGGGGGTTGACCGCACAAAGCAGGCGGTCGTCTACAAAGGCGACATGAAACGGGAATGGCCCCGGATGCGACCGAAGGAAAAGAACTCAGGCCGCCATCGCTAGACCGCCGACGCAACGCTGCCGGATCGCAGGAACATGCTGCAGCCTCTCGGGTCATGTCGTCGGCATCGCCAACACATCGAACAGCAGCCCGGCGCGTGGCCGCCTTGCATGTTCGGTCTCGCGGCAGAGTGGTTTCGAGATCGGAGCCGGCTGGCAGCGGCCTTCACGCCCCTCGGTGACGATACCGCGCAGTCAGGTTGGATGACCCGGCAAGCCAGGATGTTGTTCGGCACGCTTGCACCCGCTTCAGAGGCGAGAAGCGTCAAGATGATCATCCGCACAACGCCCCGCGGCTCTGCGCGTGGACCGGTTTCGAAAGGGGCCAGCTCCGTCCGCACATACAGTGGATTAGGCGGCGCGGAGCCGGATCAACATATCGGATTGAACCCGCCGGGCTGTCGGCAGCCATCATCCTGGCAACGTTAGACGCTCCTCCGGCATCATGCGGGCTTCGGCTTGGCGGCGAATGTCCGAACCGGCATGGCGGAGCATGGCGCACCAGTCCTCCACATTGTACGTCGTTGCCATCCGGCCCCTGGCCAGATCGTAAATGACGCACGGCTTGTTTGCGATGGCGAGCCGAAGCACGTTGACGGCCGTACCGGGTGATGCGCCGTCCCAGACCATCATGCCAAAGTCGGCGCGCCGCGCCATCTCCCGGTCCTTGGCGGCGTCGTACCAAGATCCATGAGTGCCTCCAGGTGACGGGACATGGTAGGCGGCCCAGTCGCCCAGATTGTTGCGGGGTTCCTTGCCGGCATGGAAGACCCCGACATGCTCGTACTTGTAGCCCGCGAGCAGGCCCTGCGCCTCGGCATCGGCTCCCGACGCGTCGCCAATCAGCACGCCGTGCTCGGCAGCGACGATTGCGCCGATGCGAGCGATGACAGGTTCCGGCAGCTCGAATATCTCGCGCGATCCACCTATGAATATCATCGACATGGTGACTTTCCCTTCTCTCCCGCGTCCCCGGCCCCGCGCCGGCCGCCCTCTCCCCCGGCCCTGCGCGAGGGATCGTCACCCGAAGGCCGAGACGGCAAAGCCGGCTCGGGAAGCGGCGGGACGCCGCGACGAGAGCCCGGCCGGCCGCAGGCCGGCGCGCCCGGATCCTGAAGCTGCCGGAGGCGCTACGCGCATCTGGCTAGTGGCGCTTCGCGCTGGAGCTAGTGGTCTTGTCGGCCAGGCAGAGGCTCCCGTCCTGGATCGAGCGCATGGCCGCGAAAAGAGAACGTCAATCCAGACGGCTGACGCGGCGGCCCTCGCTGCGCGCTTCGATAAAGGCGCCTGCGATCTTCATCATGAATGCCTTGCTGAAACGACCGAGGGGCTTACCGTCGGCTTCGATGTACCAGGAGCGTTCGGCAATATCGTAGTTGTATTCGTCAACCACTATCCAGCAGCGTTTGAGATCGGTCAGACCGGCGCGGCGGCACTCGATAGCGGAGACTTCCAAACCGACCCGATCGCTGGTCGGTGGCTGGGTGGTTATAGGCAGGAGCGCGAGATGGGTCAGGCCATCTCTTGCGCCGCGGACAGCGATGACCACGCAGGTCGGCCGGCTCTTGCGGCCTTCCGTTTCGCCGCGCTCGTATTGCCATGCCCAAAGATAAGGATAGGAGATCACCTGACCGGGCAGAAATCTACCGCTCATCATCGTATCCTTCCCCGCGCGCCAATCGGTCGATCTCGGCGGCGAAGAGTTCCGTGTGTTCCTCCGGCATCTCGGCGACATGGTATGCGCGGCGGGGATCGCCGCCGATGCGCATCAGTTCGTAGTGCTCGTAACTCATCAGCACGAACCGGGGTTTCCGGTGCTTGGTAAGAATAACGGGTTCGCGGCTGGCAACGTCGGTGACGTCGCCAACCTGCTTGTTGAGATCCCCCGTCGTGAACTGGCGCATGGCTAGACTCCTTGATCGATCTCCATATTATCTGGATTCGCCAGATTTGCAAGAAAACGGCGCTCACGCGCCGCCCTCCGCGAACCGCCAGACGGGGATGCCGAGCCGACGGGCCTTGTCGGCAAGGTTGTCGGTAATGCCGGAGCCGGGAAAGACGATCAGGCCGTAGGGCACCACGGAGAGAAGCTGGTCGTTGCGGCGGAACGGGGCTGCCTTGGCGTGCCGGGTCCAGTCCGGCTTGAAGGCGATCTGGGTGACCTTGCGGTTCTCGGCCCAGCAGGCGGCGATGCGTTCGGCGCCGCGCGGGCTGCCGCCGTGCAGCAGGACCATGTCGGGATGCTTCTCGCGAGCCTTGTCGAGCGCGTCCCAGATCCTGTCGTGATCGTTGCAGTCGAGGCCGCCGGCGAAGGCGATCTTGGTCCCTGCTGGAACGAGCACCTCGGTTTCGGCGTGTCGGCGGGCGGCGAGGAAGTCGCGGCTGTCGATCACCGAAGCGGTCATCGCCTGGTGGCTGACCTTGGAGCCGGTGCGTGGTCGCCATGCCGATCCGGTTTGTGCCTCGTAGAGATCGGCGGCCTCATCGCGCATGATTTCGAGCACGTTGCGGCGCTCGATATAGCTGATGCCTTCCGCGGTCAGCCGCTCCAGCTCGACCGACTTCACCTCCGAGCCGTCCTGCTCCTGCTGACTCGAGCGCTGCGCCTCCTCGTTGCGGTCGAGGCTGCGGGCGACACGCTCGGCGGCACGGTGGAAGACGTTTGCGAACGACCAGAGCAGGTCGTCGAGATCGGGTTCGAGCCTGGTGTCCCCGAGCATGCCGGCGAAGGTTTCTACGATCCCGGCGAGGCCGGCCCGGATCACCTCGTCGTCGGGAAGCGGCCGAGGGTCAGGTTCGTCCTGATGCGGGCGATGGCCGTACATCTGCAGTTCGAGGATGACGCGGTCGGTCGGCGAGGAGGCTTGGTAGGGCTCGTGGGCGTCGTCGAGAGGAATGTCGTGGGTCATGGCGGTGTCTCCGTCGGTTGTGGCCGCGCCTATCGCGGCCTGACAGCGCATCCCGGCCGCGCGCCGGGCGCGGCCGCACCGAAGGCCGAAGCGCGAGCGGAGGACGGCGAAGCCGTTGCGGCCGTGACTGGGGGGTGGCAGGGGTCGCCTCTCAGGCAGGCCGCGGGCGCGGCCTCTCCGGTGGACCCCCGCCATATCTGCAGGCTGTCCGACGCCGCGCCGAGCCGCGTGCCGGCCCGACCCATTCATCCGGGCGGCAGGAAGAGACGGGCATCCTCTGGGACGAACTGACCGCGGAGCCATGCCGCGAGGTGGGCCTGGCCGAGATGACGGAGATCGTCGTTGAAGTCGCCGAGCTGCGGCCGCAGCACCAGGGCGAGAATCCCTGCCTCGCCTGCGCGCTGGCTGAGACGCTCTATGCCGTGCCGGCCGGCGGCGTCGGCATCGGCTGCGATGTAGAGGCGACGGCAGCCAGGCGGGAAGATCAGGCCGGCGAGGTGATTGGCTGAGGTGGCGGCAGCCAACGGCAGCGCCGGCATCACCGTCCGGAGCGACGCCATCGTCTCGAAGCCCTCGCCGGCGGCCATGACGGGCGCACCGGACTGTTGGCCTAGCCAGATGCCGTTGCCCAGCAGGTGACCAAGCGAGCGGCGTGGATCGGCGACCGGTGCCTTGCCGACCTTGCCACTCGGGTCCAGCCCAGAGGACAGGTAAGTGCGCTGCAGGCCGGTGATACGCCCGTCGAGGCTGGTGACAGCGGCGATCAGCGCAGGCAGGGTCCGCGTCTCGCCCGTGACGAGATCCCTGTAGTAGCAGCCAGGATGGAAGCGCAGCGCGCGCTCATGCGTCGAAAGCAGAATGCCGCGGCCGGCGAGGTATCGTTCGGCCAGCGTGCCAGCGATCGGCTGCGACATGGCGAACAGGCGACGCGCGGCGTCGGGAGAGCCGCGTGCCGCGGCAAGTTGGCGCTGCGCGCCAAGGGGCTGGGGCGGGGGCTGGGGCGGTGGCAGCGGCATGGAGAGGAAGCGACGTGCTTCATCCGCGACCTCGCGGAAGTCGACCAGGCCACAGCTCTGCTCGATGACGTCGAGCAGGTCGCCATATTCCCCCGACGACTCGTCGACCCATTTTCCGGCTGCCTTGCCGCCAACCGCCTTGAGCCGCACATGCATGGAACGGCCACGCGTGTTGCGGACATCGCCGACCATCCAGTAATTGCCGGAGCGACGGCCGTTGGAGAGATATTCGCGGCACACCGCCTCGGCATGTTCGCCAAGGCGGCGTGCCAGCTCGGAGGGCGAGACGGTCATGATCATCCCCTCACGCCGCTGCCGCGCGGTCGGTGACGCCGACCAGTGTGTGGCGGTCGAGGAGCCCGGCGAGGATGGACGGTCCTTGCTCGCTCGTCGGGATGAACAGCCGGAGCTTCCAGGAGATGATCTCGGAGATCAGCCCCAGCGCCTTCAGCCGGGGAACAAAAGCGTCTGTGAAGCCGATCAATTCGACACGATAGTCGTTCATGACGCGACTGCGGCGCAGGATCAGGCCATCGGCGAGTTGCAGCCCGATCCTGCCTTCCAGGAGCCCGGTCCATGCCTCGTCCGGCGCGAGAGTCGGCACATTGTCGAGCCCCAGATTGCGCAACATGGTTGCGACAAGGGTCGGCGCGATGTGACGCCCTACGATGCGTTCGCCGGCATCGGTCTGGATGCGGTAGACCTGGCAATCATGGTCTGGCAAGCGCCGCCAGATCGGCAACAGCAGACCCGTCACGATGTGAAAGGTGCTGGTGGTGAACTCCGGGACGGCGGCGACTTCTGCCTGCCACAGGTCGCAGAACAATTTTCGGTCGGCCAGCTGCCAGTGGGTTTCGGCAAGGGCGTCGAGACCGAAGCGCAGCTCGTCCGTCGGCCGCAACAGGCGTACGCGATGCTCTATCGTGCCGTCGTCGAGCATCAGGCTCGCCGTCGGCAGCCGGATCGCCGCGCGACTGGAGCGGTCGTTCACCAGGAGAACCGATCGCGGCTCCGCCCGGACAATGGCCAGTGCGTCGACCAGGCCGAGGGGCCGGATACGGTCTTTGCGCGCGACGGTCAGCACATGCGACTGCGCGCCGGAAAAAGGATGCGCGTAGACGGTGCGACGATCGGTGACGACGATGTTTTCCGCCGTGATGGTCTCCAGTCCCCTGTCGTAGCTGCCGGCGGCAATGGCGCCTTCTATTTTTGCTGCCATCAGTTGTTCGAACACCTCGAACAGCAGGTTCTGGGTTTCGATGCGCAACGCCAGCAGGCGATTGAGCCAGGTCGTGATCGGGGGCAGCTCGTCGCGCAGCCCGCCCTCGTCAGTCGTCAGCGACAGGCCGGTCACGGTCTCGAAGGTCGTGAGCGAACAACCTTCGATCCTGCCCTGATGCAGCAGCATGTAGAATTGGCGAAGTGCGGCCCGCGCGTAGGGGCTTTCGAGATTGTCCTCGGCACGGAACAGCCCTGCCCCGCCGGTCTGGCGCTGGCCGCGCGTGATAGCGCCCAGCGTGTCGAGCCGTCGTGCGATCGTCGACAGGAAGCGCTTGCCGGCTTTCACGTTGGCGGCCATGGGCCGGAACAACGGCGGTTGCTTCTGATTTGTGCGGTGGGTCCGTCCGAGACCCTGGATGGCGTTGTCGGCGCGCCAGCCGGCCTCGAGCAGATAGTGTTTGCGCAGCCTCTGGTTCTTCGCCCCAAGATCGGCATGATAGGAGCGGCCGGTGCCGCCGGCATCCGAAAACACCAGTACGCGCTTGTCGTCATCCATAAAACTCTGGGTCTCGGCGAGATTGGCCGAGCCAGGGCGGTTTTCGACGGCCAGCCGGTCGATGCCGTCGCGGCCGGTCTTCTTCACGATGCGCCGCGCGCGGCCGGTCACCTCGGCGACGGTGTCGGTGCCGAAATGGTGGATAATCTGGTCAAGGGCACTGCCGACCGGCGGCAACGATGCGAGTTTTTCGATCATCTCGTCGCGCCGGCGAACAGCCTCCCGGCACTGGACCGGGTTGCCATCTTCGTCGTGAACGGGCCGCGAATAGACATTGCCATCGGCGTCCGAGTATTCCTCGAACAACTGCGTCGGGAAAGCATGCATCAAGTACCCGCCGACATACTCGCGCGGCGTGACGTCGACATGCAGGTCCGACCATTCCTCGGTCGGGATTTCGGCAAGTCGCCGTTCCATCAGCGCTTCGCCGGTCGAGACGATCTGCACGACCGCCGAATGGCCATCGGCAAGATCCTCTCCGATCGCGCCGATCAGCGTCGGCATCATCATCGAGGTGATCAAATGCGAGAAAAAACGTTGCTTGGTACTTTCAAAGGCTGAGCGAGCCGCCGATTTTGCGTTGCGGTTCAGCGTGCCGGCCTCGCTGGTGATGTTGGTCGCCTCGAGTGCGGCGGTCAGGTTGTTGTGAATGACCTGGAACGCGTCGGCATAGGCGTTGTAGATGCGGATCTGTTCGTCGCTCAGCGCGTGCTCGAGCAGGTCGTATTCGACCCCGTCATAAGAGAGCGAACGCGCTGCATAGAGGCCGAGCGATTTGAGGTCGCGGGCGAGCACTTCCATCGCAGCCACTCCACCGTCCTCGATCGCGGCGACGAATTCGGCGCGGTTGGCGAATGGAAAATCCTCGCCGCCCCAGATGCCGAGGCGCTGCGCATAGGCGAGGTTCTCGACGGCGGTCGCGCCAGTGGCCGAGACGTAGACGACGCGGGCGTCGGGCAGCGCGTGCTGCAGCCGCAGGCCTGCCTTGCCTTGTTGCGAGGGCGCGACATCGCCACGCTCGCTTTTGCCGCCAGCGGCATTGGCCATGGCGTGCGCCTCGTCGAAGACGATGACGCCATCGAAAGATTTTTTTGCCCCCGACGGGTTTTCTCCAATCCCCGTCTGGCTTTCTTTAATCCCCGTCGGGCTTTCGGCCCTTCCCGTGTCTTCTCCAACCCAGTCGAGGATCTGGGCGATCCGGGATTTCTTGCCCTCCCGTTCTTGCGAGCGCAGGGTTGCGTAGGTCGTGAACAGGATGCCCTCGGCAAGGCGGATCGGCGTGCCCTGCCGATAGCGCGAGAGTGGCTGCACGAGAAGTTTTTCCTGGCCGAGTGATGCCCAATCGCGCTGGGCGTCTTCCAGCAATTTGTCCGACTTGGAAATCCAGATCGCACGGCGGCGGCCCTGCAGCCAATTGTCGAGGATGATGCCGGCGACTTGCCGTCCCTTGCCGCAGCCGGTTCCGTCACCCAAAAACCATCCACGGCGGAAACGGACAGCGTTCGCAGCACCTTCTGGCGCGGCCGAGACGACATCGCAGGTCTCATCAACCGTCCAGGCGCCGGTCAGATGGCCGCAATGCGCCTCCCCGGCATAAATCACGCTTTCGAGCTGGGCGTCCGACAGCAGGCCCTCGTCGACGATCGCATCAGGAAGAAGCGGCCGATAGGAAGGTTTTGGTGGCGCGACGGCGGCCATTGCGGCCGACTGCACAAGCGGCGTCGGATGCGGCTTTGCGCGGGGAATGTCGATCGACTGGAGCGCGTAGGGCTCGTAGATTGTGTCGGTGAGCCGGCCGCCGTCCTCCGACATCCAGTTGCGCAGCTCATAGGCGAGGGGGACCGCCGGCGTGCTGTTTGCCGCGACCCGGCGAGCGGGCTTCGCCCGCACAATCGGACGGACCGATTGGATGGCCTTCGGAGCAGCAGTCGAGACAGCGAGGGGTGCGGCTCTCGCCGGCGATCGGGCGCCCGTACGCATGGTGGCATTGCGCAGGATGCCGCTGGACAATGCACCGATCGAGTCCGGAAAGCCGCCCGGTAGCCGGGGCGGCAGAGCCGTGATCCAGGCGAGCAACGTTTCGACATCGGTGGCCTTGCCGGGCGACCGGACGAAGCTGTTCGGGTCGGCGGCCGGTACCTTGTCGATGATGGTCAGGCGGGTCTCAGTGGTGGTGCCATGGCGGGCGTAGACACGGCCGTCGATCGCCGCGGTGAAGACAATGGTGCCCCGCTGCTGCAGGCGTTCGAAGGCGGGCCGCCATTTGGGGTTTTCGGAAGACAGGCCGGTGCCGGTGACGGCGACAAGACGGCCACCCGATCGCAGGCGTGCGAATGCGGAAGAGAGGTGCCGCCATGCCGCGTCAGTGACGTGGCCATCGACATAGGCGCCGACGCTGAAGGGTGGATTCATCAGCACGACGGACGGCTCCATGGCCGCGCCGAGATGATCGTCGATATGGGCGGCGTCGCGCCGCGAGACGGAAGCCTGTGGAAACAGCAGGCCGAGGAGATCGGCCCGCGTCGCGGCAAGCTCGTTGAGGGCGATCGAGGCGCGCGCCATCTCAGCATGGACGGCGAGCAGGCCAGTTCCGGCCGAGGGTTCGAGAACGAGGTCGCAAGATGCGATCGCTGCGGCGTGCGCTGTGACGAAGGCCAGCGGCAGGGGCGTGGAGAGCTGCTGCATGGCTTGGCTCTCGTCGGACCGTCGCGTATGGGTGGGAAGAAGGTCGGCGATGCGCTTCATCATCGCCAGCGTTGCCTGCGGCGTAGTCGACCGGGACAGGATCGCCGGGCCGAACCGACGCAGAAATAGCACCTGGGCGACTTCGAGCGCCTCATAGGCATCCTTCCAGACCCAGAACCCTTGCGCATCGCTGCCGCCACAACCTGTCGTCATGGCGGCGCGCAGTGCGGCGGTGGTGATAGGCTTGCCCTGTTCCAGGAAAGGCAAAAGCAGCATTGCCGCTCGATAGATCGCCTGGGCGTTGTTGATGGAGGCCGGCGTCGGCGCGTCGAGGGGAGCGGCGGTCCGGGTAACGGCAGCTGTGGCGGAAACGATGTTCATGGAGATGTCCTTCGCGAGGGGGGAATGATGCCCGCGCCGGCACTCTCTCCGCGCCCGCCGGGCCACACTCCTCCCGGCTCCCCTCTGCCTCTGGCGCCGATGCACCAAAGGGGTTGCGCTCTGTGCAAACCCATGACTTGAATGCGCGCACAGGGATGAGGCGGCGACCTGGAGCTGTGGAGGTGATGCGACGGTTCAGAATTGGCAGTGCGGTCTACGAGGAGGCGGCGCCTGACCTGCAGCCGGCGCTGGCGAGCGCCTATGGCCGCACCGAGCGTCCGCTATGCCTGTGCCGCGAGCCGGGCTGCCCGATGTACATCGCCCGCATCGGCGACCTTCACCTGATCAAGCGCATGCCGCTGAGCGGCGGCGGGCATGATCCATCCTGTGAATCGTATGAGGCGCCTTACGAACTGTCCGGCCTGGGCGCCTTGATGGGCAGCGCGATACAGCTCGATCCGCAAAATGGCTTGGCGGCCCTCAAGTTGGACTTCAGCCTGTCGAAGACGGGGAGCCGCGCGGCATCGGTGCCTGCGGGGCAAAGTTCCGCCAGCGTAACCGCCGATCCCAGGAGGATGTCGCTGCGAGGCCTCCTTCATTATCTCTGGCACGAGGCCGAATTGACGGTCTGGACATCGCGATGGGCCGGCAAGCGACATTGGTGGAATGTCCGCTGGCATCTGCTCGAGGCCGCCGGGCTAATGACCGTGAGAGGCGGACCGCTCGCGGATATCATGTTCGTGCCCGAGCCGTTTCGCGCCGAGAACAGGCAAGCGATCGAAAATCGTCGCAACGCGGTTCTCGGCACGGCGCTCCCGCCGAAATCCGGTCCCCGAAAGTTGCTCGTCCTGGTCGGCGAGGTGAAGGAGATCGTGCCCGCCCGCTCCGGTCAGAAACTCGTCATCAGGCACCTGCCCGGCTTCCCCTTCATGATCGACGATGCATTGCATCGCCGCTTGCAGGCGCGTTTTGAGAAAGAATTGTCGCTATGGGCAGCGGATTCCAGCTCGCATCTTATGACGATCGCGACGTTCGGAATGAACCCGGCCGGCCTCGCCATTGTCGAGGAGGTCGCGTTGATAGTGGTGTCCGAAAACTGGATTCCCTACGAGACGGTCCCGGAGAAAAGGCTCGTCGATGGGCTCGCCCGCCTTCGCGAGAAAAGCGTGAAGGGATTGCGCTACGACCTGCAACCAGACCAGCCGATCGCCAACGCTTTGCTCCAGAACAGGCAAGAACCGATTGCGCTCTTTGTCGTTCCGGCCGGAGCGGACGAGAACTATGAGGCGTCGCTCGACGAAATGATCGCCGCACGACCGGAGATCGGCTCCTGGGTGTGGCGGGTCGGCGAAGGCGATATGCCGCCGCTACCGCCTTGAGCGTCGGCGGAATTTCCGTCGCTGCTTCAGTATGCCTTAGGCCAGGCCCAGCTTTTTCTTGAGCTCGGTATTTTCCTTGCGCAGACGGTCGGCAAGCAGACCCTTCAAGCGCTTGTTTTCTTCTTCGAGCGCGACAAGATCACGGAGATCGTCGCTGTCTGAAGAAGGCGCGGCAGCCCTCTTCCAATAATAGTAGGTCTGCTCGGATATGCCGGCCTGGCCGACCGCAATCTTGCTGGTCGCGCCGCCAGCGATCGATTTCTCGATCTGCTCAAGCTTCTGGGTGCGTTCCTTCTCTGAATATGTCTTGCGGGTGGTCTTGACTGCCAACGGAGCTTTAGCTGCCTGGGGCGCTGGCTTCGCCCCGTTCTTGCCGGCCGGCTTTGCGAGCTCTGACTTCGCTTTCTTTGCTCGCGGGACTTTCTTCTTCGATTCAGGCACTTCCACTCTAGCTGGTGCTACTGTCGTCTGAACAGTCTGAGCGCCCTCAAAATCGGCCATGATATACTCCGCTTGTGGTGTTTCCCCTTCTTCAGCATCAAGGGGTCTTATACTGAAGTCAATGACATGGGAATTTGCAAGCTGAGCGGCATGAGCCGGCTGCGTCATCTCCGTGGCAATTTTGGACAGGTCGAGATCGCCCCAGATCGAATGACTTCGCTTTTGCAGGCCGCGCTTCTGTTTCACTTCCACGATGAATGGCCGGATCTGGCGCTTCATAGTCTGTTCCTTGATGTGAGCATGACTTGCTAGCCAAGTCGCAGTTTGGGTTAGCGAGTACCCGACGTATCATATCGCTTTCGCGGTGCTTTATGGGAGAAGCCCCGCAACGAGCAAGCGGTGTGTCATTGGCCTAGGCAATCGGCTCAATCAACGGGGGCAAACATGGCTACCGAGAGAGAGAGCTGCCTCATACACGCCATGGCTCAGGCGTCTAGCCAGCGGAGTGCGATGACTGTGCACAATCCGGCTGGAGCGATTGCAATCCCTATTTTCTTGGGAACTAATCTTCTCATGGCGGCAGATGAGCTGGACGCGCTTGTTTTCGGGATGGCGGTCGACAGCGTTCGTGCGCTTTCTGTTCCTTTCGCGGAAAAAGTCGCGGAAGTCGCCCACAGAAGTCACGGCGTCCTGCTTTTCAATTTGCGCATCGATGGCGACATGGAACTTCAGCGCGTCGCCGCCATCCGGTATCCAAGTAATCAGACAGGGGTTCTGGTGCTGGATAAGCAGGGCTTGTTGACCAGCCATTGCATGGTCAATGGCACTATCTCCAGCTTTATCGCTCCGTTGGAGGACTGGAACACGCTGCCGCTCGCAACGCAGGCCTGGACGAGTATTGCCGGCTCGGCCAACCTGTTCATCGGCGCTTTACGCAATGCCGGATACCTCCCGCGTGGCAGGCACTGACCCGAAGTTTTTCTGAGGGCCGAATGCTTATCCTCGGAGCAGTTGGCCATACGGCCTCGCATGTCTCAACAGCTTGAGGTTGGGCCGTATGCAGGTGCATCCATTGAGCGAAAGTTGGTCACCGTGATGGAGACGCATCGCCGCCGAAGCGCGGTTCTTATAGATGCCCATCGTCGCCTTCCTTCGTCAGCTCCGACGCAATCGCACTTTGGACAGGAATTCGTCGATCTCGAGATCCGACAGATCATCGAGCAGCCTGAAGGCAGCATCATGCCTTCCAGCGTTAACGAGAATCGTGCGCTTGCCACGATGTTCGGCCGACCCGGTCTCGCGGTCTGCGATGCGGGCGGTCCCCCTGAGCTCGACAGGGGTTGTGTTCCAGATTGCCTCGAGCTTTTCCGCGCGGGTCATGCTATCGCTCGCGCCGGTCTCGTGGGCGATGATGGCGGCGCGCATCTTGTCTGGCGACTGCCGATCCGTGAGATCGCAAAAGCCATGAAACCAGCGCTCGCGGCCCCGGATCCGGATCGCGAAGAATACGCTGGTGACGTTGCCGGCCTTATACTCCGACATGCCGAACATGCCCGTGCGCATGAAGAGCGGCGGCAACAAATCGAGCATGAAGTGGTATTCGGACGCTGTGATCTCGAAACACTCGGCTGAATAGGGAGTGCCGGAAAGCGGATCGATACCGGGAGTGTCTTTGTGACGGCTGAACAGTTGGAACATCTGCTCGCGGGTGGCGACGCCGTCGAGCACCTTTCTGAACGGTGGATGTGCGGTCATGGGGTTCTCCTGAAGGCAGGTCGGCCACGCGCGGCATCGGCGCGCCATGGCAACTGCTTGCAGTGTTGTGGCTGGCGACGGGCCGAGCCTGCGGCCGGACGCGTCCATCGGCGATGATGGGGTCTGCAAGGGGTTCAGGCGGCGCGTCGTTCGGAGGAACGCGAAGTGTCTCGACCAACCCCGGTGATGGCACGGACGGCCGCGGCGAGCGCCGGGATGTCCTCGAGCATGCCGAGCGCAACGAAGTGGTTGGCCCCGCCAGTATAGTCCTTGCGGCCCTTGCAGGTGCGGATCAGGATGCCGTGACCTGAGGACAAACCGAATTGGCCGACCTGGATGTAGGCGCGGTCATGGTGCAGGGTAATTTCACCGGAAACGGCTATGCCCGCCTTGTTCGAGCGCAGGTCAAAGCTTCCCTGCGGCAGGGCAAGTTCGGCGGCGAGTTTCTTCAGCCGTGAACGGGCTATCGTGTGGAAACGTCTCTTCTGCTGCTCGTCGTAGGAGCAGCTTCTGTTCCAGTCGAACATGTCGATCTCCATGAAACGAAAGCGCCCGGGGTCGCGATGGCGATCCCGGGCTCGAGAGTGAGTTGGAACTGAAAAGGGCCCGGCGGGAGTGCCGGGCCCGGTGCGAGCGTGAGGCCGGCTATTCGGCGGCCTGGAGGTGGTCCGTTTCGTTGCCGTCGATGGTCACCGGCTCATCGGAGGACGGATCCGCATCGTCGGCGAGGAAGGCCGGAAGCTCGGCGGCATCGCCGTCGAGAGCCGCCTCGTTCGACATGTCGCCGGCGACCGCGTCGCCAGCATCGGCAGACACTTCATCGACCTCAATGCGCAGCGGCTCTGGCAGCCAGTTCGAGCCTTCGAGAAGACGGGCGGCTTCACGGGCCATGATGTCCTTCTTCATGTGGTCGATCAGCTGCGCGGAGTCTGCGCCACGCGCTTCACGGACAGCCTGTAGTATCCGCGCCTTGGTCAGCCGCCCGAGGAACTCGACCGTGGGCGTCCAGCCCGCGTCGATCATGTCGAACTGGAGCGAGCGGCCAAGTACGTCTGCATGCTCGAGCGCCTTCGCTCGCCTGTTCCAGGGTTCGACCACCGCATTGAGGGTCAGCGAGACGCAGTGCGCGAACAGCGCCTTGCGGCTTGCTTCGTCGAGGCCGAGAAGGAAGTTCCACAGGCAATCCGCCTCATCGGGCAGATCGCGGCCCCAAGCTTCGTGCCGCTCGGCGATCTCCTTGGCCCAGGGTGTCTCGGCAAGACCGTCGACCTGGCTGAAGCTGCCGCTCTTCAGGCTGATCTCCAGGCACGTGTCCGGCGCGAAGCGATAAAAGACCTGCAGGACGAAGGCATGGAGTGCGGCGACGATGGCGATGTCGACGTCACCGGCGAGCGCGTTGCGCAGTGCCAGCGTCCGCTGCGCAGTCAGGTCGAAGACGAGCCGATCGGGCAGTGGCTTAATACCATCGTCCTCGCCGTCGTCGCCCAAGGCGTCGTGCACCGGTTTGCCGTTGACGACAACACCATCGCCATCGTCGTCGCCATTGGATCGGGTTTCGCCGTCGGCGCACCCTTCCTCGCCCTCGTCGACATCGCCGGTTTCGGTGTACGGCGGCTCGTCCTCGGACCGCACGAAACCGGCGTCGACCTGGAGCTTGCCGCTCGCGGCAAGCGTAACGAACACACCGGCAATGGCCTTCTGGGCGGGATCGTAGCTTTGAGGACGATCATCGATCGCATCGAGCTCGGCACCCAGCTGGTCAAGCTTCGCCTTGATTGCCTCGTCGGTCTCCTCTGCCTTGGCATAGTCCGCATCCAGCTTGTCGTATTCGGCCTTCAGCGCGTCGTAGCGTTCGATCTCCTCGGCGCTGAGCTCCTGCGCCTCGGCGTAGATGCGCCGCATGCCGGAGGTGTGGCCATAGGGAAAGCTGATCGCCGCCTCGACCCACTTCCAGCCTTCGGCGCGGATTGCCTCGGCATCCACCTTCAGCCTGTCGAAGACAAGCTGCTCGAGGAGCGCCGCATCCTGGAACCAGCCGCCGGAATCCTGCTCGAACAGGTCGCGAAGGATGATGCCGCCAGCCGCCTCATAGGCTTCCGCGCCGACATAGACGGCCCGGCGATCATCGGCCCGAACCGTCGTCTCCGTCAGCAGGCGCCTGATGTAGTAGGGCTCCTGCGTGTGCGAGCTGGCAATCCGTTCCCAGACCTGTTCCTGACGTGCATGATCGTCCGAGATCGAAAACGCCATGATCTGTTCGAGCCGGATTTCGTCCTTCTCGTAGAGATCGAGCAGCCTCGGTGACACCGATGCCATCCGCAGGCGCTGCCTCACCGTCGCCGGCAATACGAAGAAGCGGGCGCCAATTTCCTCCGGATCGAGGCCCTGATCGCTGAGCGTCTTGAAGGCTCGAAACTGGTCGAGCGGGTGCAGGTCGGCGCGCCGCAGGTTTTCGGCAAGCGAGTCCTCTTCGGCCGAGGTCTCCTGCCCGCGGTTGACGATGCAGGGGATTGGCTCGTTCTTGGCCAGTCGCTTCTGCTTGATGAGGATGCCGAGCGCGAGAAAACGCCGGCCGCCGGCGGGCACCTCGAACGTGCCGGTCTCCTCGCCCTCGCCGTCGAGCACGGGTCGGACGTTCAGGCTCTGGATCAGCTTTCGCCGTCCGATGTCTTCGGCCAGTTGCTCGATCGACACGCCGTCCTTGATACGCCGAACATTCTTCTGCGACAGCATCAGCTTGTCATAGGGAATATTCTCCGCGGCGTTCATCGCGATCTTCTGAATGGCGTTCTTTGCCATGGTCAGGTTCTCCATGACGGGCGGCCCGGGGCCTCTCCCCGAACCTCCAAGCCCGTCATCAACCCTCACCTCCCCCCTCTGCCTCCAGGCCTCACGCCAGCGCCGCCTCCCGACTTGCAGGCTCGACATGAAGCGCTGCTGGTTTCGGCTCGCGGATCTAGACGCGGCCGAGCCGCGCCCGAGGCGCCTTCAGCATGTTGGCGTTACCGATTTCCACACGAAAAAAGGCGCCGTCCACTTGCTTTGGAGGACCGCCCCTGGGATTGACGAGACAGCCCGCGGGCGAGGCCGGCGACGAGAGTTGTCGTTGCCGGCCTGCGCAGGATCAGGCGGCGAAGTCGAGAAGCTTCTTGGCTTTGCCCTCCATGTCCAGGCGGACATCCTGGTGCGGCTTGTCGCGCGCGACCCGCGTGATGCCCTGCACGAAATCAAAAATCGATTCCGGTGGTCTGCCTTCCTCCATGAGCACAGTATCGATGATCTTCGTGGTCTCGGACTTGGAGAAGCCGCGCTTGCGCAGGAAACCCTGGCGATCTTCGTCGTCTCTGGCAACGATCCGTTGCCGCGCCGTCTTGATGCCGTTGACGAATGGCATGGGCGAGGAATCGGCAAATTGGATCAAGGCCGGCTCGGCTTCCAGGGCGAAACGGGAGGCCGCGTATTTTGAGTGGCGGATGGTGATTTCCTCGAAATCTTCCACGCCCCACAGATTTCGATTCTGACACACTGCGCGCAGATAGAAGCTGGCGATCCCGAGGGTGCGGGCGCCGACTTCGGAATTCCAGCAGTAGAAGCCGCGGAAATAGAGATCCGGTTCCCCATTTGGCAGCCGCCCGGCCTCGATCGGGTTCAGATCGTCGACGAGGAACACAAAGACATCGCGATCAGACGCATAGAGCGTCGTGGTGTCGCGGGAGATGTCGACGTGCGGATTGTAGATACCTGTCGACCAGTCGAGCACGCCGGGTACCTTCCAACGCGTGTCGCCGGTACCGTTGCCGGCGATCTTCTGCACGGCGTCCACCAGTTCTGAGTCAAATATTCTGCCGTAATCAGGGCCTGTTACCGCTCGCAGCTCGAGGCGTCCGTTCTCGATTGCCAGCGTCTTCACCTGCTCGGCGCGGTGGTTGAGAAGACCGTGCTGAAGGTTGATCGCGGCGAGCGGGGCTGGAAGCTGCCGCAGATAGGTGGCTGGTGCGCCGACCAAACTGGCGAGTTGGCTAAAACTCCAATGCGTGGGGGCAACAGGGGCAGGCGCATCGGGCAGCATTAGCCTCAGGCGCTCCGGATCGTCGCGGCTGGCCTCGACGCGGATCAGCTCACTTTCGACGATGCGGGTCTTGCTGCGCTCCGACCGGCTCTTCACCGCACTTCCAAGGTCGTTGAGCGACAGATATCGCTCGTCCGCCGGCCGGTTGAACCATTCTGACGACACGCGGCCATTACGCTGGCCGCGGCTGGGGTCGACCTTGTAACCGGCACGCTCGTTGCGCTTGGGCGCAAGAATTTCCATCTGGATCATGGGTGTTGCTCCTTGGCGGGCGCCGGGAGACTCTCTCCCGGACCTTTACCCGCCACCGCACCCCGCCCGCCCTCTTCCTCTCCCGGCACCAGCGCGCCCCTATCAGCCTCGCCTTGCGGCGGCGGCCTCCTCACGGCTGGCACCCAAGAAGGAAGGCTCGGCTTCAGGAAAGCCCGAGCCGGGACCAAGCGCCGTTTCACGTTCCGGACGCGACAGAATTCCGCTGTGCTTTCTTGCGCGCCCACACTGGTGCCCATCCGAATTCAGATAGCGGCCTGCTGAAATTGGGCAGGCAACTTATCTTGAGATTGGGCAACCGTCGTTCTGTTCTGGCCCTAACCACAAATGTATAAATTGACCCGACATCATGATACGCGAAGACCTGTCACGGTCGGAATTGAGAGTGTAATTGCATGTCGAGCAGGTTCGTCCGGCCCGTGGTGGTGCAAGTTGGCCGGCATGACCGTGAGCGCATCATATTCGATGTGAACGACGCAGCGACGATCCTGCTGCGGAGTTTCCCTCATCAGACAAACAAGCGAAAACTGGCCATGGATGCATGTCTTCAGGTCCGGGCAGGTAGACCGGCAATATTTACCTCGATCGGAGATGGCATATGCGAAATTTGCTGAGCGACATCGATGCTGACGTTGTGATCAAGGGGAACGCGCCGGACGAATGGGAGGAAACATCCGACGCACCGCGCATATGGGTCAGCAAAGGTGACACTTCAACAACATGCCGGTAGGCCACCAGACCTGTCCTCTTGGTGCACTGAAGCTTGCGTGCTTGATGCGATTGCCAATTTGAGTGCCTGGTTCAGCCAGCCTTGCTCAGGTTGCCGGCAGACGATTTACCGGTCCGCCGATCCTGTTCCATCTCGTAGTTGACCTTCTGGCCGTCAGCAAGCGTCGATAGGCCAGCGCGCTCGACAGCAGAAATATGGACAAACACGTCCTGTCCACCACCGTCGGGTTGAATGAAGCCAAAGCCCTTGGTCGCGTTGAACCACTTTACCGTTCCAGTCGCCATAAAGGTGTTTCCTTGCCGTAAGTGTCTACCTGTCCGCTGGCCGACCGCACTGGCCGCAGCTGTTTCAGATACATGCAGCAAATGGCCCTCATAGCAAGTCTTTGGCCTGTTTGACGACCTTTTGGCGCCAAGCGGTGGGGGGTGCTGACGCCACCTCGATAATTGAGCAGCGCCAGCATCGTATGCTTGAAAACAAGACTCTCGGAATACTGTCCCACCCTTGTGCCATGTCGGTCCGACGCGCGGACAACAACCACCAAGACTGCTGCCGGTCGACGAAACCAAAGACCGAAAAGGCCGCATTGGCTTTGAGCTGGGCGCAAAGCGACAAGCTGCGGGATCGGCGATCGTCATCCCGTCATCTTCGCCATAGCGCCGTTCGCCTTGAGCGCCGCCATCAGCATCGGCCCGACAGAGAACTGCCCTGACGTCGCCTTTTCGGTCAGTACCCGCAAATAACCGCCGGCCGAGTTGATGTGCTGCGCCCTTTGCAGAATGCAGGCAATCACGATCGCCGCGATCTCTTGGCCCATCACATGGCACGCCTCCTCATACGCAGACGGCGAAACGCCCAGATATCCCCGCACCTGGGCGGCCGTTATCATGAGATCGCGCCAATTGCCGATCCCGTCGACGGCATAATCCGCAATTTCGGGGCAAGCCTTCAGCACCATCCCTAGTGGGTATGTTTTCGGCGCCTCTGCGGTCCTCGTCTTGGGCTCGGCCGACGCCCCGCCTTTCTCTAAAGCAGGTTCAAATTCAAAAATAGAGTCGGTATTTGAATCAGATTGCTGCCGCTCGTTTTGAGAGTCATCGCCGCTCGGATTCATGGATTTCATATGGATTTCCAGCAGCTTATCCACATCATCACGCAAGGCGGCCAGATCGGCAACGATGGGCTCTAGCTCGGCAATGCAGGCTCGGCGCGGAATTGCCTCCACAACGCCGCGGAAGCGCTTCCACAGGCCTCCCCAGTCGCCTGGAACATCTTCGTCAACAGCCGCCTCGATCAGCTTCTGGATGTCTCGGCGGTGCAAAGTGATCCGCTCGCGCATCAGCCTGAGCGCCCTGTTGTCGGCGCGAACACGCTCGGCCGCCGCCTCGAACTCGTGAGCGCGGGCAAGCAGCGGCGCCAGGGAGAAGCCAAATGCTTCCTCGATCTCCCCTCCTCTGCCCTTGCGCGCGTAGCGCTTGCCGTTCGGACTATCCCGACGGATGATCAGCCCGCAGTCAACAAGAGCCGCCAGGTGTCGTCTGACTGTGGGCTCGGGCATTCCGTGCGACCTGAGCGACAGCTGTGCGTTCGAGGGAAAGACGATGAGCTCGTTTTCCTCACCCAATTCGCTGTCAGGATAGAATGATAGCAACGCATTCAGGACGGCCAGCGCACGATCGCCGATACCGACGATGCTCTTGCCCTCGCAGAGGTTGCGGTAGATCTGCCATTTGTCGACGACCCTGCCCTTGGGGATTTCACGTGAATCGTTTTGCGCTGCCAGCATGGCAAGCGACATCGGCCGCCGCCCAAAGGGCGTCGTTGCAATACCCGTCTCCATTTTCTTTCACCTTCGATTAGGCAAAAGAAATCTGCTCGCCAAAACGGCGCCACGACTCTTGACAGTGATTCGGGGAAATGCGATTCTCAGCTTGCGACAGACGAGAAGGGCTTCCGCGACGGTGACGTTCGGGGGCCTTTTTCTTTTGCGGTTTCAGTCTCCTGTTGAGGTCTGCTCCGACTTTCTGAACGCCTCATAGAGGTTGCTCAGATTATCGGAAATCCACGTACCAAAGCGGCTGCCGTCCATCTCCTTCACGGCGATCGTGATGGCCTTGCCTGCCTTCTTAACGCTGACGCTAACTGCTTTGTCCTCCGGGACCCAGGATTGTGCTTGGGACTTCAGACCTACCTTGCGAACCGGCTTCCCCTTCGCATTCAGGGCTCCTAGCAGCCTTTCAAAACGTTCGTTGCTTTCCAACTCACCGAATTCTGGTTCGGACAAGATTGCATTAACCATTTCGAATTTCTTGCCGGCGAGGAGAGACAGCTCAACCCACCGCTCGCGGCCTACAGACGTAGCGGATCCAATCTTGCCGATCACAGACGCCGGAATTCTTGAGACGACTGACACCATCTTTGATACCGCAGCGGCGTTCGAGGCCAATGCTGACGAGATCACATCTCTGTCGTACCCCAAATCCTCAAGACGCTTTGCGAACATCGCCTTCTCGATGAAGCTAAGATTTGCACGAGCGGAATTCTCCTGACCCTGGGCAATTACATGGGCCCTGTCGTCGATCTCCTTGACGACTGCCCTTACCTTCCGTCCCAGCTCACGAGCGACTCGGACTCTGCGGTGGCCGAAGACAATCATATAGCGGCCGTCGGAGCCTGGATGCGGACGGACAAGTATGGGAGAATCTTGCCCCCTTTCCCGAATAGCTTCCAGCAGTTCTTGGTACTGCTCCTGGTCGTCGCCCATGCGGTCGGAAACGAACGAGCCGTCGACTGCGCTTGGGTCGAGTTCCACGACATGCTCGCCCTCAAGATACGCATCCGCTTGCTTTGCCAACTCGTTGACCGAACGGATCATCGATTTTGACGCTCCGCGGATCGGATATGCTGCAGCCGCGGTAGATGCCTCCCGCTCGCCGGCTTCCGCTTCTACGAGACCAGAAAGAAGATTTTTACGTGCCATATTTTACCTCCAGGCAGCGTAGGCCGTTGAATACATTTGGAAAAGGTGCACTTTTGTCAGCAGACAAGTCAGCGCCCCCATGCTTCATGAATCAAAGCTACGATTTCGCCATTGACGACGTCCAAGGCTTCCATTGCCCGCTCGTATGTGGACCGGGTCATCGCACTCTTTTCGACTTCGTAGAGGGTCTGCTTGGTAATCCCCGCATCGGAAATCGCCGTTGATTTCAGCATCTGGTTCTTTAGGATGAATTCGCCGAACAGCGTATGCAGGAATGCCACCATCTGCGCTTGCGGCTGGTCCGTAGGTTCGAATCGAGTAACAAGGTAGCGATACCACTCCAGATTCACCTCGGCACCAGCCGCTCTGATCGGCTCCAGGATGTTCCCGAGCATCAGCAGAAACTGGCCCATGCTCATCACATCGAGCATCTGCGGATGGATCGTGATCAACACTGAAGTCGCCGCGGTCAGTGCAGTGATCGTCAGGTAGCCAAGCTGCGGCGGACAATCGATAACTATGACATCGTAGCGATCGTCGACCTCCATCAATGCCTTCGAGATGCGTGTGAAAAACGCCCTGCCCGCATTCGAAGACTTGTCAGTCATTGCCAGAGGCGTGTCGTATTCGAATTCCTGGAGCTCTAGGTTCGCTGGGACGATGTCCAAGCCCGGGAAATTCGTCGGCTTGATGATCTCGGAGAGAGGCACCCTCTCGTCGTCATAACGAATCGCGTCGTAAAGGGATTTCGTCTGGTCGAGTTCAGGCTGGAACCCATGCAATGAAGAAAGCGACGCCTGCGGATCGAGATCGACCGCTAGGACACGGTGACCGGTAAGCGCAAGGTATTGGGCCAGGTGGGCAGCTGTAGTGGTCTTCCCGCTGCCTCCCTTGAAATTAACCACAGCTAAAATCTGAAGCTTCTCGCTGGGCCGCCGATGGGGAACATACATGCGGGCGTCAGATCGACCGTACTGGTCCAGATACTGGCGCAGCTCAAGCATCTGTTCAGCAGTGTACGAACGTCTGCCCGACGTCGAGGTTTCAGGCACCGGTCCCTTTCCTTCCAGATGCAGTTTCTTCAGATGGCTCTGGGAAACCCCCAGATACGTGGCAACCTCCGCCAGCGAGAACGAACGAAGATCTTTCTTCGCGTGGGGAGGGAAGCGCTGCATCGAAAGCAGGTGCAACTTCTTCGATATCTGGTCGCCCTGATCGAGGATGCTTTTCTCGAACAGCAGCGGGATCTTTGTAGGAACGGGCGAGTTCACGTTCATTCGATCGAGACTCTCTAAAAACGATTTTTGACGTAAAAGCGCCAAGCAACCGTCATTATGTCCGATTCGTTCGCCCGGGCAAGAAATTTAAAGTTAACAAAAGCTTAACGGTCGCGGAACTGGGCTCAATAATATGATTCATGCAACTGAATATGCTGCACAATTCTGCGATTTTGTCTGCGGACAAAGCCTACCATCCAAGCACAATATCCTGCTTACCCAGGCATCACGCCCAGTTCTTATCGGCTTCCTAAGGCGCTCCGTACCGGTGCCTGGCAAGTGATCACGACACTCTGAGCCTATGACGAGTATTTGCAGATCAAACCGACCGCGTTCTGACCTGACATCGCAAAGCGCCATGTTGTCTTTCACCTCCCTTGAAGACGCTAAGCAAAGCGTTCCAGGTGATAGCTGTCGGAGGAGAGAGGGCAGCACTCATCAGTCCGTTGCCTCACGATAAGCGCCAGGTGGGAGGACGGAGCAATGGTGTCGAGTTCGCTCAATGGGAAAAGAGAGGGCTTTTCAGAGCCCGGACGCCTTAGTGAGATTGATCCGGAAACGGTCGCGACGCCGCTGGTACTTGCGGGTCATCTCGGCGCTGGCGTGGCCAAGCTGCTTCTGCACATAACGCTCATCAACCTCGGCAGAGGAAGCCAGGCCAGCGCGTAGTGAATGTCCGGAAAACTTCTGTCCCCGCTCGCCCTCGGAGAGATCGCCGCGCACGCCGGCGGCCAAGGCGGTGCGCTTGACCAACCGGGCCACCTCCTGATCGTTGAGCCGATCGACGCCGACCGTTTTACCCTGACCAGTAACACGGCGGAACAGGGGGCCATGCGCGATGCGGGCAAACCTCAGCCAGGTCTCGAGCGCGACAATCGGGCAGGTGGCGTCGGACGAGCCGCGGCCGATCTCGACCTCGCGCCAGCCGGTTTTGCCGCGCAGCGTAACAAGAACACCTTTGTCGAGCACCTCGACCCAGCCGCGGCCATCCTCGGTTTGATCGCGGCCAAGATCGAGGCCGACGATTTCGGAGCGGCGCAAGCCGCCTGTAAAGCCCAAAAGGAGCATGGCGCGGTCACGCAGGCCGCGCAGCGTGCCGCGGTCGAGCGTCTCCAGCATGGCAATAAGATCGTCGCGCAGCACGGCCTCCTTCTGACGGGGCGGGGCAGCGTGCGTGTTGCGGATGCCGGCGAGCACGGTGGCGATATGACGGTCCTTCCGGTCAAGCGATTGGCCGCGCTGAGTGTAGTTCCAGGTCAGGGATGACAGGCGACGCTCGATCGTCGCCACCGCCTTTTTGTCCCTTCCGGTGCCCGAAGCCTGCGCGGTGATATAGAGGCCAACGGTCTGCGGGTCGGGCCGCGATGGATCAAAAGACTGGCGCCGGCACCAGGCGCAAAAATGCTTCCAGTCGGCTGCGTAGGCGCGACGGGTGTTCGCCGAACTTGCGGCCTCGACATAATCGCGCGCCCGGTCAGCGAGCCTTTCGAGATGCGTAGGCAACGATGTCTGTCGCGTGTCAAGGACCGGCGGGGGAGGGGAGGGGCCTTCATCCGGCCGCCCCATCTCCATGACGACGTCGACAATGTCCGGCAGGTCATCGGTGTCGATTGCGTCGGTGGACACCATCAAATTCCAGCCTCGTCCATTCTACTGTCGCAGCAATGCGATTCTTACGAGCGAAGGTGCGGCCAAAGTCCGGAATTGTCCACCGCGAGCTGTGTGACGGAATAGCTGCGGGAATTGCCTCCGCTCCGGTCCTCGTATCGCATCAGCGGGAGCGCAACGGGCCTTTCCGATCCAGGGATGGCCTCTCAGGGGGTGGTCTCTCCTTGCTTTCATGTTCAACATCCTTTATATTCCGTTCAACAGATGGAGATACCAAGATGACCATACGTGGCGCAGCGACAGCCGCAAGCGAGGAGCGGATCGCCCACACCCGCAACCGTCTGGTGCTTGAGCAGGCCAGGGCGGTCGGCCTGCTTGGCGCGGCCAAGAACACACGCCTTTCCGGCAGGGTGCCGTCGGAATTGATCGAGGCGGCAAAGAAGCGTGCCCATGTGACCTCCGACACCGAACTGCTTGAGCTCGCCTTGTCGCGGCTGGCCCTTGAGGATGATTTTGGCGCCCGGCTCGTCGGCCGCAAGGGCAGCATCTCCGCGGACATCGATCTTGGCATTTGATCTAGGCGGCGCACTGCGGTCCCTAAAACCACAGCGGCGTAGGGCAGGGCTGGAACGGCGACCAGATTCCACCCTGTCCTGGGCAGGTGACCAGCCGCCTGTCGGCGGCGTATTGCTCCTCGACACCAGCGTCTATCTGGATGTCCTGCAGGGACGTACGCCCGAAGCGGTCGATAACCTTCTGACGTATCGGCTCTGTTACCACTCGGCCGTCTGCCTTGCCGAGCTCAGCCACGTGTTCGGCCGGCTCGACCCGGCGCACCCGACGACGAAGTCGGTCCTGGGAGCCGTTGCTGATACGATCGAGGATATTCCGGCGCACCGGCTGCATGCACCCGACGCCACCGCTTGGGGACGCGCCGGCATGCTGGCCGGCCTGTTGTTCCGGCTGAGCCATCTGCCGAAAGGGAAGGGGCATGAACGCCGCTTCCTCAACGATGCGCTGATCTTTCACCAGGCCGGTATGCTCGGGGCGACGGTCCTGACCGGCAATGTTGGCGATTTCGATTACCTCAGCCAGCTTGTTCCGTCGGTGCGGGTGATCTTCTACCGGGCAGCGCCAGGTTTGCGCCCGCAGGCTTAGAAGCGTCAGTGGGATGCACCAGCGCTAGCGTAGCCGTTCCAGGAAAGATCGTCGCGCTGCGGGACGGTCCGGAGGTCGCTGGGCGTGAATTTTGGGCTTCTGCTCGACGAAACCGGCCATTTCCCCATTTAGCGCAAGAATGAACGATAATGCAACATTATCGTTCATTATGCTGATCTGACAGGCTGTGCGTTTTGGCGCGAAAATCGTGGCGCAAAGCGCACGGGCGCTTTACCCTCCAAATCATGATTCGCCTCGATCTCGCGACTGCCACCCCCGCCTCGTCGCCGATTGTTCCGGCCTGGGCGCTCGTCGCCGGCAGCACGCCGAGCGACGCCGCCGCCGCCTTCCAGGCCGGTGCCGCCTTGGCTTCGCTCGACACGCTGGCCCGTGCGCAGCCCGCCTGGGCCGGCGCTTGGCGCCAGCGGCTGGCGCTGAGATGCGCCGCCGCCAGCATGCGGCTCGCCGGTCGTGCCGAGGGTGAAGCCGCCTTGCGCGATGCCTGGCACTTCTGCCCGACCGGCGCCGATCCCGGTCCCGCCGGCGCCATCCTTGGCGCCTGGCGGCAACTGGCCGTGCAGCCGACCGCCAACAGCGCCGGCCGGCTCGAAAAGATTGTTGACCAGCTAGGGCTCCATTGGGACAGCGCGGTTCTCGGCGACCTTTGCACGGAGATCGAGGATGTAGCGGGGTCGCAGCAGCCGGCGCCATTCGCCGCCGCGGCGATCGCCGCCCGCGTCGTCACCATGCGCCCCGATGCCGAGCTTTTGGCCTGGTGGCTGGCCGACCTGGTGCTGGCGCAGAGCCTGCGCTGGCCACGGCCGCTACCTCTGCTGATTGCCCAGGCCGTTGGTCCGGCTTTTCGCCGCGAGCCCGGCGGCAAGCGCATCCGACCCGGCGAAAAAAGTTTTGAGCGCGCGGTCTGCGTTGCGCTGGTTCAAGCGGCGACGGAGTCCTGCCGGCTGGCCGCCGAGTTGTCACGTCGTGCCGAAAGACTCATCGCCATCGCACCAAAATTGCGCGCCAAGGGCGCCAGTGAGGTGATACAAAGACTGCTCGACGATGATGCCGTTTCGGGCTCGCTGACGACCAAGAACCTGTCCCGCTTTGCG
This sequence comes from Mesorhizobium sp. M0088, assembly GCF_040322895.1. NCBI lineage: Bacteria > Pseudomonadati > Pseudomonadota > Alphaproteobacteria > Hyphomicrobiales > Phyllobacteriaceae > Mesorhizobium > Mesorhizobium sp. M0088. Next base: position 265,097 of record NZ_JAMYUI010000002.1, read on the forward strand.
GCGCGGCGCCTGTTCGACCGGCTCCAACAATTGAATGCCGTGCGCGAGCTCTCCGGCCGCACCACCTTCCGGCTTTTTGGGTTGTAGCGATGACCGAAGCCTCTGCCCGCCGCAAGCCGAACGAACAGCCTGTGTTGTTCGACACGGAATTGGACCACCTGCCGCCGGAGCTGCGCTGGCGCGAGTGGATGGGCCGCGTCGAAGCAGTGATCTTTGCCGCCAGCGACCCGGTGCCGCGCGAGGTGCTGGCGCGGGTAGTGGGAAGAAACTGCAATCTCGAGCTGATCATCGACGACATTCGCGCCGAGCTCGCCGGCCGCCCCTATGAGCTGGTCGCGGTCGCCGGCGGCTGGCAGCACCGGACCAGAAAGGTTTTTGGCGACGCCATCCGCGCCGCCTTCGGCACGGCAGCGGGCGAGGGGGCAAAAGAGGCAAAGGAACTATCGCAGGCGGAGGCGCTGGTTCTGATGTGCATTGCCTATTTCCAGCCGATCACGCGTGGCGAGCTGTCGAGCTTTTTCGGCAAGGAGGTGTCGCGCGATTTGATCGGCGTGCTGCGCGTGCAGGAGCTGATCGCCTCGGGGCCGCGCAGCCCGCAGCCGGGAGCGCCCTATACCTATGTGACGACCAAAAATTTTCTGTCGCAGTTCGGGCTCGACACGCTGCGCCAGCTGCCGGACTTCGAGGCGCTCGAGGACGCAGGGCTGCTATCGAAGGAGAAGCTGCTGGCCGGGGATATACCGATCGGCCTTGGCCGGGGGGAGGGCGACGGCGAAGAGCGCGAGCCCACGACAGGCATCGTTGAAGATGAGGCGCTCTGAACTGATCGGAAACCAGGTTGCTTACGACAGCTAGCAACTCAGGGCCAAGATGACTGGTCGTGCGGCAGCCGGTCGTCGGGATCGTGAACCGCGACATGGTCGCCGTCGACAAGATTGGCCGGAAAGATCACCAGATTGGTGCCGCCGGCGTGACGCAGCGACGGGAACAGGATGCCGCGGAGCCCGGCCGTGATGATCAGGTCCGCGAGCTTCCACGAGGGCGGCATTTTTTTGTCGATGCGAGCGATCTGGCGCCAGGCACAATCCCATTCCTGCCAAGCGCTGTCCCAGATCTCCGGGTCGAATCCCTGCGAAAGGTCGGCCACCTCAGCGAGCGTGATCTTGTAGGCGGCAAGCGTTGCCGGCGGGACGATGCTGGCGCCCTGCTTATATTCGTCAAGAGCCGTCTGGGTCGAACGCGACAGATAGAGTGCTTCGACGCCTGGCCGGTTGAAACGACCGCCATCGATCGCCGCGCCTGCACCGCTGGTGGGCAAGAAGGCCCATTTGGGTGTCAGATAGCGATGGAAGATCTCGTCCGGCCCGACGCGGGTGACCTTCACCCGCGCGCCCCGTTCTCGAGATCCCGGATGAAGGCCAGGACCGCTTCGACCTGGCCTTCGGCGACGAGTTCGGCCGCCGTGCGATGGCCATAGTCGGCGATCGGCTCATTGCGATACCAGTAGATTGCCTTGTCGACGTCGCCGGTGAGCTCCGTCGCGGCCGAGATCACCTTCACCATCTCGCGCATCCGGCCCTGCAGGCGCTCCGATGAGGGATTGCGCAGCGTGTTGCGATGGACACCGGTCAATTGCGCCAGGTTGGCCACCTTCACGCCAAGCGCCTGCGACAGGCGCTTCGGCGAGATATAAGGCGTGCGCGGCTCCTGAAGGCTATCGACAAAGCCTGAGATCGCGGTGGAATGTGCGAGCTGTGCGTGGGCCATAGCAAATCTTCGACCTCTCATATGCACAATATATGCACATTCCAACGCATAGCAAGTGAACAGTGGGCTGGCGAGTTCCAGCGACCCGTTTGTCCTTCCTCATCCTCGCAGCGGTTGCCGGCTGGCGGCAGCAATGCGCCTCATATCGGACGTTGAACCTACCCCAGTAGATCCTGGAAGCGGCCATCCGGGCTACGTTAAATCTCCCTTCTGGCAAGTTGCTCTCTCCCGCCCGGCAGACTGGTCGGCCTATTTCAACAGCGCGGCTCGACTTCAGTCCATGAGGTTGAAGTCACAGGTCTGGCCATTCCACGCTCTGAAGAGGTGCCGCCTGTCGTCTAGCGCGCCTAACGTTCTCCGACCGGAAGAGATCTATGGTGGTACGATCGAGTTTCGGTAGGTGGCGGCCAATTTGACCATAACCATCATGATCGAACACCGCGGCCGGCACGCCTACGCCGAGCAACTTCCTGGAGTCCAAAAGCAGTCTCATCGCACAGCACTATGCTGGAGCGAGAAAAGAGCCCCTCGTAGGGGCTTTATTTTCGCAGGAACCGCTATTTCTGTTGTTTGTGCACCAGATTCATGACGTCGGCAATCTGGAAGGAGATGGGCTTTCCCAAAAGGAAGCTGGTCACCCACCTGTCAAGCAGCCCTTGAGTGGGCTTGATGCCGGTTCGGATTAACTTCCGATACTGTTTGAGCCGCTCGGGAGTAAGCAGAATACCCTCTTTCCTGGCTTGGGTCAGCAAGTCTTCGACCCGCCTTTGTGCCGCTTTTCCGATACACTTTTCGCGGATGTACCCAATCACGGATGTCAGGAAGAGCTCCTCACTGTGCAAGAGCAGGAGCTCTTCGCCCAGATGGCGCTGGAAAGAGCCCATGATATCCATTTCCGTGAACACGCTCGTGTAGAAGGGTACGACTACCCTTTCAACATAGCCTGCCCTCACGATCTTGTCCGGGGCCGCCAGCATGTAAAAGGGCGCCTCCTTCAGAATCGTTATGGGAACCGCCTGATGGAAGCCGTAGCAGGCAAAAGAAATGACGCAGAGATTGTTTCTCGTGGCGATATTGATCGCCCGGAGCTTCTCCATGAGAACCTCCCATGGGATGCTCTCATCTGAGGCCGCGATCGCGAGCCCTGTTTCTTTCCCCGCGTGGGTGTCGAAATGAATTATCGGGCTGAAACCCTTTACTCTGGCCGCCAAAGCAAGTTCATCGAGAAGACGCAAAAGGTCGACCGCCGTTTGGGGTTCTTCGACAAAAAACGGGAGGCGGATTGAATTGCAAAAGACCTCCAGATCTTCAACCAGACGGCGCGTCACGCCCACCTCGCTTTCCCTAAGCGAGGTGATCCAGACCAGTCCATTTACATGCAAAATCGAATTGATTTTGGGCGTATCATTCATGGGAAGTTTCTCCGGCAGCACTAGCATCTCGGGAGACCCGGATGCGCAAGGTGATGCCGGAAAGTGCCGGCGCGTACAAGAGACCTACTTGTCGGAAGGCTCGGCGCTGAGTATCGCCGCTGATTTCACCATCGGGAGCCAGATTGTCCATTACTTGCTGCCACCTCGCACACTGGCGCGCCTTTCGCCGGCCGCTTGCCTGTCCAGTAGCTACCTTGCCGAACCGGTTGGGCACTGTGAAATGTCCGCGCGGGTTGTCGGCGTCAGGCTGTGGTTGTATCGGCCAGGAGTGAGTTGGGCACCTCGGTGAACTGTGCCCGCTGTTTGGTGAGCCTATTCATCAGCGGTTGTCCCGCCGGCCCAGTCGGACGGACCGTTTTGGGTTACGTCACGACGACGCCCGGCCCCGACCTGAACGTCTGCTCATTCATATGCAGCGCTGAAAACAGACAGTCCCCTGCCGGCCCCTAAGCTGCCGAGCAGCAATGCGCCGCAAGTAGTTCGAGGCCTCCTTTGGCTGACCCAATAGCTGCCGGCAGGCGAGAACAAGGCAGCCGTAGGAGTGTCAGCATAGCGCCGCCGAACGCGGGATGCGGGACCAACAACCCCCGGCAAGAAGTGCCGTATGGATCGCGCAAGGGATCGTCACCGCATGGCCGAGACGCACGTTCCGGCGAAGCCGGACCTGGCTCGGGGAGCGTAGCGAGTAGAGCCTGGTCGGTGCAGCCGAATGCGCGTTAGCTGGTTTCTTGGCGAGGCTTTCGCTGGCGGAGCGACCGCTTGGCCGCCGGTTGTTCCCTCAGGACACGTAGGCGTTTGCCAAATTCGTGCAAACCGTACTGACCGAGTTTTGCCACGGCATTGATTTGCGCTGACGTTGGCTCAATTATTTTCGCGCCAAGCTGCTTATCGATGATCGCCACCATGAACGAGTGCGTAAACTTGCCTTCTTCGCTCACTCCATCACCATGCTCCTTCCGCTCGTGGTAGCGTTGGAGCTTCACCAATAGAAGCAGATTTCGATCCAGCTCTTTCAACATCCGTGCGAGGAATGAACGATCACAATAAAGCGCATGCCCACCATGCCGATTCTCACTTTCGCCCTCTCCCTGCCAGCCACCCCACCCTTCATACCGGAGTGCGAATGAACCACTTTTGTCGACCCATGCATGAGACCAAGGCTTCGTTGCGGAGAGCTGAAGCTTAGCGGCAATGAGCGTCGACGGGTGATAAATTGATATCGCAGATGGCGCACCCAACGGATCGTATCTGTCTAGACTCTCCGATTGCTGGGCATGTGTGATCCACGGATCGCAGGGCTCCATACCGTCGCGACGGAAGCGCGAATCCTCTTCTTCATCGTACGTTTCATAGAACGGCAGCCACATATGGAATGATGGTGAAGTTGCCACGGCAAGGGCAGACAACTCCGCATCCACTGGAGGAACGAGAGCCGACATAACACTGCAATTCACGCTGTCCGGGGAAGACCAGGACGCTTGCACAATTAAGTCTTTTGGCAATGTCTCGCTGAGCCCTGCAAGGGTCGCTAAGAATGGCTTGTCGTCAATTGGCAGATCACGTTCAGTGTCCGAGCCGGTACCGCGTCTTAGATCGTTGAGCGCCACCAAAGGACAATCACTGGTTCCATCCGAGATCCAATACCCATCCGCGCGTGAGATGCGATACTCGGATAACCAGTTTTGCCAGGGGTCATCGTAGTAGCTTTCGTCGGTAATTGGCCGCTCCAGAAGCAGCTGACCTCCAACCACCGCTAGCGCGTGCCATGCAAGATAGGTGCCGTGCGATTGATAGGCGTCATCGGTCGGCCGATAATATCCGCGCTGGCCGGATGGACGTTCCCTACCGGAGAAATCATTCATCGAGGTCACGCCCGGCGCCCACTTGCGTACCCATTCGTAGCAGAGGTCGCTTATCCTCCATTTCGGGAGACCGAAGAGCCTGGCCAGATTATCGATGTTTTGCTTCTCGAAATCGTAGTCGAAATAAAAGCGGGGTTCCGGCTCAGGAACATCCTTGGGCCGTTCCCAAGGGAAATCGCGCGCTCCGCTGTTGCGCGTTTTGGCGACTGGAAACTTGGATAGGTTTATCTTGGCGATCCTGGAAGTCAGCCTCTTGGCGTCCATATCGCGTTTTCCTGCAAGGCAGTGTCGCAATGCCTTGCACGCGGCCTCACGTAGGCCCGCATGTGGAAACATGTCGTCGAAAGCGATCGCTTCGAGCCTCGGGCGAAAGCGAGCGATATGCTCAGGCGAATCTAAAGCGATACGGGCGACGGCTAGCAGGAACCATAATTGGGCGTGATAGCCAAAGAAAGGCAGGGAGCGATCCTGAAATGCCCCGGCATCTGGCGCATCGAATAGGGCAAACATGCGTTCAATCACGTCCCACTGCTTGTACCGCGCAACCGAACGCACAGCATGCGCAGCACGCCATCGCTCCTTGGCGATCGGCGACCCAAGACGAAACCATAGCAGGCCAGCAGCGATGTTGTCGGGGTCTGCTCCAGCGTCCAGTTCATCTCGCCACGGCCCGTCGCCGATCGGATCGGCTAGCCTTGCTGCGCCGCTATCGAGCAGGCGTTCAAGCGCTATACGGGGCACGGAAGCATCGGCGCGTTTTGAAAGAATGGTTGCGATGCTTAGCCACGTCATCGCCGCAGCATTCAATTCTCGGGTCGTCGCTGCCTCGACCAACGCGATAGCGAGTTCGTCAATCGGGATGCTCGTCAATTCTGAGAGCTTGAAGAGATCGGAGCCAAAGCCCCATTTCCGGTTCAGCAATTCTTCGGCGTGTTCTCGCACCAGCCGCAGACCAAATCCGGAAAGCACCACCAGTTGGCTTGGCGAATCCTGAGTCCATTCGTCCTTAATTGCCTGTAGCAGATCGTTCTTTTGGAACAATTCCAGGTTCCGCGCTGCGACTATAACTTCAATATGCTTAGCCCGGTCACCGTAGAGAACGCGATCTCGCAACGCCTTATAAGCGTCAGATTTGTTGTAGGGCCAGCCGGCCAATGTCTCCAGCTTTTCAACAAAGCTCTCAAATGACGCAGCGTCCGTCGGGTCCAAATCTGCCAATGCCTTTGTTAACGTGGCCTGGCGCTCTGCGTCTTGTTTGCGAATGTTATTGCGGTCACTGAGCCCCGATGCCGAAGAACGATTTTCCCTCTCAACCTTTCGCGGCGCTTTGCCTCGCAGCGTAAATAGCTTGATGCGCTCAGCGAATTTCGCGGCCATTTTGGGATTGGTGCCCAATGCCTGACTCAACTCATTGAGGTAGTGACTTGACGATCTGCCCGGAAAGGAATGCTCGTATTGATCGAGGACGTCTTGCAGCACGGGCTCGGTGGCATTCCGTCCGATCATAGCCTTCACTAAGTCATGCCATCCCCAATTCATCAGGACCTGAGGATCAACCAACCAGAGCAGCGATACGCCAATCGCCGAGCTTAGAACGTTGTTCTCCACAAGGTATGTCAGTGCGGATGGCAAGGTTAGGCCTAGATCGACTTTGTCACGGTCATGCCAGCGGGCAATCTGCGCCAGGTAAGCGGCTCCCGACGCGCTCGTAAGTGCCCGCGCGGTAAGGGGCCAATGCCATTTGTGCGAGTCATACACGTTGATCTCGCATATTTTAGCCAGACGAAGCGCTAACTCCGGCTTCAATGTTCCGTCCCGCAAGGTGGCCGCGAAGTGCAGAAGCTCATTGGCAAATTCGTAGTCACCCGAGCCTATGGCATCGAGATCCCTCAGCCCGCGCTTGAAGATTAGCGCAGACTCGGCGCGATTTGCTTGCAGCAGCGCACGCGACAGGCTGGCGAACAGTTGGCTGCGACGCTGCACATCGTCCTCACGTTCGATAAGCCGAACAGCCAGCACCGCTAATTTCCCAGCTTCGCTATGACAGCTACGTGTTGCCGCGAACCGCCTTATGAGACAAATGACGCTTTCAGGTGCTACTACCTCGCAACGCTCTACGCATGAGAACAACCGTCTGGCCGAATTAGGAATGGCCAAATCGAGCGCCGCAAACATCTCGATTGCACAGCCTTTGTAGAGAGCGTCTGTGAATCGAAGTCCTTCTCGCTGCACATAAGCACCTCGCCTACTTGCATTGGTTTGAGCCGCCTCCCATGCATCGAGAAAGGCCAGGGTTGCATTATGAGCTTCGGTTTTCTTAGGCGCCGCAATTATGGACGTGAGCAGCCTGACCAACGCGAGGAGCGGCATGACACGGTCAGAAATCTTTTCGGAAGCATGATACCTGTCGGATGATGACAGCGTGCTTTTCTTGCGCCGCTCTTCGATTTCTATCGGTGCCTCCGCTTTTGACTTCTCCAACTCCTTCAAACGTTCACTGAGGAGCTTTTGCTGAGCCTCGTCGGTCGCAGGCCGTGGTACGTCGTCGACCAACACCCAAAGTTCTTTGGGTAGGCAATCGAAGAATTCGGCTATGCGAGACTCGTTCGCGCAGCGTGCGGCGGCACTCAATGCAAAAGGGACGAGTAGATCAATGTGCCACGCCTCGCGTAGCAACCACATGCCATACCGTTGTGGTGCGACGACCTGAAGCGTACGATCTGCCTCCTGTACCATGCCAAGACTTGCCATGCGGATGGCACAACGCAACGTCGCTTTGCGATAGGTATCTCGGTGCGAGTTGCCGGCATAGTCTTCGGGAAAGTGCTCGCCGGGTCTTATTTTTGCAGCGAGCTTCTTCAGTAGAACCTTTGCACGAGCAGGAGATGCGAAGCCCGGGAGGGCTGTGAACGCTGCTGCAATTAAAGCAGGCGGCGCCTTTGCCAACGAGACCGCTTTGTTCACGGTCTCTGCAAGCTTCGGCAAATTGCCGAATACTTCTGTGGCCATACAATGTTCAAATAGGCGACTGGCGATTAGGAACCCATAGTAGGGCTTCCACTGAGCGATGTACCGAGCAGCGTTAGCCGATCGCCCCTTTGCGAAAAGATAGAAGGCGATCGAAGCGTGATCGTCGTAGTCCGGTCCGCCCGTCCCATTCGTTTCTTCGTCTCTATTGTTATGCCATCGGTGCCAATCGTCCGCCCGCACGGCATGACCATATGCTTCGGCAGCATCGCCATCGGCTACACGCGCGACGCATGGTATCGGCAAAAGCTCGAGATGACCGACGAGGCTATTCGGAATGGCGTCTATCTCAAGATGCTTTCGCAGCGCGAGGCGCTGTCGATCGTCGCAACGCCAATCCTCGACACTCTGATCGCAAGCGGCCGCTACGAAGACGCCGTCGCCGTCGCCGATGTGCTGATCGAGGCCTATCCGGCCAACGCCTATACGCTGGTGAAGAAGGGTACGGCCTACTACCGGCTGCTCGATGCAAACATCATCCAGAAATACCCAAAGCAAAGCGACATTCCGGCCGACCGGATCGCCTATGCGAACGAGCTTTACAAAGCCAATCGGGAAGCCTTCGCCAAGGCGGAAGCACTGGGTTGGCGCGAGCCAAAGCTGAATTGACGTCACGATATACACTTGCTGGGCAGGGGGATTTGATGGGATCGATCGGCAATAGGATGGTTCGATGTACACTCGCTGTGTTGCTGACCATCTCCATGATGGTGACGGGCACGGTCGGAGCTTATGCTTCAGCGACGTACGGGCTGCACCTACGAAAGCACGATGTGCGGTCTGACGTTCATACGGTACGGTTCATCTCGCCGGACGACTGGGATCCGACCAAGCCAGGAGTTGGCACCAACCGATATGCGTACGCGCAGAACGATCCCATTAACAAAAGCGACCCAAACGGACATAACGCTGCCGTCGTTTGGGGAGGTCGAATTGCATTGGGAGTAGCTTGTGCTGGCGGCGGGTGTGAAGCTCTTGCAGTAGCTGCGGTGGTAGGCATCGTGGGCTATGGCATCTACTCAATGATGCCTGATGATGATCAAGCGCCTCCAGAAAATAAAGACGTAGAGGATGCAGGCTATCAAGATGCCGTTGACGCTGCGACGAAAGGCGCGACGGGTAAAGAAAAAATGAACTTAGGCCTCGATCCTGAGCAGGCAGACAAAAATATGGCCGGAGTTAAGGCGTTACCTGGAGCTGATCCCAAAAAAATCGACACGGTATATGGACCGGGAACAGCGGTCTCCTTCCCGGACGGCACCACTGTAGTTGATCGACCAGGATCGAAATCGAGAGGGATTAGAACAATCGAGGTTCAAAAAACAACAGAAAAAGGCAAAAGAAAAACCACATACGAGATTGGAGTAAACCCAAAGGCCGAGAAATCTGATATAACCGATAAAAAAGATACGTCAAAATCTGATAGCGCCCAAGGATCGAACAACGAAACTCAGAAAAGCAAGACACAATGAAAACTGATATAGAAAACCGAAAATATGTCGGAACGAAAATTCCCAAAGGAGCTAGAATAGCTACGATAGAATTGGACAGCATATGTGTAAATATTTTAGAAGAAACATATGCGTTGGAAAACGCTCCGACTGCAGACTTCCCGAATGGTGAAATTCTTGTCCCCAAAACCCTCGACTATCGGTTGATACCGGGAGATTTGGAGCTTAGAGATGACGAGGATGGTTATGACGATGAAAGGGTTTTTGATGATTTTTTCGAGAAAACTAGTGTAGAGTGTTTCTATTGGAACGCCTTTGGGAAGATTGACAAAGATATTATATTTTTGGCTCCGTACTCGTCTGAAAATAGATTATGGATGATGAACGCTAGATTTAAAGACAATATTGGAATAACATCAGTCGGCGGTGAATTTTCAATAGTTGGGGATATTTTTATGAGATATTGCATAGTTGCAGGAAGCAGGTATTTCATAGAACAATTCGATAACGCTTGGGGCGGTGTAGATAAAATAAAGAGCGACTTTGTCACGTATGTGACAAGCATGCCGAGGCCGGAAAATAAAGAATGGGCGCTAAAATATCTCGTCCCATTGCTAGAAAAGTATGAAACGAGCTAATTTTCGCCGTTGCCCATTTCGGCTACGTTCTCAACTGCATAACTTGCCCACTGAATTACGGTGCAGCGCTCTTTTTGCCATGTCGATCCAGCGCGTGGACGGGTAAGCCCCCACCGCGGTCTCGCAGGAGATGGCGCTGGTCCAGCTAGCTCGGTCCCGTATAATATTCAGATCGCAAACCGGCAGCTTGCCCTCCGCCGCCAACCCTGTGGATACACCACCATCATTCCTGACATCGGCTTGCAAGAAGCCCTAGGCTTGATGTCAGGGGAATCAAGTGTATGGCAATTGAGCCCGGTCATCGCGTCGTGTTGTGCACGTTGCTGGCGCTTGCCGGCTGCACCTCCGCGCCGGGCAAGGACTTCTTCACCGAGACCCATCGACAGCCTGCATGCCAGGAACTCGCCGTTGCGGGCGGGCTACACCGGGCCTGGCGCCGTTATCTCGGCCGCCGGCCAGGCGCAGCGCTTCAACGGCACCGCAGTATCAGGGCTCGGGCCAGTTCGTCTCCTCCGGCGCCCCGGTCACCAAGGTGACGACCGATGGCTCCGGGCAATTTGAGCTCAATTTGATCAATGCGCCGATCACCGAGGCGGCCAAGGCGGTGCTCGGCGACGCGCTGCACCTCAACTACATCGTCGACCCGCGCGTGCAGGGCACGGTGACGCTGCAGACCTCGCAGCCGGTGTCGAAGGATGCGCTGGTCGACATCCTGCAATCGGCGCTTGCGGTCAACGGCGCCGGCATCACCAGCCGCGCCGGCACCTACCAGGTCGTGCCGCTTTCCGAGATCATGTCCGGCACACCGCCGGTCAGCGTGCCATCGGTTTCGCCGTCCGGCCCCGGCGTCAAGGTGCAGGTGCTGCAGCTGCAGTTCATCGCCGCCGACGAGATGAAGACCATTCTCGAACCGATCACCCGCCAAGGCTCGGTGCTCCGGGTCGATTCCACCCGCAATTTAATCACCGTTGCTCGCAAAGACAGTGAACTTAGTGCCATCCGCGCTGAGGAGGCTTGGCCCTCTCCGGAGGCTCTTCATAGGTCCACCATAAACGGCGCCATCGACGGCATTGTCGGGACCTCGGGTCTGTCCGACACCGCGAGTTCTCGTTTGCGTCTGGCTAATGACCAGTGCCGAATTTACCGAATTCCTTACGCTGAGCCACCCCGCCGAGTGCCTGCCTTACTTAGAGCGGTGGTCAGTTCGACCTTGGCAGCGAAAGGGCATCTATCGGTGAGTGGTGCCGACGATGGCTTGCAGTTCGGCCGCCTATTCTCGCCGTCATAACGCGCGGCAACAGTGAGAGTTGATCTGAAGGGATTCGGGCATATTCTCCCTCTTGCCCAAATATTTCTGTGGACAACTGTTTGGCAACGAGAGCGTGTCGTATCTCCCAAATGAAAGGCGAGTATCGATAAGCAACTTGGCTCGGGGGAATCATGAAACGTTTGCTTGTTGGCGCGGCAGTGCTTGTCGCGAGTGTCGTTGGCGCGGATATTTCTTTTGTCGCTAATCTTGGTGGAAGTGCTGGGATGGCGGCGCTTGCGCAGGAGAGCCAAGGCGCTTCTACGAGTGCTGGAGCCTCTGGTGGCGGCTACGGCAATGGTGGGGCGGCGCTGGGATCCGACGGGCAAGCCGCGGGCGGCGCCGCACCCTCTGGATCTTCGCAGCAGGCGCCTTCAATTGGCGGCGGCACTGATGACGCGCTGGCGGCCGGTAGCAGCCCTGACGCGGCGGCCAAGGTTGGCGCCAAGCCGGCTGATGCCAAGGCAGCCGATAGCAAGGACGCCAAGACGACCAAATCCGGCACGGCGGCAGAGACGACCGATACCGAGGCGGCTCCGGAAGACCCTGAGGCACAAGCTGCAGCCGCAGCTGCTGCCACGACGACCGACAGTGGCGATCCCGAAGCGATCGGCACTCCGAAGGTGGATCTGCCGAAGGCAGCTGGCAACGGCAATCTGGGCTATGCCATCGGCATCGATGTGCCCGCCTTCCATGGCATCGAGCCGCAGATCGCGCTGAACTACAACTCCTCGCGCAAGACCAAGATCGGCGGCCTCTATCAGGGCTGGCTTGGCTATGCCTGGGGGCTCGATGGTTTTGATGTGATCGAGCGGGCAACACCCGGCTACGGCATGCCGGCTTACGATGCGACCGACATCTATCTGCTCGACGGCCAGGCGATGGTCACTTGCGTTGCCGGCATGGTGTCGCCCTCCTGCTCGACCGGAGGCACGCATGCGACGGAGAATGAATCCTATCGCCGCATTGCGCTTAACAGCACCACCAATGAATGGAAGCTGACCGATCGCGACGCCACCGTCTCGACATTTCGCTCGGTGGCGGCGGTTGCGAACCTGACACCGACCGCCGGCACGCCGGCGTATGATCTAGCCCAAAACTACCGCTGGCTGCTGACCTCGGTTACCGACACCAACGGCAACACAGTTACCTACAGCTATACCTGTCCGGCGAGCCCGGTCTGCTACCCCGACAGCGTCAGCTACAACGGCACTGTGGTAAAATTCTATCTGGAAACCCGTCCGGACATGATCCTAATGGGCAATGGCCGCGACATCTCGGAGACCAGCCAGCGCATCAAGGCGATCTCGGTCAAAGTGAGCGGAGCGCTGCGCAGCGCCTACAAACTGACCTACGACCAGGCGCCGTTTTCAAACACCTCGCGCCTCACCGCCGTTACCCGCTACGGCACCGATGCGACGGTCGCAACTGACGGCACCATCACCGGCGGCACCGCAAAGGTGCTCGGCCAGATGACCTATCAGAATACCGACGGGGTCTATGCGACCGTCAGCACTCCGCAAGGTCCGCCAACGCGCAGTGGAATTAGCGAGGTCGCACCGAGGCAAGTCGGTGATCTAGACTCAGATGGTCGTGACGAAATTTTTGGCGAAGGCACAACCACGACGACAAGTCACAGCGGCGGAAGCGGCGGTGAAACAATCACGACAAAGACGACCTTTGAAAAAATATTTAAGTTTTCGTCAGCTGGTGTTTCAACAGGATCCACATCCCTTCAGATAGACTCTTATAATGATAGTGGTACTGGCAAGGCTGACAGCGGTGATTTCCTCGATGCGGGTCGATTTTCCACAGGAAAAAATACAGCTGACTTTGTTTACGTTGAAAAAGAGACCGTAACATTTGGTCAGAACGGCAACACTCGAACTTCTGCATACAGCTCAATCCTCACGAGCGATCCACAACTGACCTTGACAAAACGCACATGCATTCCCTCCGCACCCCCTGGTTACCAAGGTATTTGCGCAACACTGCCTAATACCGCCACTCTGACGGATCTTTATGGGATCCCTACCTTTCTGGCGGACACAGACGGCGATGGTCTTGACACTGTAGACTACTCTCAGGGGAGGTTGGTCGGGATAGGGGATTTCCTCGGGAACGGTCGTCAGGTCCCACTGCTTGCCGCAGGCAGTTTCAAAAAGGGCGCACTTTCGAACGGAAAATGGCAGGGGAGTGGCGCTTCTTTCGCACTCGATTGCTCCTCCGAGAGCCGGGACACGCTGGGCTCAGGTTTATGCACTTTTGCGGATGTGAATGGTGATGGCGCCACTGATATTGTTCGCTTTCGAGCCAACGGCGGTGGCACCGCTATATGGCTGTCGACCGGCATAGGTTTTAAGAGTTTCACACTGCCATCGATCGCTGGTTCCTCGGCGATCCTTCGCGATTTCGATAATGACGGCCGCATGGATATGATAACGGTCGGGGGAAGCATATATACCGCTTACGATAGGGTCGGCATAGTCAGATTGTTTTCTCTACGCCTGACATCGACAACAATATCGCCTGTTCAATTTACGTTGCCGGTTGGAATCAGCGCCAGCACCATCGTTGGCGACTTCAACGGCGATGGTCTGCCTGACTTCACCGACTACAGCCACATGTTCATCTCGAACGCCGGCACGGGGAATCCGAACCTGCTGAAGCAGATCGCCACGGAACTGGGCGGCACGGTTGCGGTTGAGTATTCGCCGTCATCGACCTGGGTCAATAACTACCTGCCGCAACTCGTGCATGCGGTGACAAAACTATCGGTTGGTGACGGCCGCGGCCAGACGGCGGTGTCGAGCTATACCTATGCCGGTGGCAAATACGATCCTGCGGCGCGCAGGTTCCTGGGTTTCGCCTCGATCGTCGAGACAAAACCACTGGCCAATGGCGAGACGGCGGCCTCGAAGATCGAGACCACCTATCGGCAGGATCTGGCGAGCTACGGCCTGCCGTCACTGACGGTGTGGAAGGACGGCGCAGGCGTCGTGCACAAACAGGTCGCGGAGACCTATGTGGTCAACACGGCGACCAAACCCTACACGGTGCAGAACACGGCGACCGACACGACGCTGACCGAGAACATTTCTCGCGCACTGCGGGTCGAGCGGGTGTTCGATGCCTACAACAATATCACCAGCATCAAGGACTATGGCCGCACCGATGTCAGCGGCGACGAAACGTTTGCGGAGCGTTTCTTCTCGCCCAACACCAGCACCTACATCGTCTCGGCCAACATCGCCGAGCGCACGCATGCCGGGCTCAATGGCAGCGACCCCTACATCAGCTATCAGCATAACTACTATGACGGCAGCACCGACGTCTGGGGAGTGCCGACAAAGGGCAATCTGACCCGGGTGCTGAACTTCAGCGATGCCGCCTTGACCAAGACGGTCAGCCAGTATTTTGCCTACGACACTTATGGCAACAAGGTGTCCGCCATCAATGGTCTCGGTCACAAGACCGAGTGGGACTATGATGCCACCTATCACCTCTATCCGGTAAGCCAGCGGGCGCCGCGCTATTTTGCCACCGGCGGGCAGACTGCCGACACCCGCTTTGTCTCGACCGCCACCTACAATGCCGTGTGCGGCCTGCCGGCGACCAGGACAGACCTGAATGGTCTTGTCAAAACCTTCACCTATGACGCCTTCTGCCGGCCCTACCAGGTCTTGCAGAGCGTGACGGGCGCCTATGCCAAGACGCGCTTCGAGAACGAGGGCAATCCGGCAACACAGGCGCTGGTCAAATACACGCCCCTGCCCAATGGTGCGAGTGGGGGCGCCGGCGAAGATTTTACCCGCTCCTACTATGACGGGCTTGGCCGGGTCTATCGGGTGGAGACGCCCGGAGAGACGGCGGCTGGCGCCAGACGCATTGCCGACACCGACTACGACATGCGTGGCAATGTGCTGCGTACAGCCTTCCCGCGGTTTGTCGGCGACACCGCGCAGTGGACCACCAACTCCTATGACTGGGCCGACCGGCTGGTTAAGACGGTGTTCGCCGATGCCAGCCAGACGATCTTCGCCCACAGCCTCGATGGCGGCACCGGCACCAATCCGCGGCTGTTCGCGGTGACGCAGACCGACCAGATCAATGCGACGGCGACGCGCCAGTCGAAGAGCGTGTCCTCGACGCGCGGCGATGTCGTGCAGATCGTTCGCGATCTCGGTGGGCTCGGCCTCACGGAGAGCCGCAGCTACGATCTGCTCGGTCGGCTGATCGGGGTGACCGATCCCGGCGGTTCCAACTGGACCTACAGCTACGACCTGCTCGGCAACCGGCTGTCGGCGTCCGATCCCGATCTTGGCAGTTGGTCCTATGTATATGATGCCGCCAACCGGCTGATCAGCCAGACCGATGCCAGGGGCACGGTGACCACGCTCGGCTATGATCAGATGGACCGGCTGACGCTGAAGACGGCCACCGTCTCCGGCGGCAGCCCGGTGACGTTGACGCAGAACACCTACGACCAGGCAGCCGCCGGCTTCCAAAACATCGGCCAGTTGACCACCTCCACAAACCCGGCGGCGACGCAGGCCTTCAAATATGATGGCTTCGGCAAGGTTGCACGTCAGGATGCCACCATCGGCACGCTGACCCACGCCACGACCAGCCTGCGCGATGCCTCGGGGCAGACGCTGGCGACGCAATATCTGCCGGTGCAGCTCGACTTCGGCACGACAGCCGCACCGCTGCAATACACCGCCGGCAACAAGCTCGCCTCCGCATCTGGCTTCATCACCTCGACCCTCTACGAGGCCGATGGCCAGACAAAAGAGATCAACTACGCCAACGGCGTAAAAACCGCCTTCACCTATTCGCCGACACGGCGCTGGGTGACGCGGGTCACCACCTCGAGGGGCGCGACTGTCCTGCTCGACGATCAGTATGCGCGCGACAATCTCGGCCGCATCATCGGCACGACGGGGCTGACAGCCTCCGACAGTTGGACCTATGGCTATGACAATGCCGACCGGCTGACGGCAAGCACCAATCTGGGCAGCACCACGCTCAGCGAAACATTCGTCTATGCCGCCAACGACAATCTGACCTCACGCACCCGTGTGGCCGGCACCTATGTCTATCCCTCGGCGACAGCACCACGCCCGCATGCGCCAACAAGTGTCGGCGCCAATGCGATGGCCTATGATGCCAATGGCAATCTCACCTCGGACGGCAGCCGCACGCTCGTCTGGGACGAGGCCAACCGGCTCAAGACCGTCAGCCTCGCCTCCAACACCGTCAACCTCGCTTATGGGCCCGACGGAGCGCGCGCGAAAAAATCCTCGAGTTTTGCCACGACACTCTATCCCGATGCCTCTGTCGAGATCGATCCGGCGACACCGGGTGCGGAGATTTATGTCAGGTATCCGCATCCCGACATCAAGGTGACGGGCACGACAAAGGCCTTCCTGCATCGCGATCACCTGGCATCAGTGCGCATGGTCACCGATGCCTCGGGCAATATCGCCGAGGCCACCAACTACGCCACCTATGGCGAGCGTCTCAATTCCGGCTTCCAGACCCAGAAGAGCTATATCGGCGAGCGCTTCGACCCCGAGACCGGACTGATGTATCTCAATGACAGATACATGGATCCGGTACTGGGGAGGTTCATCTCACCGGATGATTGGGATCCGACGCTCCCGGGTGTGGGGACCAATCGATATGCTTACGCCCAGAACGATCCGGTCAACAAAGCGGATAGCAATGGGCATTCTCTGCACTCCACAGATGATACGGTCTCGAAACTCGGCGGCGATTCTACTAAGTCCTCCAGCAAAGCTGGCACGGACGGCTCTAAGACAGCGAAGAAGACTACCAATGGTCTACCCAGTCTCGTTACCAATAAGAAAACTTGCAGCAGCGGTTGCGTTAGAACGGTTCAAGCCGTCGGGGTACCGCTTCTCGGCGGATTTATCCCCCTTGCGCCCCAAGCAATTCCAGGCAGTCCGGCGCAAAAGCAAAACGAAAAGTACGGTCGAGATATTGAGAGTTTGCTTAAAGGATTGATATCGCACAATAGTGACGAATCTGAAGAAGCAAGTGGGGAAAAGTCTGACGCTGGCCCCACGGAAGAGAACTCCAGTACACCGGAAGTGACGGATCAAGCTAGCGACATATCAAAGAAGATAAACAAAAATACAGTAACGATAGACGACGGAGATATAGTAACATACTATGATCTGAAGGGAGCTATCCACAAAGGAATACCAACTCCTCATGTTCAATACGGAATTCGCAACACAAACCCTGTAACTGGTGAAGTTAATGTAAACAAAGATAGATCTTATGTGAGAGGAATGACGCAACATGATATAGATCGCGTGAAATCGCATCTAGGGATGGAGTGATGGGCTATGACTTCCATTAAAGACAAGTGGTCGATGTCGGACTATCCCTCAATGGGATGGCATGACTGTCGGATCTATAGTGTTTCTTTTCTAAATGAAAGCAACATTGTGTCTTTTGATATCGACTATATATTTGATTATAAAATGGATGAGCGGGAAGAAAATCGCTTTCTTGTCGCTCCAGCAAATTTGCATTTGTTTGACGCCTTTGACTTTACTCTGGAGGTAAAATCGGGGGAATTGGTCGGTGTAACAATTGAAAATATGACAATATCATATCTTAGAAAGAGTAAGAATGGTGCGGTCGACATATTTCTTTGCGTCATCGAACTAGATGTAGGGAAGTTGTCCGTAAAAACATCGGGATTTGAGATGATTTTGAGGCAGCCTCCGGCTTTTTCTCCCACCCAAGACCTCGGGAGACCAGTTTGAATTACGGTGACGGCGCACTTTTTCTCTAGCTCGCCCGGCCACCGTTGTGAAAACCTTCGCTCCGCTCGCGGGTCGACCCTCGCCATGCGAGGAAGGTGCAACTCAAAACCCCGTCTGATCGCGAAACAGCCCATTGTCCAGCTTCGACACCTCGATCACCGCTTGCGTCCGGCTATAGACATTGAGCTTGCGCAGGATCTCGGACACGTGCGCCTTGACCGTGGTTTCCCCGATCTGCAGCTCGTAGGCGATCTGCTCGTTGAGTATGCGCTGGCGCAGCATCTGCAGCACGCGCAATTGCTGCGGTGTCAGTGTCGACAGGCGTTGCACCATGTCGGCGCGGTCGACGCCTTCGGCGTCAGGCCTTCATAGGTTTCCGGCACATAGATCGCGCGTTCCATCACCGAGCGTGTGGCGGAATTACGTGACAGTGCACTTTTTACCAAGGTCGTACCATAGTCGTTCGAACAAGAGCCTGCTCGTCGAGCATTGCCGCGCTGCCATGTCGGCATCTGGACGTAATGCCTGACCCCCACCCAAGCAACAAAGCTGTGTCTAATCTGCCTCCCGCGCCTTCGCAGATATCCTCATCAAGCCACCATTTGTAGTAGTCTTACCACGAAATGCCTCGGCTGAGAATCAGCTGGGGCGGCGGGCGGCTAGTTGTGGCGACACTCAACGCGCAGGTTCTGGATTTCCTCGACTGGTGGCTCGATGAGCTGCGAGGGGCTTGGTCGTGGCTCACGCCCTGGCAAAAGCAAGCCTCATCCAGCGACTGGATCGTCAGCCTGGCGGATGACGGCATTCGCGCCCGCGAGGCCAATGCGCCGGAGTTCCAGTCGATCCCGTTGGCGCTCACCGCCTCTTCCGACGAGGTTCTGGCGCTTCTCCAGGGCGGGCTTCGGCGCAAGCGGCCGACCTTCGATATCCGGATCCAGCCCGGGCTGTTCCTGACCCGGCAATTGGCGACGCGGCGGCTCCCGCTTCGGCAGGCCCGCGACATGGCCGAGCTTGATCTTCTGGCCTCGACGCCGCTCGACCCGGCACAGGTGCATGTCGTCTTCACCACACATGTTAGGGAGGATTGTGCCTACCACGTCGTCAAGGTCAAAACTCTTGCCGGCGTGCTGGATGCGGTTCGTCGCGTCGGCGGGTCGGTCCGCTGCCTGTCGCTGTCACAGCCTGAAAGCGCGCTGCGGGCCGATCCGCTCAGCCTCGCCGCCATTTGGTCACTGAACGCGCGCGACCGGCGCGGCAGGACCGCCTGGGGCGCGGCCTGTTCAGTGCTGGCTGGGGCAATGCTGGTCACCTTCGCTCACGCGCATTGGCGCAGTTGGCAGGCCGGTGCGGAACTGGACGCGCGGATCGCCGATGCGCAGGTTCTGGCCAAGGCAGCACGCACCTCGCTGCAGAAGCGCCAGGCCGGCATCGAGCAGATCGAAAAGATCCGGCAGGAAAAGAACACGACGGCGTCGCTGGTGCGCGTCTGGGCCGAGCTGACGCACCTGCTTCCGGACACGGCCTGGCTGACCGATCTTTCGGCCAAGGGGGACGACCTGACCATATCGGGTTTTTCCACCTCGGCTGCCGAATTGATAAAACCGCTCGACGCCTCACCGCTGTTTTCGGCGCCCGAATTCGCCGCGCCCGTGGTCAAGGTTCCCGGCCAGGACGGCGAACACTTCACCATTTCGGCCAAGATCGGAACGCTCTGACGATGCTCTCCGCCATCCTCAACACAAGACCGCTGGTCCGTCGCCTGATCGCGTTGGCGCTTGCGGCGGTGACGGCCTGTGTCCTGGCCTGGGTGGCGTTCGCGGCGCTCGACAGCGTTGCCTCGGCGCAAGCCGGGATCGAGGAAAAGCGAGAGCTTCTCGGCCAGTTGCAGAGCGTGGCGGCACTGGCCAAGCGCCTCGACAGCGCCGCCGCTCCCGTGGCTGCCGCAAATCCCGAATTTCTCACCGGCGAGAGCGAAGCGATCATTCGCGGTGGCCTGCAGACCCGGCTGAACGCGATTGCCGCCGCCAATGGGGTCAGCGTGCTGTCAGCCGGCAACGCACCGGTGCTCAACGAAGCCGACGTCGATTTCATCGGCCTGCGGGCGAGTTTTTCGGGTCCGCTGGAAGGCATTCACAACGCCGTTCTCGCCATCGAAACGTCGCTGCCGGTGCTGTTCATTCGCGAGGCGACGTTGCGCACCACCGATGTCGGGCCGGCCGCCGGACGGACGGGCGACCCCGAGCTGTTCGCCGAGGTCCTGTTTTACGGCCCGCTGCAGACGCAAGGCGGCGGGGTCAAGCCATGAAATTCGCCGGCCTGGCGGTTGCGGCTGGCATAGCAGGTCTCGTCCTGATCAATGTCGCGCTCTACAACACGCCGGTCGACATCACGCCGGTCGTCTCCGGCAAAGGGCATGATGGCGGCCCGGCATCGACGGCGGGAGCGCTGCAATTTCCCGAGGCCGGCGATTTCAGCGAGACTTTCCAGCGTCCGCTGTTCACGCCGACGCGGCGAAAATTCGTGCCCCCGCCGGTCGCGCCACAGCCGGTGGAGGTTGCCGTCGCGCCCGTCGAACAGCCCCCGACGCCACCGCCGCAGGAAGTCGCGCCGGCCGTCGCACCATCGCTTCTGGGCATCAGCATTCATGGCGGTGCGGCGAAAGCGCTGCTGCGCGTCGCCGGCAGCGATGCCGCAATCTGGTATGCCAGTGGCGAGACCGTCGATGGCTGGACGGTGTCGGCGATCGACAAGAGCCAAGCCGTTCTGGAGCGGGACGGCAAGGTAGCGCGCATCCCGCTGCATCCGCCATGGAAGAACCCGCCGCCAGCCTCGCCGCCCCAGCCACCGCCAAGTGAGCCGCAACTATGAGCAAGCGCCCGGAAATCGCAGGGCACGAAAGCGCCAGCGCCGGCTTTTCGCTGGTCGCGGTGCTGGTGTTCATGCTGATCGTCTCGGCGACCGTCGTTCCCTTTGCCGTCACTGCGAAAACCCGGCTGATGATCGCCAACAACGAGGTCGAACAGGAGCGTCTGTCGCTGCTTGCCGAGGGCCTGGGCAATGTGGTTGCGAGCGAATTGACCGGTGGCTCGGGGACGAAGACGTTCCCGCTGGATTCCACACCGGCGGCGTGCCGGTCGGGCGCGTTCAGCTTCGATGTGCGTGTCCAGGATCACGGCGGTCTGATCGATCTCAATGCCGCGGACGACCATTTGCTGGCGCTTGGTTTCGCATCGCTCGGCTTCGAGCAGCAGACGTCGCAAGCGCTGGCCGAGGCAGCGATGCGGTTTCGTGACAACGCCAAGCTGTTTGCCGGCCAGCCCCGGCCCAGAAGCTCCGTCGGGCCGCCCGAAGACAAGCAGGCGCCGTTCGAGTCGGTGTCCGAACTGCAGGAATTCTCGGCACTTGCGTCAGTGCCTTTGCAAAGCCTCCATGCCGTTTTCACGGTCAACTCGAAGCGCGGCACGATCAGCGCCGATCATGCGCCGAACCGTCTTCGCGCCGTTCTTGCCAGTGGGACCAGCGCTTCGGTCGTCCAAGCGGCGGCCGATGCATCGGCCTACACGGTTGATGTGGTCGTGCGACGCGACGGATCCGGGATCACCGGCGAAGCCGGGTTCATCATCGAGAAATCCCCGACAAACCCCACGGCATTTTCGCGTGTCTCCCGAAGCCCGGTGACTGCAGCCGCCGCACTGCCGGCAGTCGTCGGCGCGACCGGCTGCGAGGTGCTTTTCGGCACTGAGGCGGCGCAAATTCTGCGGGGGTGGAACTCATGAACGCCTCCGTTCAGGCCAAAGGAATAGAGGCGTTTCTTGCCTTTCTCGAGGGCGAGAAGGTGCTGAGCGCGCACGCGGCCCAACGCGCCTTAGGGGCGTCGCGGACATCCGGACACCCGTTCGATACGGTGATGACCGAACTCGGGCTGATCGGCGAGCAGGAGCTTGCCGACAGCCTCAGCCGCTACCTCCAGGCACCGACGCCGGTGGAGATTCCCGACCAGATCAGCCCCGAAATGCTGGCCAGCGTGCCGCTGGTCTATCTCCGCGAAAACGCCATCCTGCCGCTGCAGATGGATGCCGAGCGGCTGGTTGTCGCCGTGGCCGATCCCTTCTCCTCGGCAACCATCGACGCGCTCGCCTTTCACTATGAGCGGACACTGGCGCTGCGCATCTTGCCAAGGCGCACGATCACCGAATGCATCGACCGCATCGAGCAATCGGCCCTGGCGGCCGTTTCAAATGGCGGCGGCGGTGGCGAAATCCTGGATTTCGGCCCCGACGACCTCGAACGCTTGAAGGATTTTGCCCGCGAGGCGCCGATCGTCCGCTTCGTCGCCGAGACCATCCACAAGGCGGTCGATGCAAGAGCCACCGACATCCATATCGAGCCGCTCGAGGATCACGTCCGCATCCGCTTCCGGCATGACGGCATGCTGTCCACCGTCGACACGGCGTCGATTGCGATGCTGTCCGGCATCTCCACCCGCATCAAGATCCTGTCGCGGCTCAACATTGCCGAACGGCGCCTGCCGCAGGATGGACGCATGCGCATTGCCGTGCGCGGCCGCGACGTCGACCTGCGCGTCTCCGTCATTCCGTCGATTCACGGCGAAGCCATCGTGCTTCGAATTCTCGACCGCGCCGGTGTCGAATTGAAACTGGAGAAACTGGGTTTCGATGGCACCGCGCAAGCGAAGATCCGCTCCATGTCGCAAGCCGCCAACGGCATCGTGCTGATCACCGGACCGACCGGCAGCGGCAAGACGACCACGCTCTATTCCATCCTCGCCGAGCGCTCGCGGCCGGACGTCAAGATCTTCACCGTCGAGGACCCGGTCGAATACCGGATGGCGGGCATCACCCAGTTGCAGGTCAATCCGGCGATCGACCTCGACTTTGCCGCCGCCCTGCGTTCGATCCTGCGCCAGGACCCCGACATCATCCTGCTCGGCGAAATCCGTGATCGCGAAACGGCGCAGGTCGCGGTGCAGGCGGCGCTCACCGGCCACCTGGTGTTTTCGACACTCCACACCAACAGCGCCGCGGGCGCGCTGACGCGGCTTCGCGACATGGGCATCGATGGCTACCTGCTCGGCGCGACGATCCGCGGCGTCATCGCACAGAGGCTGCTGCGCAGTATCTGCCCGACCTGCCACAGCGCGGAACAGAGCGGCCCGGCGTGTCGCACCTGCAATGGCTCCGGCTACAGCGGGCGCACGGTGACCTACGAAATGCTGCAGGTGTCGCCGCGCATCGCCGAGCTCATCGACCAAGGCGCCGGCGAAATGGAGATCGGCCGAATTGCGGCCGAAGACGACCTCGTGCCGATGTCGGTGCACGCAACCGCACTTGCCCGATCGCAGGTCACCACGATGGACGAAGTCCGGCGTGTCATCGATCTCGCGGGAGGCGGCTGATGCCGGCCTTTGCCTACCGCGCCTATCTCGTCGACGGCAGCACCGAGGCCGGCGTTCTCGATGCCTCGACCAAGCAGGACGCGGCGCGCAAACTGGCGCAGCAGGGCCGCCGTTCCTATCATCTTGCGCCGGTGAGCGGCGACAAGCAGCAGCTTCGCCTGCCGGGGCGCAGCGCGCTGACATTTACCCGGAAGGTCGATCTCAGCCGTCTGTTTTCCGAGCTTTCGGTGCTTCTGAACGCCGGCTTCACCGTCGACCGTGCCTTGAGCGCGGTCATCTCGGGCGAGACCAACCATCAGCGGCGCCAGCAGCTGCAATCGGTGCTCGATCTCACCACTGGCGGTCGGCCGATCGCCGAAGCCTTTGCCGGCCTGCCGGGCATCACCTCCGACGTTGCCGCTCTGCTCGCCAGCGGCGAGCGCAGCGGCAAGATGGCCTATATATGCCAGCGGCTGGCCGACACGTATGAGGCAACGGCCAAGCGCCGTGCGGCAATTATCGAGGCGCTGGCCTACCCGGCGTTCCTGCTGCTGGTCATGAGCGGGGCGTTGGTCATTCTGGCAACCGTTCTGGTGCCGGCGCTGGAACCGATTTTCGAAGGCTCATCCGCCCCAAAACCGTTCACCATGACCATGCTTTCGGCGTTCGGCACGGTGTTCCGCGACTATCCGTTCGTATTCCCGCTGGCGGCGGTCCTCGGCCTGCTTGGCTGGCTTTTTCTGTCCCGGTCCACCGGTGCCAGAAAACGTCTTTCGCACTGGCTGTTGAAGATCCCGCTGATCGGCGCGCTGGTGAGGGATGCGGTGATCGCGCGCTATCTGGAAACGCTTGCGCTGCTGCTCGGCAATGGCGTGACGATGACCGAAGCGCTTGGCCTGGCCGCCAATGTGTCCAGGCAGAGCTCGCTGGCGGCAAACTTTGCGGCTATCGAAGAAACCGTTGCCAATGGCGCCCGCCTGCATGGCGCGATCGTCAAGGCGGGAATTTTCGATCACGCGACGATGTCGCTGGTCTCGCTTGGCGAAGAGGCGAACGCCCTTCCTGTGGTGCTGGATCGCGCGGCGAAAATGCTTCAGCTGACGCTCACGTGGCGCATCGACACGGTGCTGAGGCTGCTGACCCCGGCGCTGACGATTTCGCTTGGTTTTCTCGTCGGCAGCCTGGTCATTTCGGTGATGACCACGATCCTCAGCATCAACGACCTGGCGCTGCAATGACAGCCGCGTCGAGAGCCGGCGCGCCGGCACATGCAACGGCCGGATTTACCCTGGTCGAAATGCTGGTCGTGCTGGCGATCATGGCCCTCGTCGCGGCCATCGCAGCACCCGGGTTGGTCAGCAATTATCGCACCAAGAACCTGGAGACGCTGGCCGGCGAGATCACCACGCGGCTGCGCCTGTCGCGCACATCGGCGATCGCCACCGCCAGGCCGAAGCAAGTCGTCGTTGATCTCGGCGCCCGCGCCTTCCGTTTTGGCGAGCGGGACACGATCACTTTGCCGGACGATGTCAAAATGACTGTGACCACCGGCCAGGAGACCGTCATCGCCGACCGGAGGACGGTCCTGACCTTCCTTCCCGATGGCAGTGCTTCCGGCATGGACATCGCCCTCGAGCGGAAAGGGCGGAGCGCGCGCATCGCGGTCAACTGGCTGACTGGGCTTTCAACCTGGCGCGCGCTGCCATGACAGCGCCATCGTCGCAGCGTTCCGCCGAAGACGGATTTTCGATCCTGGAGATGATCGTCGCCATGACCATCCTGGCGCTGGTGCTTGGCATTGCCAGCCAGTCGATCGTGCTGGCATCCCGCAGCATCACTGCCGCCAAGCGCCAGGTCGAGGCCGCCAGGACCGTGCGCGTGATGCTGACGGACTACGAAGCCCGGGTGCAAACCACGGCGCCATTCGGCTGGACCCTGAAGACCCGCACGATAGAAATGTCGAAGGCCAAGGTGACCGCTGTTCTCATCGAGAAGACCGGTGGAGCGTTTCCAGGCGGTCCGTTTCTGACCTTCGTGCCGGTCCGCGAGCCGGGTGCTCCATGAGCCCGTTCGTCCGTGCTCGTTCCAGGCTCGGCGCCATCTGCCGGCCGAAAAGGGTCTCAGGCATGCCCCTGCCCGTCGTCAAATCGCGTTTATCGGCGTCGGTCGAGGGATTTGCGCTCATCGACGTGCTGGTCGGAATGGCGCTGATTGGCGTGATCACCTCGCTGATGATGGTCTTCCTCGGTCAGGCTCGGACGATGGTGCGCATCGAAAAGGCAACCGAGTTCCAGATGGAGGTCGATGCCGCATCGCGGTTTCTGGAAACGGCGATCAGCCACGCCGAACCATTGCCATTGTCGAAATCGTCGCCGGACCAGGTGCTCTATCTCAACGGCGATGCTGCCCGGATCGAATTCAACGCCGTTCAGGCAATTGGCTTCAAATCGTCAGCGCTGCGCGAAATTGCCGTTTCGCTCGGCGGAAGTGCACTGGCCATTGTCCAGAAAACGCGGCGCGGCAGCGCAGCCGGCGCGTCGACGCAGAGCGAACCGGTGCGGCTGCTCGGCGGCGTAAGCGCCATAAGATTCGAATATCTCGACGGTTCGGCAGCGTCATCGTGGTTGCCGAACTGGAATACGCCGCGGCGGCTGCCTGCCGCCGTGCGGTTCACCGTCTCGGTCATGCGCGATGGTGCTGCCTATTCGGCAAGAGGTTTTGCCCGCCTCGACCTAGCGAACACTCGGCAGTTGCTGCGCACCAACGAAACACAGCGCCCATAGAGCAGAAAAGTCAGTTGCTGACGTCCTGGTCTTCGCCGGTTCCGTCCGGCTTGCCGTCTTTTCCAAGGCTGCGGATGACCACGCCGCTCGCATCGGCCTTCACTTCGTAGGAATAGGGCCTCCCCCACGGATCCTTCAGGCCGGTCGTCCCCTTGAGATAGGGGCCGTTCCAGCGCGCTTCGCCGGCGGGCGCCGTGGCCAGGGCCGAGAGCCCTTCCTCCGCAGTCGGATATTTCGCATTGTCGACATAGTAGAGCTCGAGCGCGCTTTCGATGTTGCGGACTTGCGCCTTGGCTGCGTTGGTCCTGGCCGAGCCGAGATAGCGCAGCACCTGAGGGGCGGCGAGTGTCGCGATCAAAGCGATGATGGCGAGCACGACCAGAAGCTCGACCAGCGTGAACCCGCTGTCGCGATCATCGCGTTGGCGGGGGGAATTTTCAGGGGTGAAGTGCTGCATGATCATCAGAACAGTCCCATGTCCAAACCTGCAAATTGCTCCAGCGCCCAGCAGCAGCCGAGGCCGATGGCGATGAACGGGCCGAAGGCGACACGCGCCTTCGCCGCCGCCGGGCCTGTTGCAACCACCTGCCCGCCGACGAACAGCAGAGCGCTGGCGCTGGCGATGAACAACAGCACCGGCAAAAGCAGCGGGCTGATCCAGCATGCGGCGGCGGCCAGCATCTTGACGTCGCCGAGGCCGAGACCAATCCTGCCGGTCATCAGGAAATGACCGCGCCGGATCGCCCAAGCAGCCGCAAAGGTCGCGGCTGCGAACAGGATATGCACCGGCAGCCCGTTCGCGTCGGTCGCCACCTGATAGGCAAGGCCGATGCCGGCGAGAGCCAGGTTGAGCCCGTCCCGGATGACCTGCCGGCGGAAATCGGCGATCGCGATGGCGCCGAGAATAGCTGCCAGGGCGACGGTGGCTGCCAACACGAGGGATGGGTGCGCAGCCATCGTCAATAAGCCAGCCTCTTCAAATCCTGTTGCAGCTTGGTGCCGCCGCGCCGCTTCTGGATCGGCGTCTGCAGGCTGATCTTGCCGCGGAATTCGTCCGTCACTTCGCGGGCTTCGTTGATGTCGCGCACGACATGCGGCCTGATGAAGATGATCAGTTCGGTGCGTCCGATGCTGTCTGTCTTCTGCTTGAACGCGTTGCCGATGATCGGGATATCGCCGAGGATGGGTACTTGCGTGCGGTCGACATTGTTGCGCGACTGGATGAGGCCGCCCAGCGCCAGGCTCTCGCCGTCATTGACCAGAACGCGGGTCTGGATCTTGCGTTGTTGAATGGTCGGCGAATCGATGCCGGAGCTGGTCGTCTTGGTCACGTTGCTGACCTCCTGCTCGATGTCGAGCATGACCCTGCCGGCATTGTTGATGCGTGGCGTCACCGTCAGGATGACGCCGGTGTCCTTCATCTCGACCGAGACGACCGGCGAGCTGCCGAGCGTCTGGTCCACCACTTGCCGTGTCGCGATCGGCACTTGGTCGCCGACCTGCAACACCGCTTTCTGGTTGTTCAGCGCCATGATGGTCGGCGCCGAGATGACATTGACGTCGGTGATGCTGGACAGCGCGTTCAGCGTCACCTGGATGTTGTCGGTGGCGTAGCTCCAGTTGAAGCCAGGCAGTGCCGCCGCGGCGACGCCCTTGGCCACGTCGGCCACCGAGATCTTCGTGCCGCCATTCTCGAAGAACCAGCGCAGGCCGTATTTCAAATCGTCGTTGAGCGTGACTTCGGCGATGACGGCTTCCAGCATGACTTGCGTCGGCAGCACGTCGACCTTGCTCAGGATCTGCTCGATGCGTTCGTAATCGCGCGCCGTGGTCTGGATCAGCAGCGCATTGTTTTCGATATCGGCGACGACCGTGGCATGCGCCGGCGGCTGTCCGTCGGAAGTCGGCATCGACGGCGACGGACCGGTCAGCGGCACCGGCGTGACGCCGTCCGACTGCATGGCGATCGGTGTCTGGTCGGGCGACACGTTCGAGCTGCCTGAATCGCCCTCGGTTTTGACCGAGGTGCCGAGGACGGAACTCAGCACCGCGGCCAGTTCCTTGGCCGGGCGGTTCTGGATCTGGTAGACGAAAAGCTGATCCTCGCTGGTTTCGGCGAGCTTATCGAGCTTGTTGATCCAGGCTGCGGCGCGGGCGAGATAGGCCGGGCGCGACGTGATCACCAGCACCGAATTCAGCCTGTCGTTGGGGATGAACTGGATGAGCTTGGCGCCCGGCCCTTCCTTGGTGCCGAAGATCGAATCGAGCTCGGCGGCGACCGCCTCCGGCTTGGAGGTCTTCAGCGGATGCAGCGCCACCGACATGCCGCGCATCCAGTCGACATCGAACACCGAAACCGCTTCGCGGATGGCATTGAGGTCGCTGTCATTGCCGGCGACGGTGATCAGGTTGCGGGTGGAATCGACCCGCAGCACCGAGCCCTGGCGGGTGATCGGTTCGAGAATGGTCTTCATCTCGTCGGCGGCGATGAACTGCAGCTGCAGCACCTGCACCTTGACGCCGGGGCCGGACGGCGAAACCGAAGGTACGCTGACCGGCGGTGTGCTGGACATGATCTCGGCAAGCGGCACGACCTGGTAGGTGCCGGCGCGGTTGGTGATGCCGGCGCCGTTGACCGCAAGCGCCGATTGCAGGATGTCGACCAGCGCATCCTTCGACGCCGGCTGCGAGGTCTGCAGCGTCACCGTACCCTGCACGCGCGGGTCGACGATGTAGTTGAGGTGCAGGGCATCGCCGAGCACCGCCTTGGCCGCCTCGGTGATCGGCGCATTGATCAGATTGAGCTCGAATTGGCCCGAACCATCTGTCGTCACCTTGGTGACCGGCGCGCCGGAGGATACGAACTGACCCGAGCCCTGATACTGCGTGCCGTTGAAGCGCTGCGCCTGGCCGGCGGCCGAAGTCACGGCACCGGGTCCGGTGTAGCCCGCCCGCAAGGGCGAGTTCTTGGCGTGCAGGCTGTCGATGGTTTCGGTGAAGAAGTCCTTGCCCGGCGCGGAGGTGCAGCCGGCAATCGCCAGCAACGTGCACAACACGACGCGATGACCGGACCCGATTGCCATACACTTGATTCCCCTGACATCAAGTCTAGGGCTTCTTGCAAGCCGATGTCGGGAATGATGGGGGTGTCTGAGGCTCTATCCACAGGGTTGGTGGCGGAGGGCGGCGGCTGATTGGCGGGGCAGGAGAAGAAGCGCCTGCGATTTGGGCAGCGTGTACGGTGCCAAAATGAGTCGTGGGAAACATGGCAAAACGTGCACTGTCAGCATAAAAACTCGCCTAAGACGAGTGGGATACTCGGCTGGCTACGATGTGACCAGTTGGATGCTTTTGCTCATTGCCTGATGAATACGCCTGTGTAGGTCTGGCCGGCAAGCGCAACGGTTCCGGCCAGGGTTCCGTCGGGCAGCATCGTAAAACTGACGTCAGCACCATTCGGGAAGCGCCCAAGCTTCAACGTAGTCCCTGCAATTTTTCCTGCTCCGGCGGCCTCTCCCGGATTGTTGTCGCCCAGCATTCCCCACGCAAAGGTGACCGTCACTTTGCCGTTTTGAGAAATCGTCTGCACAGCGACTTTGGCTTCATCCGTCCCCTCCAATCGTCCGACCCACATGCCCGAAAATGCGGCGTATTTTGCCGGAACGCCCTTCGCAGGCGGAGTGATCGTCAGGGACTGATCCATGATTGCGGAGCCAGGAGGAACGGCATCCAAGACAGGTTGAGGAGGAACAGCAACAGGACCTGACGCAGGTCCGAGAGCGGCTGATTGCGGCGCTTCGGGACCAGATTGGCACGCAGCCAGGGCAAGCGCCGCGAAGCCCAGCATCATGTTCCGTATCAAATTCTCCACCTCGTCCGCAAGCTGTCGGTGGGCAGCAGACCCGCCGAATTCCACATCATTCTAGACCGCCACCCTCTGCATTGCGTATAGCACTTTGTATCCACGCGAAGCACGGACAGCCGCGCACCTACTCGTCGGCAGCTCAGGGATTATGGGAAATTGCGGTCACAGTGCACTATTTCGCTTCGGCCGCCTGCCCCGCTTCCGCGGTTTCACGGCTTTTCCGGTTTGCCCGAAAATCCTACCCAGAAATGCCTCGTTGCCCACCGGCCAGCCGATGCTCTCGGCCTTGCGCAGTGCGTCGAAAGCCGCGGCATCCATCGAGCAAATTGAACAGCCCGGCCGACGACGGCAGCCTGTCCTTCATTGTCCCTAGTCAGTAATGCCGTCGGGCTCCCACGTCGGATGCGCCTGAGCGCTTGACCAGGGCCAATCCGCCGCCTGCCTTGCCAGTCCGGCACGTGCGGGATTCAGCCCTACATAGCGTACCGCCGCCAGGAGATGATCCTCCATCGCGACGGCGCCGAAGCGACCTTGCCGGAAATGCCCGGTTTTCTTTTGCCGCGCGTGAATGGTCCCCCGCATAGGTGCGATGCACCTTGGCGAGCGCGCGCCACAAACTATCCGGGACGGCCGGCGCCAGGGTCAGGGGGTTCGGCATCAGGGTCCAGCCGCCAACATCGGCGGCGCTGCAATCCTCGACCAGCAGGCCCTTGTAGAGCGCATAGTCTTGCGGCGTGAAAAACACTTTGGCGCGCTCGTTGCGGCGCTGGGTTCCGCGGTGCGGCAGAGAACGACAGTGCTGGCAAGGCGAGCCATGCGGTCAGTCTAGAATTAATGAGGGCGGGCGGCCATGGCAAAAAGTGCACTGTCACTGTAATTCTGTCGACTGTTTCAGATTTTTTGTCCGGTGTTTTGCGTGGGACAGCATCTTATTTGCGTAATTCTCGTATCCATGACGTTTTGCCTTTGACATTATTTCTAATTCTATGTCTTCCGGGGTCGCGCCCACAGAAATCTTGGCAGGGACGTTGTGGAAAATATCGGCAATAATATGTGCGTCCTCCACTTTATCACTTGCCCTAATTTCAACTAGTGCAACGCCAAGGATGTACAACATCTCAGCGTAATATTTTGGGGTGTTAATGTGTTCCGTTTCCATGGCTATTATCTGTCCCCGATCCTCCGTTTGCGTTTCCGTCGCTGTCACCTGCGTTACTGCCGTTATCACTACCGGTATCATTTTCGCTATCTTGTTCAGCTGTCGCCGCGTTAGCCTTTTCAGCTCTGTCTAAATCTTTTTCCCAAGAGGCGATATCGTCTTTTTGTCCCAGGTCATCGACGGGGATCGTGTCCTCCGGGCTAAAGAGCCCTCGCTTTGCTGCTTCTTTGAGCCTTCCGTTGCCATCGAGGACCGTATTTCCTTTTACTTTGACACTCTGGCCGTCTGCCGGGTTTAAAATAGAATCTTTCAGCTCTTTGTCTGTTAGTTTTTCTATATTCGGCCTCGGTTTGTTGTGGGCAGGCGCATCAATAGTTTCTAGATCGCCAAATTTTCTATTTTCAACGCCTTTCGATGGTGGAGCAGTCGGGGCAGCCAGCATTGCCATTGGCAGCCCAAATACAGTCATCTTGGCCAAATTTCTGAGACCTAGGGAAGGAGGCGAAGATAGGGCCTTTGCTAAAGCCTGATGACATGAACTGCACTCACGAAATGCTTCGGCCAACATCAGGCCGCCAACAATTGTTGCTGCTATCCCGTCGTCCACGCCCACAAGGTGCCCATTCGGATCACTCTTATTCACCGGATCATTCTGGGCATATGCGTACCGATTGGTTCCAACCCCCGGCAACGTCGGATCCCAGTCATCCGGCGAAATAAACCGCCCCAGCACCGGATCCATGTACCGTGCATTGAGATACAGCAGTCCGGTCTCGGGATCGAAGCGCTCGCCGATATAGCCCTTTTGCGTCTGGAAGCCTGTGTTGAGGCGTTCGCCATAGGTGGCGTAGTTGGTGGCCTCGGCGATGGCGCCCAAGGCATCGGTGACCATGCGCACCGAGGCCAGGTGATCGCGGTGCAGGAAGGCTTTTGTCGTGCCCGTTACCTTGATGTCAGGATGGGGATAGCGCGTGTAGATTTCCGCACCCGGCGTCGCCGGATCGATCTCGACCGAGGCATCGGGATAGAGCGTCGTGGCAAAACTCGAGGATTTTTTCGCCCGCGCTCCGTCTGGACCATAGGCAAGATTGACGGTGTTGGATGCCAGCGTGACCGTCTTCAGCCGATTGGCCTCGTCCCAGACCAGCGTCCGGCTGCCGTCCGAGGTTAGGTTGCCATTGGCATCATAGGCCATGGCATTGGCGCCGACACTTGTTGGTGCGTGCGGACGTGGTGCTGTCGCTGCCGGGTAAGTGTAGGTGCCGGCCACACGCGTGCGTGAGGTCATGTTGTCGTTGACGGCATAGACAAAGCTTTCGCTCAAGCTGGTGTTGCCCAGATTGGTGCTCGCCGTCAGCCGGTCGGCATTGTCATAGCCATAGGTCCAGCTGTCCGAGGCCGTCAGCCCCGTGGTGCCGGTGATGCGGCCGACGCTGTCACGCGCATACTGGTCGTCGAGCAGGATGGCGGCGCCTCGTGCCGTGGTGACACGCGTCACCCAGCGCCGCGTCGGCGAGTAGGTGAACGAAGTTTTGACCCCATTGGCGTAGGTGATCTCCTTGGTCTGGCCATCGGCCTCGTAAATCGTCGAGGTGATGAAGCCGGGAGCTGAGACGAGCTTGTTGCCGGCGGTGTACTGCAGGCGGTTGGCGTTCGAACCGAAGTCGAGCTGAACAGGGAAGTACTGGACGTATACGTTCTGGCCGGAGCCGTCGTGGACGTTGAACGTATAGTTGGTGATCCCCGCGATCGTGGCATCCTGGCGAGCAACCTTGCCGAGACCGTCATAGTTGTAGAGCTGGACGGCAGCCGCGTTTTCCGAGCGAGTGAGCTGGCCGATGTTGTAATAGCCAGCCGCCGCTTGGTCGTAAGTATTCTGGGTCAGCGTCACCGCACTGCCGCCGGACGCCGTAGCCGTCTTCAGCGTCAGCCGGTCCATCTGGTCGTAGCTGAGCGTGGTCACCGCACCCCTGGCATCGGTCTGGCTGGTCAGGCGATTGGCGGCATCGTAGGCATAGGACCAACTGCCGAGATCGGGATCGGATGCCGACAGCCGGTTGCCGAGCATGTCGTAGCTGTAGGTCCAGGTCGAACCGCCGGGATCGCTGACCCCGATCAAGCGGCCGAGAAGGTCGTAGCTACGCCTTTCGAGAAGGCCGAGGCCGCCATTGTCGCGAATGACGCTCGTGACATCGCCCCGGGTCGATGAGGTGGTCTTGGTCTGATGGCCAAGCTCATCCGTCATCGTTACCGCATAGAGCCGAGGGTTGGCGACATCGGTGGTGGCTATATCGTGCAGGTAGCTGCGCTGGCTTGCATCCGGATTGACCGTCTTCACCAGCCGGTCGGCCCAGTCGTAACTGTTGGTGGTCCACTGCGCCGTCTCGCCGACGAAGCGCGGGAAGGCGGTGCGCAGCGCATTGCCACGCAGATCGTAGTCGGTCTCGGCAATGCGTCTTGCACCAGCCGCGGTGTCTCCCGGGGTTTCCACCCGATAGACCCGGCCGAGCCCGTCATAGCGCGAGACGGAAAAATCCTCACCCGCCCCATTGGGCAGCGGCGTGTATTTGATCAGCCGCTGATTGTTCGGATCCCCTTCGGCGGAAAAAACCGTCCTGACATAGGCGCCCGTCACACTCTGGGACACCTGGGAGGGCCGGCAGAAGGCGTCATAGGTGAAGGTCTTCACAAGACCATTGAAGTCCGTCCTGGTCGCCGGCAGGCCGCACACGGCATTGTAGGCGGCGGTCGAGACAAAGCGGGTGTCGGCCGGCTGCCCGCCAGTCGCAAAATAGCGCGGTGCGCGCTGGCTTACCGGATAGAGGTGATAGGTGGCGTCATAATCCCACTCGGTCTTGTGGCCGAGACCATTGGTGGCGGACACCTTGTTGCCATAAGTGTCGTAGGCAAAATACTGGCTGACCGTCTTGGTCAAGGCGGCATCGCTGAAGTTCAGCACCCGGGTCAGATTGCCCCTTGTCGGCACCGCCCAGACGTCCGTGCTGCCGTCATAGTAGTTGTGCAAATAGCTGACATAGGGATCGGTGCCGGTGAGCCCGGCATGGGTGCGCTCGGCGATGTTGGCCGAGACGATGTAGGCGCTGGTGTTGGGCGAGAAGAAGCGTTCGGTAAACGTTTCGTCGCCGCCGATATCGGTGCGGCCATAGTCCTTGAGGCTGGTGACGTTGTTGTAGGCGTCGAACACCCGCTCGACCCTGAGCGCGCGAGAAATGTTCTCGGTCAGCGTTGTGTCGGTCGCCGTGTTCTGCACGGTGTAGGGTTTGGTTGCCGTGTTGACCGCATAGGTCTCGGCGACCTGCTTGTGGACGGTGCCGGCGCCATCCTTCCATACCGTCAGTGACGGCAGCCCGTAGCTTGCCAGATCCTGGCGATAGGTCGTCTCGATCTTCGACGCCGCCGTCTCGCCATTGGCCAGCGGTCTGGTCTCGACGATCGAGGCGAAGCCCAGGAACTGCGGGCTGCAGGATCGTATTTGCCGCCGGCATAGGTGTAAGAACTCACCGCCGTCTGGCCGCGACCGTCACCAACTGAAAGCTTCGACACCGCATGCACCAGCTGCGGCAGGTAGTTGTTCACCCAGGTTGACGATGGCGCGTACTCCACCGCAACCGTCCCGCCGAGCTCCGTGGTGATCTGGCGAAGCAGGTTCGGGTTGCCGGCGCCGGCGTTCGAGATGAACATGCTCGCGTAGTTTGTGAAATCCGGAAGGCCGTCGCCGTTGAAGTCGCCGATCACAGTGCCCGCCGTTGTCGCTGAAGGCAGCGTGAACTGCACCGGCGCCATCGCTGTCGATGACGGACGTAGCGAAAAAATCCTCAGTGTGCCGGTTCTGTCCAGTTGGCTCGTTACTGTGCCGCCAACCGTGACGACATCTGTTCGCCCATCATTGTCGAAATCGCGCAGCACTGCGGTCGTGCCTGGAATCGACGAAACCGTGTAGTTCTTGAAGCCGGTTCCAGTTGAGAGCCAGACCTGGGTGTTTCCGTTCGTGCCGTTATAGACAATTATGTCCGTTGCGCCATCGCCATTGACATCGGCCAAAGCGCAGCTGCCAACCGACCCGGAATAGGCTCCATTGGAGCATGAGATAGGAAACGAATTCGCACCCGGTTGCCACTTGCCATTCGAGAGCACACCCTTCGTCGATGTGCCGCTAGGCCCCCAAAAAAGCGGCAGCTGTTTGCCGTTGCCTAGGAAATCGCCAACGCCCTTCACCTGGTAGGTGGAGTTGTTGGGGGACACGGTATCGACTCCGGTCCCGTCCACGTCGGCAACGATGTGTCTGCCGGTGAGATTGCTGCAAACCGCTCCGTAGCCCGCCGGTCCGGTCGAAGTGCAACGCTCCTTAGTCAGCGCCAATTGCGGATCGCTCGTAATTATCGAGCCATTGGTGACAGTCCTGGTGCCACCGTTTTGGCCGAATGGCTCTGAATGCGTAGTCTGGACGGCAAAATCCGTGGTGTTCTTATTTGCAAGGAAGCGACCCGTGTCCACGACGGTTCGGTGATCGTCAGGAAGGACTACAATGTGCGACTCCACTGTCGCTGACGTAGTGCCTGCCACCCCTCCATTGGAGGCGAACTTGTAAACCCTTTCAGTGGTTGTTTCTGTAGTGGTTGTGTCGCCGCTGCTTCCGCCACTGTGTTGAGTGGTCGTGGCCGAGGATTCCCCGTAGATTTCGTCGCGCCCGTCAAAATCCAGATCTCCCACCGATCGCGATGAAAACGCGCCGCTGCCGGAAGGGAACGAAACGCTTACAGTCCCATAGACCCCATCGGTGTTCTGATAGGTCATCTGGCCGAGGATTTTGGCGGTGCCGCCGGTGATGGTGCCGTCAGTGGCGACCGTCGCATCGGTGCCGTAGCGGGTAACGGCGGTGAGGCGCGAGGTGTTGGAGAACGGCGCCTGGTCATAGGTCAGTCTGTAGCCGCTGCGCAGCGCTCCGCTGACCGTGACCGAGATCGCCTTGATGCGCTGGCTGGTCTCCGAGATGTCGCGGCCATTGCCCATTAGGATCATGTCCGGACGGGTTTCCAGATAGAATTTTACCACAGTGCCGTTGTAGCTGACGCTGTCGGGGTAGCAGACCGGGCTCGCCGGACAGGTATAGCTGTAGGTAACTGTGTTGCCGTTGGTGTCGGTAACCGAGGTCAGCAGCCAGCGGTAGTTTTGGGCTAGATAATACGCCGGCGTGCCGGCGGTCGGTGTCAGGTTCGCAACCGCCGCCACCGAGCGAAATGTCGAGACGGTGGCGTCGCGATCGGTCAGCTTCCATTCATTGGTGGTGCTGTTAAGCGCAATGCGGCGATAGGATTCATTCTCCGTCGCATGCGTGCCTCCGGTCGAGCAGGAGGGCGACACCATGCCGGCAACGCAAGTGACCATCGCCTGGCCGTCGAGCAGATAGATGTCGGTCGCATCGTAAGCCGGCATGCCATAGCCGGGGCTTGCCCGCTCGACGACATCAAAACCATCGAGCCCCCAAGCATAGCCGAGCCAGCCCTGGTAGAGACCGCCGATCTTGGTCTTGCGCGAAGAGTTGTAGTTCAGCGCGATCTGCGGCTCGATGCCATGGAACGCAGGCGCATCGATGCCGATAGCATAGCCAAGATTGCCGTTGCCGCCCGCCTTCGGCAGATCCACCTTTGGCGTGCCGATCGCCTCGGGATCGCCGCTCTCGGTCGTCGTGGCAGTTGCCGTGGCAGCAGCTTGTGCCTCAGGCTCTGTGCCGTCCTTGGCATCCGTCGTCTTTGCGCTGGTGGTCTTGGTGTCAGTCGACTTGGCATCGGCCGGTTTGACACCAACCTTGGCTGCGGCGTCCGGGCTTTGTGTCGCTGCCGCACCTGCCGCCGCATCTCCTGCCGCACCCGCTCCAGGCGGCTGGTTGCCTGACGTTGATGTGCCGCCTGCAGCCTGCCCGCCTGATCCCAGCGCCGCCCCGCCATTGCCGAAACCGCCGGCAGAAGTTCCTGTATCCACGGAGGAGCCTTGCGCCTCCTGCGCGAACGCGATTATTCCTACACTCCCGCTAATATAAGAGGCGGCAGAAAAATCTGCGCCAACGATACTTACAGCAAGCACTGCCGCGCCAACAAGCAACCGTTTCATGATCCCCCGAGCCAAGTTGCTTATCGATACTCACCTTTCATTTTGTGGATACAACGCCCACCTGTCATGCAGCCCTTATCCACAGAGTTATTTTGAGCAGACGAGGAGAAGGTACCTTGTCGAGGAGCCGCGTGAGGTCCCCTGGCTCAAACCACTTGCCGTGCTGGATTCAGAGCTACCTCGCTGAATCGTCTCGCGTCATCGCATGCAAGCCGTGCCTCCGGCGTCCACTTTCGGTTGCGGCCGCTCGGCTGCGGGCAGGTCCGATCCGCACCAAGATCGATCGCATCGGGCACAAACCCATAATCGGATCGGCGCTCCTCTGCTTCACGCTCCTCGCGACGAGCTTTTTCGAAAATCAGGTGGAAGAGTATGCCATCCGCGAACACATCGTACGGTGAGATCCTGAGCGGCGCCGGCCTGGATCCGGGTCAACCGGTAATCCGGGTCGAAGCTGTAGGTCATCTGCACGCCATTGCCCAGGGTCAAAGCGCCCATTGAGCCGAACGGCAGGTATTGGCCACCCAAAGCCAGGGTCACCGCGGAAGCTGTGGCGTTCCCCCGGCGAGCTCCGCGCGTCCGCATGCGCCAATTTCGGTCGGCGCCAATGCGATGGCCTATGATGCAAATGGCAATCTGACCTCCGACGGAGGCCGTACGCTGATCTGGGACGAGGCCAATCGGCTGACGACGGTCACGCTTGCCTCCAACACCGTCAACCTCACCTATGGACCCGACGGAGCGGGCCAAGAAGTCCTCGAGCTTCGCGACAACGCTCTATCCCGACACCTCGATCGAGATCAACCCGGCGACACCGGGCGCGGAGATCTACACGCGCTATCCGCATCCCGACATCAAGGTGACGGACACGACAAAGACCTTCCTGCATCGCGATCACCTGGCCTCGGTGCGCGTGGTCACCGATGCCTCGGGCGCCATCGCCGAGCAGACTAACTACGCCACCTATGGCGAACGTCTCAACACCGGTTTCCAGACGCAGAAGGGCTACATCGGCGAACGCTTCGATCCCGAGACCGGGCTGATGTATCTCAATGCCAGATACATGGACCCCGTGCTGGGACGGTTTATCTCGCCGGATGACTGGGATCCGACGAAGGGAGGTGTCGGAACCAATCGCTATGCCTATGCTCAGAACGATCCCGTCAACAAAAGCGATCCCAATGGGCATGCTGTCGTCGCTGACGACATCGTGCTGGGGACAATCGCCGGTGGCCTTTTGTTGGCAGAAGCTTACCGTGAGTGTAGCTCATGTCAGCAGGCCGTTACAAAAGCCTTGACCGCGCCGCCGCCCCTTCGTTGAGCTATGCCGCGAGATCCATGCTTTTGGCACCACCTCTTTGTTGCTCTTCCTATGCCTTTCCAACAGCCTGCCGGCCTTCTAGGCGTGTCCTATGGATCAGAGCCAATCAGGAACTGTAACGCTCACAATGCAGGAATCCTTTCTCTGCACTTTAAATGCGCCAGCTAGCGCGACATCTCCACTCCACGAAACTTCATGACCATTTTCTTTGGCGAATTTTTCAAAATCTGCGACTCTTAAATGGCAAGAGGAGAAGCTCATGTTTGCCATCTTACTCAAGAAGCGCATTTCCCTTCGCTGCAACCCAATTTGTTCTTTTAGGTTGTCAATTTCTAACGCCGGATCGAGGCTTCGAACAAACAAAAACAGCGCAATCGCACTAGGAATAACTAAAATTATCCAAAAAGTAATTTTTTTCATCTTGAGCCCGCTTGCAGTGCTTCCCAGGCAAAAGTATCGCAAAAATTTAATTTATTCTTTCCAAATGGGTTGATAGAGTATGGATACTTGTCCAGATTCCTCTGCCGATCCAGAGCAAAGTCAATAATTTTTCCAGCGTCTGCATCCCGATTGTAAATCGAATTTACAGAATTTCCTTTTCCAAACTGTTGCGATAGCGTTTGCCTAATAGCATCTGACGACTCCTGAGTGAGGAAGCCATCTTTGTCAAAACTCATCGTACCAACACGAATTGGACCTCTCACGTCACCATATTTACCACCGTACCGACCGAAATCAAAATATTGCGCATCACCTGTAAGGTTATCGATGGCGACGACGCCGGCATGTCCGAGCGGCAAGCTGAAACCCTCACCGGTGTCGACTGAATAGCCGCTGTAGTAGACGGCCATACCAGCTAGGCCGAGAGGATCGATCCGGCTCAGTGGATTTCCCCCTACATAGGCATACAGATTGATACCGCCGTTGAGTCCGATCGGGTCTGGCTCGATGTAGCGACCGGTGGCTGGGTCGTAATCGCGGAAATAGTTGTAGTAGAGACCGCTGGCTGGATCCTCCTGCTGGCCGGGGAAGCGTTGCGGATTGGCGCTGGTGACGCCGACGGGCTGGGAGACGGTGTCGCCGAAGATGCCGGCAACCCGCTGCCAGGTAACGGCCGCGGGTGACCCGTACAGCATCTTCTGCGGCTGGGACACCTGGTCGTTCAGGATGTAAAAGACGCTGCCGGCCAGGTTCTCGATGGCGAACGGTCTGCCGTCCAGGTAGATATAGTTCCTCATAAGCACGCCGGCCGCGGTGTATTCGGCGAGCAGCAGGCCGTCCTGGCCGAAGATGAAGATGCCGCCTCCGCCGGTGACGGTCGAGGTCTGGCGCTGGCCGAAGGCGTTGTACTTCAGCGTGACACCCGCCACCGTCGCCAGCCGGCCGTCATCGTTGTAGGTGTATGCCGCCTGTGTGGTGTTGCCGTTTTTGCGCGAGAGCAGCGCGCCATTAGCATCGTAGGCGTATTTGAGTGTCGTCGATCCGGTCACCGTCTGGGCGAGCTGGGTGTTGGTGCTCGTGTAGGTGTAGGTGGTAGAGGTGGCACCGCCGTTGACCAGCGAACGCGTCAGCCGGTTGCCGGCGGCATCATAGGTATAGCTGTCGTTGCCATAGCTACCCACCCCGTTCGTGACCCGCCCACCCAGATC
The DNA here is from genome assembly GCF_040322895.1 of Mesorhizobium sp. M0088. NCBI lineage: Bacteria > Pseudomonadati > Pseudomonadota > Alphaproteobacteria > Hyphomicrobiales > Phyllobacteriaceae > Mesorhizobium > Mesorhizobium sp. M0088. Next base: position 305,685 of record NZ_JAMYUI010000002.1, read on the forward strand.
ATATTGGACGGTTTGCGTCAGGGTGGGGGTCACCCCATCCGTGAGGCTGGTGACATGGCTGGCCGCGTCGTAGCCGACGGTGAGATCCTGAGCCGCGCCGGCCTGGATCCGGGTCAACCGGTAATCCTGATCGAAGCTGTAGGTCATCTGCACGCCGTTGCCCAACGTCAGGGCGCCCAGGGAGCCGAACGGCAGGTGTTGGCCCCCCAAAGCCAGGGTCACCGTGGAAGCCGTGGCATTCAGCTTGCTCGTGATGCCAACGATGCGGCCTTGCGCATCGCGTTGGTAGCTGATGACCAGCCCGGAGGGATAGGTGATCTGGGTCAGGTTCTTATCGAGGTCGTAGCCATAACCGGTGGCATACTGCACCGAGGAAATTGTGCGATTTTCGCTGACCACATTGCCGTAAGCATCGTAGATGAAGCTGGCCGAACCGGGGGCGTCGGTCAGCGTGGTCAGCCGGCCGACGCCATAATTGCCGCCAGCGGTTGCGTCATAGGTGTAGCTGACGTTGAGCGCGGTCGTGACTGAGGTCCGGGTCTTGATACGGTTCAGCGCATCGTAGGTGTAGTTCACAGTGATCTTGCGCGCGTCCTTTCGCGACAGGATGTTGCCGGCCAGGTCGTAAGTATAAACCGTGGTCCCGTTGTCCGGGCTGACCACCTGCGTCACGAAACCAAATCCATTGACGGTATAGGTCGTCGGGTGGAGCCTAGGGTCGGTGATCGAGGTAATGTTGTCCTGTCCGTCATAGGCGATCTGGGTCACCGCGTTTAGCGCATCGGTGACCTGTTTAACCCGGTTGAGGCCATCGAACGCGTTCTGCGTAACGGCGTTGCGTGGATCGGTGATCCTGGTCCGGTTGGAGTTGGCGTCATACTGGTAGGCGGTTGTCTGGTTGGCGGCACCAATGTTGGTCAGTAGACGACCCAGAGTGTCGAAGGTCGCGCTGTTGGTCATCAGCACCTGCGACGAACCATTGACCACCTGTGTCTGCAGGTGGTTACCTAGGGCGTCAAGCATGAAGACCATCTTGTTACCAGCCTGGTCGGTCATCGAGGTCAGTTGATGGGCCGCATTGTAACCGTAGGCCAAAGTCACGCCGGACGGCGTGGTCAGCGACGTCAGAAGACCATTGACGTCGTAAGTGAGAGTGGTCGTCGCCGGGGTCGGACCCTGCACTGTGGCGGTCAGGAGCCTGCCCAACGGATCATAGGTCAGGTTGGTGACGACGTTGTTCGGGTCCTTGATCGAAGTTGGCAACCCGAGCAAATTGGTGGAGAGGATGGTCGTCACCTGGTTCAGCGGGTTCGTAACGGTCGCGAGGTTGCCCGCCGTATCGTAAGTGTAGCTCGTGGCCTGCGTTACGTCGGTGCGCGGGCCGGTGACGCTTTGAAGAAGACCCGCTGTTGTCCAGCTGTAGGTCCACGTCCGGGTGGGTTGGTTCCTGGTGACCGTCGTGTCGGTTTCTGTGCGCTGAGTGAGCCGGCCGGCGGCATCGTAGGTCAGATCGACGGTCAGGTTGGGAGCAACGATCTGGGTGGGCAGCTTGAAAGCGCTCGACCAAGTGGTGGTTACCGAGCGCGCTAGACCGCCGGTGCCGGCGTCCTCCACGCGGTTGGTTTCGTTGCCGCCGCTGTCGTTGGTGAAGTTGTAAATCTTGCCATAGAAGTCGACGCGTTGCGACAGGAAGCCGTGATAGTCGTAGGTCTGAGTCAGGGTCGCGGCCGGCACGTTAGCGCTGGTCTGGCGAGCGATGCTGGCGGTCTCGAACACCGTCGGGATAGGCTGGCTGCTCAAGTCGGGCCGCACCATGGTATAGATGCTTACCTGGCCGAGCGCGTTGGTTACCGTGCGTTTGTCATTGACGTCGTCGTAGATAATGGTGGTGTAGTCAGCGCCACCGGCGCGTTGGGCCGTCAGAGCGCGGCCGCGGACATCATAGGTGGTCGATTCGATCACCGCACCGTTGGTGTCCTTCGCCGCGGTCAGCAACGGCGTTGACGTCGTGGTGCGATCGTACTCGTAGGTCGTGGAATCGATCAGGGTGTTGTCAGCTTTTCGCCGAGTGACTTGGGTCAGCAATTCCGTGCCCGGAACCGAGACGCCAACAACAGACTGCAGCTGGTAGGCGTATTGCAGCTTGACGCCGTCGGGAAGGTTCACCTCCGTGACGACGTTGCCGCTCCAGGTGAAAGTGACGGTGCGACCCAGACTGTCCGTCAAGCTCGCAAGATGATTGTTGGTATCGTAGGTGTAGTAACGGGAGTAGCCGCCCTTCCAGGCCGTCTGCGTCACCATGTAGGCGCCGTTGACGAGCGCTAGAGTATCGGTCCGGTCGTTCTCATCCGTGTACTTATAGGTCCCTAGGGTGGTTTCAACGAGCGCGTCGCGCGCGTCCTGCTGTCCGTAATAGTAATAGGTGTTGGTGTTGTCGTACCGACCTTCGATGGTGAACGCTTTCCACACACCCAAGGCATTCGGATCGTATTGATACATTATATTCCCGAAGCGGGTCCGAGCGCCATCCTCACGGCGGATGATCATCATGTAGCGAGGGTAGACCACCTCGACATGCCGGCCGAGGATGTCCATCTGCCACACCCCTCCCATGCCGTCGTTGGAGCTGGTGCTAGGCATCATCATGCTGCGGTAGTAGCGCTTGACCTTGATCGGATAGGCCCCGCCGCTGGTGTAGTCTGTGACCACCTCCACCTTGGCGCCTGAGGAGAGTGAGACCGGATCGCCGACGGTAGGGCACGAGCCCGCCGTGCCGACGTTACCCTGGCAGATCGGCTCGGCCGTAGTGGGATAGTCGGAAGGGACGCAGGTCGCTTGGGCCGGCTTGTCGCTTCCGTCGCACCCAAACTCGATATAGATTGTCGATGGTCCCTGGGCGCTATTGAAATTGCACTTCGTCGACGGGTGCAGTAGCCCGTCGCTTGGATCAAGCACCTCCCAATTGGGATCGAGGCCGATCAGATCCGAGACATTATAGCCGAAATAAGGGACATAGACGCCTTGCAGAGAAGAACAGGCTCCGGCCCGGGTCGCGTAGAACTGCAAATCAGTAATTGCACCCCCAGGCTGGATACCGCCCCATCCGGCAGCAAGGCTGGCACTCGCGATGGTCAGACCCATGAGGGCGCAGACAAGACCAACTAAGGCTCGCTGTAGCCGCTTGGCCCATTTGCTGAAGCCGATTGAAATGAAATCCAATGCCGCACGCATGACTACCCCTCCCTAGATAAAAATCCAAGCAATCGCCCCGGGTTGGACGGGGCAATCGCGCCAATTCGATACCTGGCCTCTACTACTGCTGAGTCGGAGAAGATTGTGGTTTCGGAATCATCGGAAGGCGCTGACCCGCAACGCCGGACGCCGCCGACCCATCGTTAGGCCCCACCGCCTTAGGCTTCCGCTTTTCGCCGCCGGTCGCTTTGTTTGGTAGCGCCAGTATCGCAGTGTTGGCTCCCCGTCCGTATTGAACCGTCGCCGGCTTGGGATCCGTGACCTTGGGTAGGGTCGTTTCAGCATGCGCCACAGAAAATACAAGCGAAGCAAAGCCGATGACGGCAAAAACCCGACGCAGAATATTCATGTTCACCAGCTCCATTACCATCTTTAGCCAAGCCTCTCTTGCTGACCTCTATCAGTAAGTGCAATAGATTTTATTCTATATTATCCGTTGCGTGTATTCCAGTGCAGGTATCCCAGCTAGAGGAAGACGACATCTGTGGATTCTGTTGCCAAGATAAGATAGAACAAAATATTATACACCTCCTATGAATGCATGTAACTCACAACCAATGCAATGCCTTGTCGTGTTTGACTAAATGTCGTTGCGCGACTTGTGAAATTCCGGTTAACAATGTCTGAATGTTCTCTCAAAAGGCAGAGGCATGGAGCAGCATAAGCACCCTCCTCGAGGGCGAACGGATCATGAACTCTACTCTAGTGCGCTGTGTAGGCTGCAGGGCGTCTTGACTCTCGGTCTTGAGCAAATCAAGCAGACAAGAGCCTAGATTCTTGCGGCCCGTGAAACACAGTCGCCCGGAAATGGAGCGATTGCGGTTGGCATTGGATCTGCCCCGCGCAGCTTGGAGAGCCGATGGCCCAGAGTCTTCCGAAGCCGCGCCTGGGCAGCGCATTTCGCGTCGTCGTCACTGATGCCTATGAGCGGCGCTGCGCCGTCAGCGGAGAAAGGACACTTCCAATTCTCGACGCGGCGCACATCCGCTCCTATGCAGACGGAGGGATGCATGAGGCTTCTAATGGTGTGCTACTGCGCACCGACATCCACAAGCTGTTTGACCTCGGTTACGTGACGATCGACGAGAAGCACCGATTTGTCGTTAGCAGTCGGTTGAAGGCGGATTTCGACAACGGCAAGCACTATTACGATCTGCAGGGCAATGTCCTCCGTGATCCCAGAGGTCCGGCAGCGCTTCCATCGCCGACAGCCCTCCAGTGGCACCGTGAAAGCAGATTTTTGGGATGAGCCGGGGACGCCGATGAGACTCAGTCGATGCCAACGCTGACCCTTGTTATGTTCGCCATTTGTGCCTAAAAAGTCGCATAAAAGGCAGCGAGGAACCCCTCTATGATTGGTCAAAATCCGGTCGGGCCGACCCAGTTCCAGAAACAATCATTCCCGCGTTACAGGTCGTGTACTTCGGCCGTTACGCGCATTTACTTCAAGTCATCGAATATCTCGACGCTCGGCCAAAGCCCGCCGTTGGAGGAAAATGCGGCCGATCAGGCTGCTGTTCAATAACGCGTATCGAGTCCGAGTTCCTAGTACAAGCCGCGCAGACGGGCCGCGAATAGTCTCCAGCTGAAACCGAATGTCCGATCAAAGCATAGGCTAGGCACCAGCCGGAAGCGTGAATATCGTTCGGCCGGTAGCTCATTATTGCGGACAGCCGCTTCATCCTCTTGTGCTCCCCGCACTCGAGTGCCGCAGCCATCGCATTTTTCAAGTTCACGCCGTCGACGCGTCTGAAAACGTTGTTGTTCGCAAGGCAGTGCGTCGATCGCAAGTTCTGCCATGCTCCACCAAGTTGCCGCCCTGCCTGATCGGCATGGAGGCGTACGGTACATCGCGTCACGGTACTCGGCCATTGAAGTCCGCCTAATGCCGCCGTCCTACGTGAGGCCCTATGTGAAGCGCGGAAAGAATGATCCGACAGTCTGACCGGTGCATTCGACGACAAGTCGGCAATTCATCGGTCTTGGAAAAACGGACTCGGCTGGCTAGGCTGCGGCTTCGTGGCTGGGAGGTGACCGGATTCCAAAGCCCACCTTTCTTGACATTGCCCGCCGCGCCAGGGTTGGCACGGCGACGGTTGAGCGCGTGCTGAACGGCAGGGGTGGCGTTACGCCCGCCACTGTCGAGAAGGTCGTCGCCGCCGCGCGCTCGCTCAATTATGCTCGCCGCTTGCCGGAAGCTCATCACGGGGTGATCAGGATCGAGGTCATCTTGGTGCGTCCGGACGCCACCTTCTTTGCCCGACTGTCTCGCGCTTTCGAGCGCATCGCCGCGACGCTCGATCGTTCCATCGCCGTCCACCGCACCTTTCTCGACGAGGGCGACCCGGCGGCGATCGCCAGGCGCATCCTTGATCCGGACATGCGCCGCGCCGGCCTCATCCTCGCAGTTCCCGACCACCCGCTGGTTGGCGCCGCCTTGAGGAAACTCGAAACCGAAAACATCCCAACCGTGCAGATTGTCACCGAGATTTCCGGCACCAGCGGGGCCTATGTCGGTATCGACAATTATGCCGCCGGGCGCATGGCAGGGCTGTTGTTGTCGCGCATGCAAAGGCGGCCAGGCAAGGTGGTGGCGGTCTGCCACAGCCAGATCTACCGCGTGCACCGCGACCGCGTGCGCGGCTTCTTCGACTACCTGATGGAGACGGCGACCGAACATTTCGAACCGATCGGGGCGCTGTTCGGCCATGACGATGGAGATCGCAACGCTGAGCAGCTTCTTGAAGCCTTGAAGCGCTGGCCTGACCTTGCCGGTCTCTACAATGCCGGCGGCGCCAATTCGGCGCTCAACGATGTCTTGCGCCGTCATCCGCTCGGACGCCAGGTCTTCTTCGTCGGCCACGAGCTCACCGAGCGCAGCGCCGTCGCACTTCGCGAGGGTACGATGGATGTCGTGCTCGACCAGGCACCCGAGGCGCAGGCGAGGCGAGCAATGGACCTCGTGCTGGCGACATTGAACCTGCACGACCTGCAAGTCGAAAACCCGCCGATCCGCTTCGTCACCTTCACTGCCGAGAACCTTTGATCTGATTTGATCAAGGTAGAGCGAGCTTCGCCTCCGTCACAGTGCTAACTTCCTGCGAACGGACGGCGATCGCATATGAAGTTCGCCCCCTCATCCAGCCGCTTTGCTCCGCCTTCCCCGTTGGGAGAAGAGGCTGCAAGTGCAGACGATCTCCCTTTCCCCTCGAGGAAAGGTCGGATTGCCACAAATCGGATGGCAATCCGGGTGAGGGGGCATTCTTCCACATGCAATGGCGCTCCGCGAAGGGGAGGACGACTAGCGTGACGAGACGGCTGACGGCCTACGATCTGAGGAGCGCCAAGGGCAGCCGCAAATGGCTGCAGCTTCACGTCGACACGCCGGCTGAGGCCGCCGCGGCTGTCGCCTGCGATATCGTAGTCCTCTCCAGCGAGCCCGACCACAATCTGGAATTGATCCGTGAGGCGGCGCCTTTCGCCTTCTTGTCGGTCGGCATGCCGCATGGCGCGGTCGCCTCGCCCGACGAGGCGGTACGGCTCGGCTTTGACATGATCAAGCGCGGCGCCGACGCCGTCTATTGCTCGCATTCACCGCGCTTCATCGAGGCGATGGCGGCGGAGGGCATTCCGGTTACCGGCCATGTCGGCCTGGTGCCGAACCGCGCCACCTGGACGAATTTTCGCGCCGTTGGAAAGACCGCCGAAGAAGCCTTGAAGGTGCTGCGCGCGGCCAAGGACCTTGAGAATGCCGGTGCCGCCTGCATCGAGGTCGAGGTCGTGCCGGTGCGGCTTGCCGATCACATCACGCGCTCGACCCCACTGATCACCATGGGCATGGGCTGCGGCAGCGCCTGCGACACGCAGTACCTGTTTTCCAGTGACGTGCTCGGCACCCACACCGGTCACTATCCGCGCCACGCCAAACGCTATGCCGATTTCGTTACACTGGAGGCCGAACTGCAGGAAAAGCGCATCGCCGCCTTCCGCGCCTTCGGCCGCGACGTGACAGCCGGCGCCTATCCCGAAGCGAAGCACCAGGTCGACATGGACGATGCCGCCTATGACCGCTTCCTCACCCTTTCCCAATCCCTGTGAGATCGACATGGACGACCTGAAATACGGCATACGCAACAAAAGAGGCGACTGGGCTCCGAGCGAGCCGGCAGGCACCGCGCCGCTGTTCGCCTTTCCGCCGCGTCCGCTGGCGCTGCTGAAATGGCTGCCGCACTATTTCCTGCCCTACAATCTGCTGTTTGCGCTCTCGGCGGTCGCGTGGTGGCACTACGTGCTGCCCGACGTCGAGGTCATGAAGACGCTGAGTGTCGGATGGATCCTCAGGCTCTTCCTCATCAACTGCGCGGCGCTGCTTGTCTTCTTCGGCGTCTTCGAGCTCCGGCTCTACATTTTGAGAGCCCAGGACAATCGCTTCAAATACAACGGCAATTGGCCCTCCGAGCAGAAGAGCAAGGCATTCTTCTTCGAGAACCAGAACCTCGACAACATGCTGCGTACCTTCGGCACCGGCATGCCGATCTGGACGGCGATCGAGGTCGGGATCCTCTACGCCTATGCCAATGGCTACGTGCCGTGGCTGACAGTCGCCGAGCATCCCGTCTACCTGTTTTGCATGGCGCTGGTGGTGCCAATCATCCACGAGACGCATTTCTTCTTGCTGCACCGGGCAATCCACTGGCCGCCGCTCTACAAATGGGTGCATTCGGTGCACCACAACTCCGTCAACCCGTCGCCGTGGTCGTCGCTGTCGATGCACCCCGTCGAGCAGTTCGGCTATCTCGGCGTTGCACTCTGGCACCTGGTCATCCCGTCGAACCCGCTGCTTGCGCTCTACCAGCTCCACTATGCCGGCTTCGGCGCCATTCCCGGTCATATCGGCTTCGACAAGGTCGAACTCGGCGAGGACACCAGCATCGATAGCCACGCCTACATCCATTACCTTCATCACAAATTTTTCGAGGTGAACTACGGCGATGGCCTCATCCCGTTCGACCGATGGTTGGGCACTTTCCACGACGGCAGCAAGGAAGGCGAGGCCCGCATGCAGGCCCGCTACGAGAAGAAGAAGGCGCGCGCCAACGCCGCGCGATGACAGCCCGATCAGACAGCCACGCGAGGCGTCCGCGCAAGCCATCCCGCAAGGGCCGGAAGTCAAAGGAGGGGTGAACCGGCACTCCATCCACAAGGGAGGAAAACCGTGAAGAAGCTTTTCATTTCGACCGCGTTGGCGGCCTTGATGTCGACCAATGCGATGGCTGCAAAAATTGGCGTCAGCATCGTCAACTTCGACAACAATTTTCAGACGTTGCTGAGGGACGGCATGCAGGCCCGCGCCAAACAGAAGGGCGCCGGCATCCAGATCGAGGACGCGCAGAACGACGTCGCCAAGCAGCTTGACCAGGTGAAGAACTTCATCGCCACCGGCGTCGACGCCATCATCGTCACGCTGGTCGACACCAATGCGTCAAGGACGCTCAGCGAGGAAGCTGCCAAGGCCGGCATCCCGCTGGTCTTCGTCAACCTCGAACCGTCAGACATGGCGAACCTGCCGGAGAAACAGGTCTATGTCGGCTCCAACGAGGTGGAGTCCGGCACACTGGAAGCGTTCGAGGTGTGCAAGATGCTGCGCGCTAAAGGCAAGTCGGCAGGTGCCAACGCCTACATCGTCATGGGCAGCCTCGTCCACCAGGCGGCCCTGCAGCGGACCAAGGATGTCGAGCAAATCTTCGGCACCGACATGTGCAACTTCATCAAGATCATCGACAAGCAGTCGTCCGAATGGTCGCGCGACAATGCGCAGAATCTGATGACCAACTGGCTGACCGCCGGCGGCGCGCCGGACGCCGTCATCGCCAACAATGACGAATCCGCTATCGGCGCCATCCTGGCGCTGAAGGCCAACGGCATCGACATGAAGAACGTCGTCGTCGGCGGCATCGACGCCACGCAGGACGGGTTGCAGTCGATGAAGGCGGGCGATCTTTCTGTGACGGTTTTCCAGAACGCCAAGGGGCAGGGCGGCGGCGGTGTCGACGCGGCCCTTGCGCTGGCCAAGGGCGAGAAGGTCAACCGTGTCGTCTACGTGCCGTTCGAGCTGGTGACGCCGGTCAACGCGGCCGACTACCTCAACAAGAACTAGTCCCAGGACGGGGCCTCTAGGCGGCTGTCATTGCCGTTCCGGAGGCCCGACCGCAACTCATAGAGGAAAAAATGTCCAGCTGGACCACGGTCTGCGGCCTCGACGATATCGAACAGGAAGGTGCCCGCCGTTTCGACCATGAAGGCCGGACCTACGCAGTCTTCCGCTCACCCGACGACGAGGTCTTTTGCACGGATGGCCTGTGCACACATGAGGCCGTCCATCTCGCCGACGGGCTTGTCATGGACTACGAGGTTGAATGCCCCAAGCATGCCGGTGCCTTCGATTATCGCACTGGCGCGGCAAAGCGGCTGCCGCCCTGCATAAATCTGCGCACCTATCCTGCGAAGGTGGAGGCGGGCTCCGTCCTGGTTGCGATGCCGGCAACAGGTGTCTGAAGCTTGCTGGGACAGGCGACCTGGTCCTGGACCGCTTCGGTCAGTTAACTACTATGCAAGCGGCGTGTCGGCGTTCTGACGACGGTCGTTGTGGCAGCTTGCAGATGCGTGGTTGCTTGACACGGAATGGCTGAAATCGACACGCCAGTCCGCGTGACGAATATAAAGCGGTCATGTTCGGGACATTGGTTTCCTGGCGTCGTCCACCACTCGCAGCTTAGGCGAGACTCGATCGGCAAACGGCTCGACCACCGTGCTTTGAAACTCCTTTCTCAAGAACGTCGCAAGCTGCCTGACCGGCAAACGCGGCTGCTGCGGAAGAACCATATGAAGTTCGCCCCCTTTATCCGGCCGCTTTGCATCCGCCTTTCCCGTTGGGAGAAGAGGCTGGCATTGGATGGCAATCCCGGTGAGGGGGCATTCTTCCACATGTGACATCAGGGCGCCTTGCTGCATGGCCGCGCCATGACGGACATCTCGACCCAGGAGCAAGTGAATGGCCCGTTCGATGGATCGTCAGGTGGTCGAGGCGCTGATCTTGACGCGCAGGCGGGGCCAGTCCCGTCGCGCGAGGACATTCTGGATGACCTGCTCGATGCGGGGAGCGGTGATCTAGCTGGACGACAGCAAGCCGCCGATTGCAAACTGTCAGAAAACTGCGTATATTTCTGACAGGACAGGAGATCGGCATGCGGTTGAGCGAACAGATTTTGGGGCATACGGAGGGCTTGCCCGAGGGTACGCCCGTGTCCGCGAAGAGCTTGCTTCACCTTGGCAATCGGGCTGCGGTGGATCAGGCGTTGTCGCGCCTGGCGGAGCGTGGCCAACTGATCCGCGCTGGCCGCGGCGTCTATCTGCGTCCCGTGACGAGCCGGTTTGGCACGCGGTCGCCTTCGGTGGAGCAGGCGGTCAATGCGCTCGCCAGCCAGCGCGGCGAAGTCATCGTGTCCAGCGGTGCGGCGGCCGCCAACACGCTTGGCCTCACGACACAGGTCCCGGTCCGCTCGGTCTATTTGACCTCGGGCCGCACCCGGAAAATGAACCTCGGCAGGCAGGTGGTCGAACTGCGGCACGCACCGCGCTGGCAGCTCGCCTTGGCCAATCGGCCGGCTGGTGAGGCAGTCCGGGCGCTGGCTTGGCTTGGTCCCGAGAAGGCCGAGGCGGCGCTCTTGGCTTTGAAGCGCAAACTTCCGCAGACCACCTTCAACGAGCTGGTGGCGGCGGCGCCGCAGCTTCCGACCTGGCTCGCGCGCAGCGTGGGAAAGGCGGCGCATGGCTGACGCATTCCTCAGCCTTTCGGCCGCGAATCGCCGCGAAGTCTTGGCCGTCGCGGCGGACCGGTCCGGTCGCCCGGTGCACCTGCTCGAAAAGGATGCCTGGGTGGTCTGGGCGCTTGCTGCCCTCTATGGCTCGCCCCTGCGCGAACACCTGGTCTTCAAGGGCGGCACATCGCTGTCGAAAGCCTACAGGGTCATCCGTCGATTTTCCGAGGACGTCGATCTCACCTATGACATCCGCGCGCTTGCTCCCGACCTGGTGGGCGACAATGGCGAGGCCTTGCCGAAGACCCGGAGCGAGGAGAAGCGCTGGTCGAGCGAGGTCCGCAAGCGCCTGCCCGAGTGGGTGGCGGGAACGGCGCAGCCGACCATCGCGAATGCGCTCGCCTGCCAGGGATTGGCGGCGGCTATCCGCGTCGAAGACGACAAGCTGTTTATCGATTACGAGGCGACGGCGACCGGTTCGGGATATGTCGCGCCGAGCGTGATGCTCGAGTTTGGGGCGCGCTCAACCGGTGAGCCGGCGAGTCCGCGCGATGTCGTCTGCGACGCGACGGGCTTGGTGGAAGCGGTGGAATTTCCCGCCGCTCGGCCGCGCGTTATGCACGCCGAGCGGACGTTTTGGGAGAAGGCGACGGCGATCCATGTCTTCTGCCTGCAGGCACGACTGCGTGGTGACAGGTTCGCACGTCATTGGCACGACGTCGCCAGGCTGGATGAGGCCGGCCTAGCGGCCACTGCGTTTGCAGATAGAGAGCTCGCCCAGGCGGTCGCGCGCCACAAAGGCATGTTTTTCGCAGAGAAGGCGGCCGACCGCGAACCGATCGATTACGCGGTCGCGGTCAACGGCGGCCTGCGTCTTGTGCCCGACGGCGACGCGCTGAACGCGCTGGAAGACGAGTATCTTCGTATGGTCGAGGACGGGCTGCTGCTGGAGGAGGCCGAGCCCTTCGAAGCGCTTATGGCGCCATGCGCCGACATAGCCGCGCGGGCCAATCGCGTGGGCTCATAGGGGGAAGATGCTGGCTCGAGGGTCGGAATGGAGCCGGTGGGAACCGTACTTGCCCAAAGCTCACTTCGAGGTAACAACTCCAACCGAGTGCACAGCGTTTCTCGCATCAGACAGCGGCTGTCCTTCCCCAAGTTCGTTAGCGCACCGACACATCAAGATGTGCTTGCCTGATATCGGGGTCCACGGCAATTCGAACCGCTGCCAGCTTCTACCCTGTCGCGGTCCTACCGTTGCAGTCTGCCAGTTGCCTCCACCATCCACACTGACCTCGACACGCGTTATCCGATGATCGCCCCAAGCCCAGCCCCATATCCTTGTCGGTATGCCGGCTTGCAACTGGTCAACAGGGGAGGGGGATACGATGACCGACTCCGGGGCGACACTCCAAACCGGTTTCGTGCCCGAAGGCGTGGGATCATTGTAGAAGCGCGTCGTATAGGGCCCGCTCGCGCGCCGTTCCGCAGCCGTGATCGAACCAACCCATTTCACAGAGTTTGTGCCGTACCACCCCGGCACAACCAGGCGAACCGGACCTCCGCGCTCGCAAGTGAGTGGCTGGCCGTTGAGTTCCAGTGCCAGGAGAACTTCGTCGGCCAACGCCTTGTCGATCGGCAGATCTTTTTGATAGGCGTCTTCAACGCCGGAGTACTCGCCCCACTCGAGTCCACACGTCCAGATGAAGGAGGCTTTGTGGTTCATCCTGGCCTGTTCCAGAACAAGCGACAGCGGAACCCCTTTCCAAACCACATTCCCAATCCTGCGCTTGGCCACTGTCGGCGCAAGAGGGCTGCCAGCGCATTCGTGAAATGACATGTACTCACGCTGCGGCATTGCCTGGAGATCCGCCAGACGCAACGTCATCGGGTTCTCGACAAGACCGTTTATGTCCAAATACCAATGCTCGGGGTCGATCTGCAGAAACCCCATATGGGTGACCAGGAACAGATCATCTGAGGGCGTAATCCACGAGCCTAGCGCGTGAACGCCCTCGGCGGGTCCTTGAAACGAGAAACCGTTCCTGGCCATGTACATGCCCGGGCGTCTCATGGGAGATTCTACTCCGTTAGCGTCAATGCAACAGACGCGCACTCAAAACACCCTCGGCCCGACTTTCCGTAAAATTAATGGGCTTTCGCCGCGTCCGGTTCACGGCGAGATCGAAGACGTCGAACCGATTGTAGCCCGCGACCACATCATGGAACCGTTTCGGTTCAACACAATCAGCAAGATCGATCTGCGCATAGCCGATGCCCTCATCGATCATTTCATCACCAATCGGCGTTCCGATAGGGCTGAGGAAAAAGCTGCTGGCTCGCGGACTGGCATCCAGGATCGCCTGAATCGTCGGATCATCAACAGCGATCGACTTGCACGCGTCGTTATCAAGGTGTCCCGCGACAATGATCCCGAAGCATTTCGCCTCGAAGCAATGGGCCGATGCCCGAATGCGGTTGGCTGCACGGTTGTCGTAGTTGTCCCTCTCGCTGGGCAGGCGAGTAGGCCAGATGGGTGGATAGCTGCTGATATGAACTTGCTCGCCCTGGGCCATCAGACTGTAACGGGCCAGTGGATTTGTATTTTCACCGCAAATGAGGGCCCCGACACGACCGATCCTGGTGTCCGCCACCGTCAAACCGGCGCCATCACCGGGATCCCAGACCAGTTTTTCGAAGAAGGTTGCTACCAGTTTCCGATGGTGAACCAGGATTTTGCCGCTGTCTGAAATGAGGATGTTGCTGTTCCATAACGCCGCGATACTCGCCGGGTTGTGCTCGGAAAAACCAAGCGAGACAAAGACGCCATTATCCGCAGCTGCCTTTCGCACCTTTTCAATCTCGGGGCCATCGGCGAAGACCGAACCGGCTGAGAAGCGTTTGAAATGCTCGTGCGATTGAATGGGTGGATATAATGCCGCCCAGACAGGAAAGCCCGGAAGAAAGCTTTCCGAAAAAACCACCAAAGATGCGCCGTTGCGGGCCGCCTCGGCAATGACCGAGCACGCTTTGTCCGCGCTTGCCGAGGAATCGAGGTAAACGGGGGCGACATGGGCCGCGGCCGCCTTGAAGTTCACGTGACCCATCGAAACCTCCAATGTTCAGACCTGCGACAGCCAGCGAAACCCCTGGCCAGCAACACCTACGATTGCCGTTTTGCCGTCAGCCCAATTTCAATGCGCGCTCCCAGCGGGAGGCTGGCGCACCCGATGGTGGTGCGCGAAGGGTAAGGTGCCGAAAATTGTTCGGCGTAGATCTGGTTCATTTGGCCAAAGTCGCCCATATCGGTGAGATAGACATTGACCGATACCACATCGTCAGGGCCTAACCCTGCCGCTTCGAGAACCTGGAATAGATTGGCGAAACACTGACGCGTCTGGTCGGCGACATTTCCCTCGACCAGCCTGCCGGATTTGGGGTCGAGCGGCGTCTGCCCGGAGCAGAACAGTAAGTCGCCGGCCCACGTCGCGTGTGAGTACGGTCCGACTGCGGCAGCGTTCGAGGCATTCACGGTCTGACGAGACATGCTACGCTTCTCCTGATGGGTTTTGCGCGATGAAGCGCCGACGCGAAACACCGCAGCAGGTTTGCCCAAGGTGCCTTTGGTCCCTCAGCGCATTTGATCGACGGACGATAGCAGAACAAATTTGAGCGCCAAGTCCAACAGAGTGCACTGTGCCGTGCAAAAATGAACGGGTTTGTAGCGAGCCGTCGTCGTGCAGTCGGGGACGGGCTGCTCCCAATTCTCTGTTAAGAGCCGGTTGGGCTGCGGCATCTGGAAGGACACGGACAGGCCGCGCGCGGCTATGCACGGGCTTCTGCGAGGCTGCTCGCAGCCGTAGATCCTTTGACGGCGAAATTTGCACCGCTGTCTGCAAAAACGGTGAATTCCACGCGAGTGCGATTTCAGCCAATAATCACGAAGGGCACAACAGAGGGGCCATGATAGCCATGTCGCACATCAGCCGTGATGCTACCGATACTCTGGACATTCACCGCCTGCGTGCTGACACACCGGGAACGCAAAACAGAAACCATCTCAACAATGCAGGCGCATCCTTGATGCCGAGCCCGGTCATTGAGGCTGTCACCCGTTACGTGAGACGGGAGGGTGAGATTGGCGGCTACGAGGCTGCCGCCGAGGCCAACGCCGCGCTGGAGGCAACATATGATAGCGTGGCCAGCCTTGTAAACTGCAGCCGCGACGAGATAGCGATAGCTGAGAACGCCACGATTGCTTGGCAGCGGGCTTTTTATTCGCTCTCGTTTAAGCCTGGGGACAGAATACTGACGGCAAGTGCCGAGTTTGCGGCCAACTACGTAGCTTTTCTCCAAGTTGCCAAACGCACTGGCGCCACGGTGGAAGTCATTCCCAATGATGCCTCGGGCGTTCTCGACCCCCATGCGTTGGAGGCTATGCTGGACGACCGCGTCCGATTGATTGCGATCACCTGGATCCCTACCAATGGTGGGCTGATCAATCCTGCAGCAGCGGTCGGTCGCATAGCGCGCCGGAACCGCATCCTTTATCTGCTCGATGCATGCCAAGCTGCCGGCCAAATGCCGATCGACGTTGCTGCGCTGGGCTGCGATATGTTGACGGCTACTGGAAGGAAGTTCCTGCGCGCGCCGCGTGGAACCGGTTTTCTCTATATCCGCCAGTCATTGCTAGAGACGATCGAGCCGGCAATGATCGACCTTTATGGCGCTCATTGGATCGCACCAGATCGCTACGAGCTTCGACCCGATGCTAGACGTTTTGAAACCTGGGAGAAAAACTACTCCGTTCGCCTTGGCCTGCGGGCAGCAGTGGATTACGCCCTTGAGATCGGACTGGACAAGATCGAGCAACGTTGCAGGCGCCTTTCGTCGAGACTGCGCGAAGGGCTGAACGATACAAAGGCAGTGTCCGTACATGATCTCGGGACGCAATTTGCCTCTATAATCTCGTTTACGGTCGCCGACCGCCCCTCGCAGGACGTCATGACCCATTTGACAAAC
Organism: Mesorhizobium sp. M0088; assembly: GCF_040322895.1. Lineage (NCBI taxonomy): Bacteria > Pseudomonadati > Pseudomonadota > Alphaproteobacteria > Hyphomicrobiales > Phyllobacteriaceae > Mesorhizobium > Mesorhizobium sp. M0088. Next base: position 321,776 of record NZ_JAMYUI010000002.1, read on the forward strand.
AAGGGCATCAACGTGTCGGTATCGCCACCTTCGAGCACACTTATTGATGCTTTTACGCGACGCCTCCCGCCCGTGGTGCGCGCGTCTCCGCATTACTACAACACCGAGGCAGAAATCGACAGTTTCCTGGAGGCAATCGCTGACATCTCTGCCTAGTCGGTCGGTTCGCTACTGAAGAATGCCTGCCGAGCCAGAGCGTGTGGCAAAGCTGCTCATGGCTCTCAACATTCAAACCGTCGACTTCGCACGGAACAAGGAGACCGCAACCCCCTGCAGGACGGTAGTCCAACTGCGACTGGATCAGACAGCGCCACGGCCTGCTGTTGATCGGACTGGCGACGTGCCTTGAACTCCATCAGTATCCGTCCTGACAGCTCAATCTATCTTGCGGTCTTCGATGCCGCCCAGCGTATGACGCCCATCGTGGTCCTGAAGTCGGCCACGGAACGGCACGCGATTTCCGGCTCCCGTGAGGCAGCCGATCAGCGAGACAAGCTGGTTGCAGCCGGTGCTTGCGACACTCGCCACTGTGAGTGTTGTCCCGGCTATGCCTGCGCTTCGGTACTACAGGATCGTGAGACGCGACCCTGTCTTGTGCCTCACGAAACGCTGCCTCGGCAGTGGCCTGCATGAGAGGCAGAGGGCCTCGCGAGCTCTCGCGTATGCCGGCAGAGCGAAGCTGCAACTCTAGTCGGAAGATTTTTGCTCGGCTAATGCGACTTGTCGCCCTATGGTGTGCAAAAATAGACGACGGGCACATGGCTACACCGCTTGATCATTTGGACTGGGATGACCTGAAGCTGTTCCTCCGCGCGGTACGGAGCAAAAGCATCACAGGCGCGTCCCGTCTCCTCGGCGTCAGTCACTCAACAGTTTCACGACGTCTCAGCAGGTTGGAATACGCGGTCGGGGCAGGGCTTTTCGAACGAACACGGGACGGTCTCGTCCTGACAACCGTGGGCATGACGGTCCTTCGAAGGGCAGAGGAAATCGAGCTCGGTGTAAACAGTCTGCGTTCGGACATGAGCAGCCAGAGCGAGGTCAGCGGAACCGTGAGACTGGCAACAATGGAAGGGATTGCCTCGCTTTATCTCGCGTCGCAGTTGACACGTCTTACGTCAAAATACCCCGATCTGCTTCTGGAGTTGATCACGTCACCGCAAACAGTGCGCGTTGCCCGCCGCGAAGCGGACCTCTTCATGAGTTTTTTCAAACCTCAGGGAAAGGCCCTCGTGGGTGAGTGCATCGGCCGCTTCGCCACACGGCTTTACGCCTCTCCGTCCTATCTTGATAAATACGGAATTCCCGAAGGCAAGGAGGATCTCCGAAGACATCATTTTGTCGGCTACATCGAGGAACTGGTTCAGCTCGAGGCGGTCCGCTGGCTCGAAGATTTCATCCCCAGCCCAAATCTTGCCTTCGCCTCCAACAGCATGATTGCCCAAATGTTTGCGGCCTCGGGCGGCGCGGGGATCGTCGCGCTTCCAGAATTCGCTCTGCGCGTGAACACGGGTCTGGTCAACGTCCTGCCGGATCTGCGGGGCCACAGGGACGTTTGGCTTTCCGTCCATCAGGATATGGCGAATCTTTCCCGAATTCGTGTGGTGAGCAGGTTTTTGAAGGAACTCATGACTAGCGATGAGGCAAAGCTCGGCGGCCGCCAGATGTGGACGCAGGCCCAATAAGTCGTTGTCGCCAGTATCGCTCGTGCGCAGTCGGGCGGTGAATGCTGGTCGCTTCTCGTGCCGCTGACGATGACAACCGGCGACGCAAGACGGGCGAGCTTTCAGGCCCACGTCCCTTGACGGTCGTTGCGAGGCTCCGGGAGCCGCCTCAACGCGGCGCTTGTTCCGCCTTGCTCTTCTCGGGCGATTGCGATGTCGAGCGGCGAAGTGAGCCCGGGCTGCGCTGAAGACAGTGGGACCCGCACCTGCTGATCCAAGGAACGGCTCGAACGCGCAAACTCAATCCCCCTGCCGGGTCTGTTTGAAATCTCCTCGCTCATTTAATTCTACAAATCGGTAGGCTTATGCATATCGAATGCGTATCCCGCTGCAGTCATGAGGAGGCGAATTTCAGTAGCCTAGCGATATCCGCATGCGATGCCTGACGAAACGATGCAAATATGCATCATTACGATGCAGTTATGCACACAATGTCCATCTCAAGACATATTACTCGTCGTATAAGCGGATTTACCATTGCATTCGTTCTCCCCTGCGGCTGGATCATCGCGTTTCCGAACTCAGCCGCTGTGGGAAAGTGCAGTTTTCCCTCAGCAGGATCACAAGATGAAGAAGTCCACGCCGTCAATCGCCGACCTAGGCTTCCTCATGATCGACTGGATCGATGACGAGGGGCGCATTTCAGCGGTCAACGCTTTCGAAGCTCAGGAACTGGGAATCGACGGCCGGGACGCGATCAATCTGGCCCTGGAACGCGTCTACAGCAGCACTTCGGCACAACTCCTCAGGGCGATGGTCAGGGGAGAGCACGTCGCCGACGCCACGTTTCCGATCTGGGTGAACGCGCCTTCCTACAGCGAGGTGCCAATGGTTGCGATCGCCGTTCCAGACGCGCCGCGTGGCCTTGCCATCGTCAAGCAGGCGCTTTCACCGGCCGTCCTGGGCATTGGCCCCGAGTTGGTGGAGCGCGTCGAAATACTCTCTCAAATGATCGGTGCGGCGACCGAGGCATGCTGGTGTATCGAATTCCTTGACCCAGTCGATACCTCACTTGCCGAAGAGGAGATCGTCGAACGGGTATTTTCCAATGAGAGCCGCTGGCGCGCCTGCAATGAGGCGATGGCACGGCTTTACCGGGTGCCGGAAGGCCTCGACTTCAATTTGCAACCCGTGGCGCGATATTTCCCTGACACCGAGGTCAACCGCCAGATGGTAAGAGATCTTGTGCGGTCGGACTACCGCCTTGATCATGCCGCCGCCATTGATCGCAGGCATGACGGCACCGAGATGCTCGTTGAGAACGACTTCCGTGCCGCCATCAAGGACGGACGCCTGATCCGTCTTTGGGGAACGACACGAGATATTGGTCCACATAAGAGGCGCGAACAACAACTGTCCGATCGCGCCGACACGATGCTCGACATATTGAGCGCAACTCCCGATCCAATCCTGGTCATTTCCGAGCAGGGTGCGGTTCTTGCAGCCAATCCGGCCGCTGAGGCCGCCTGGGCTCGCCCTGCCGACCAAATTCTCGGACGCTCGATCCAGCACTTCATCGAAACGCGCAATGCCGTCGAAAAGCTGCGCCGAGCGGCTTCAGATGGCGAGGATGGCGAATGCGACCTTGGTGTCATTTCGGCCGATGACAGCCGTGACACATGGCGCTTTCGTTCCGCTCGCATGGAGGGCGAGGTTCGACGCTACGTTCTGACAGCGCGGCGCAGAGCCAAACGCCGCACACGCCTCCTCGCAGAGGAGGCCTTGTGATGAAGTTTTACGCCAACGACGTCACAAACCTTGCCAACCGTCGGCTGCGGCCGTCTTTCATTGACGATGCACAATTTGGTTCCTTTCTGGAAGCTCTTCCCGATGGAGCGGCGCTCCTTGAAGTCGATGGCAGGATCAAACTCGTCAACAGCAAGCTCGAGCTCCTGCTCAATCTCGCCGGCGGCGACCTTGTCGGCTCCGAGCTCGCAAAGCACACGAAGACGGCAGGCCCCGTCATACAGAAACTTTCCGCTGCCCTTCAGCAGCTCAAGCGCATCGAAGTGGCCGGCTCCCTCAACTCGCAGCGAAGCGTCGTCGCCTCGCTGAGTATTCTGCGCACCGCGGATGGCGGAGCCTATGGCGCGCTGCTGACGATGAGGGAGGCCGGCCGGCACGGCCGAAGCGCCGACGTGTCGGATAACTTCCGCTTCGAGGCGGAGGCGTCAGGGAGCGCAAGGACGCGTCTCGTCCGGCTATCTCCGATCGAGGCCATCGCGAAGCAGGCAAAGACCGCCCTCGAGCGAGGGGCAAACGTGCTGTTCACGGGAGAGACGGGAACCGGAAAGACCGAACTCTCCCTGGCGGTCGGAAGAGCAAGGGACCCTGAGGCGCCTCCGTTCATCCATGTCAGATGCGGCATGCTTTCCGATGACCAGTTCGACGGGGAAATGTTCGGCATCGAGCCAGGCTCGCCGATGGACACTTCGACGCGCGGAAAGCTCGGCTATTTGGAGGCCGCCGACGGCGGCATTCTCTTCCTCGACCAGGTCACCGATCTATCGGCGTCCTCGCAGTCGAAGCTCGTCGCCGTTCTCGAGACGCAAACCTTCAGCCGGCTCGGCTCCGCACAGCGGCGGCAGGCGAGGGTACGGGTCATCGCGGCAACCAGTGAGAACCTGTCGGATCACGTGGCGAGCGGCAAGTTCAGGGGCGATCTCTATTACCGCATCGCCGTCATGGCTTTTGAGCTTCCACCCCTGAGGAACCAGACAGGCTTGGTGGAGGCGTTGGTCGATCATCATCTTCGCCGCCTTAATCTGGGGCGTAAGCCGCAACTCAGGCTCTCGCCCGAGTTCATGGATAGACTAAAGGCGCATGGATATCCCGGCAACATACGGGAACTCGTCAACATTCTCGAGCGCGCCGCCGCGGCTGCCGACCAAGTGGCGCTTGCAGAGCACTTCGTTGCGCTGACCCCGACGGCCGTCTCCACTCCCGTGCCCGCCGACCCCGTCAACGCGGCACCTTCTGCCAACCTCAAGGACTTGGTTCGGGAGTTCGAGGCTTGGGTCATTGAAAAATCTATCGCCGGAAGTCGAAGCAAGCGCAGCGCCGCCAAGTCGCTCGGCATCGATATCGCGACCCTCGTTAGGAAAACCAAACAGAGACAATGAGCTTTGAAAAAAGAAAGGGGAATGAGAATGAGAACACTCAAGACACCAATGATCGCCGCGTTCGCTGCCGCTGCCATCACTGCACAGACGTTGGCCGCCACAGCTGCGGAACTCAATATCCTCACCTGGGAGGGCTACGCGGCCGACAAGTTCATCTCCAAGTTCCAGACCGAATCCGGATGCAAGGTGACGGCTTCCTATGTCGGCTCGAATGACGACTTCGCGGCCAAGCTGGCGGCCGGTGGCGGTGTTTACGACATCATCACACCATCCCTCGACACCGTGCCGATGATGCGGCTTGCGGGCTTTGTACAGGGGATCGACACGGCCAAGGTCCAAGGCCATGACAGCATCTATCCGGAATTCTCAAAAAACAGTGACTTCGTGGCGGACGGTGCAACCTGGGCCGTGCCCCTCGTCTGGGGGTCGGTGTCACTGATCTACAGGCCTGACAAGTTCACTTCCAAACCGGACTCGATCTCGGTTCTCTTCGACCCGGCGTACAAGGGCAAGATTTCGTTGTGGGACGACAAGTCGGCGATCTACTGGACCGCACGCTATCTCGGCTACAACAACGTCTTCGACCTGTCCGACGAGCAATTGGACGCCGTCAAGGCGAAGCTGATCGAACAAAAGCCACTGATCCGCAAATACTGGGCGTCGGCCGGCGAATTGACCGAGTTGATGGCCAACCAGGAGGTGTACGTCTCCAACGCCTGGACCGGGCTTACGAGCAAGGACGTCAACAACCTCAAGAAGGGCTTCGAGGTCGTCGAGTTCACGCCGAAGGAAAAGGCCGAGGGCTGGATGGACTCAATGATGCTGGTCAAGGACACGCCCAACCAGGACTGCGCCTATAAGTTCATGTCCTTCATGCAGTCTGCGGACGGCCAATGCGGCATCGCCGAGTCCACAGGCTACTTCCCGGTCAATCCGAAGGCTGTGGAAAGCTGCATGAGCGACGAGCTCAAGAAGGAGCGCCAGGTCAACAATATCGAGTTCGTCAAGAGCCTCGTAATGTGGCAGCAGCCGAAACGTCTCGACAAGTATCTGGAAGTCTGGAACGCCGTGAAGGCAGCCCCCTGATCGAGCCGACGGCGTGGCCCACCGCGGCCACGCTCGCCACTTGAAACAATAGAAAGTCTGGGGAACCAATGACTTCCAAATCGATCGTGGCGCTTGAAGGCGTTGCGAAAACCTATGGCGCCTTCACCGCCCTGCATCCGACCGACCTCGCCATCGCGGAAGGCGAGTTCGTCACGCTGCTCGGCCCTTCCGGTTGCGGCAAGACGACGACCCTGAGGCTGATCGGAGGCTTTGAACAGGCGAGCGCCGGCCGCATCTTGATCGCCGGCCAGGATGTCACTGAGCGCGCGCCCTATCATCGTCCCGTCAACACGGTTTTCCAGGACTATGCGCTGTTCCCGAACATGAGCGTGTCCGACAACATCGGCTATGGGCTCTCCGTCAAATCGAACAATGTCCCCAAGGCGGAGCGGGCAAAGCGTGTCGGCGAAGCCGTGACTTTGGTAGGCTTGGAGGGGATGGCGCATCGCCGCCCCGGTGAACTGTCGGGTGGCCAACGTCAGCGCGTCGCGATGGCGAGGGCAATCGTGCGCCGGCCACGTGTGCTGCTGCTGGACGAGCCGCTTTCGGCTCTCGACGTCAAGCTGCGCGAGGGCATGCAAGTCGAACTCAAGCGTCTTCACCGCGAGCTTGGCATCACCTTCCTTATGGTAACCCATGACCAGACCGAGGCGCTCGCGCTTTCCGATCGCATCGTCGTCATGAACCAGGGGCGCATCTCCCAGATCGGCTCCCCGATCGAACTCTATGACAATCCGGCAAATCCCTACGTGGCGGATTTCATCGGCGGAGCCAACCTCGTCCCGGCCGAGCTGATCGGACGCGACGGCGACACGGCCGCGTTTCGCATCGGTAATGGCATCGTGGTGCGGTCCCGTCGGGCGGCCGCGGTGCGTGAGCCTGGCGGAAAGATCACCCTCGGAGTTCGACCGGAGCGCTTTCTCACCGCGACGTCGGGAGCTCCCAATTCGCTCGAATGCGTGATCAGGGAAAGCCTCTTTCATGGGGACCGCCTGCGTCTCGAACTGGCCCTGGGCGGAACCGCCATGCCTCTCTTCGCCGAGCTGCCCCGGACGGCGATTTCATCTCCATCGGGGGTTGAACCTGGCAGCCACATTACCCTGCTGGTCGACCCGGACGACGTTTTGGTCTTCAGCAAGGGGGAAGACCAAGAATGATGTTGACGCGCCGCACGCTTGCAAGCTTCCTTGCCCTGTTCTCGCTGCCGCTGGCATGGGTTCTGCTCCTTCTTGTCGTTCCCTATGCCATCATGGTTTCTGTCGGCTTCTGGACCCGGCAATTTCCTCTCTTCCATCCGGATTTTCAGTTCGGCAACTACGTCCAGATCTTCTCCGACCCGCAATACACGACTGTGATTGTGAGGACGCTGAAGATCGCGACGTTCGTCACCTTGGGCGCCGTCATCCTGGGGTATCCGCTTGCTTATTTCCTGGTGTTCACCGTGAGATCGGCAGCGCTTCGCAATCTTCTCTACATGTCGGTAATCGTGCCGCTTTGGGTGTCGTACCTGCTGCGCGCCTACACATGGAAGATTATCCTCGGCACTGACGGGGCGCTGAACTCGCTGCTGGTTTCGGCTGGCATCGTCGATGCCCCACTCGACATCTTTCTCTACAATCAGACCGCCATGGTGATCACGCTGGTCTACATCTTCGTGCCTTTCATGGTGATGCCGCTGTTTGCGGTCCTGGACAACATTCCAAGACGTCTGATCGAGGCGTCGGAGGATCTGGGCGTCGGTCCCTTCATGACCTTCTGGAAGGTGATCTTTCCGCTTTCTCTCGGCGGCGTCATCGCTGGCGCCACGATGACGTTTTGCCTGGCCTTCGGCGACTTCGTTGCCCCTGTTCTCGTGGGCGGTCCCGATGGAACGATGGTTGCCAACTTGCTGCAGACGCAGTTCGGGACGGCCCTCAACTGGCCGCTCGGATCCGCGCTGGCCACCGTGGTCCTGGCCCTTGTTTTGGTCCTTCTGCAGCTTTCGATGCGGCTTGACCGTGCCGGTCGCGTCGATCTGGCATGAGGAGGCCGACATGAATGCATTAAGATGGTGGCAAAAGGGCATGGTGGGCGTCAGCCTCGCGGTGCTCGCCTTTCTCTACCTGCCGATCGTGATCCTGGTCGTCTTTTCCTTCAACGACAGCAAGGTCACGTCCTTTCCCCTGGCTGGCTTCACGCTTCACTGGTACGAGGCGTTCCTCTCCAACGAACAGATGCTGCGCGCGCTGTCAAACAGCCTCGTGGTCGCCTCGTTCGCGACGGCGCTCAGCGTCGTCATCGGCGTGACCGCCGCGCTCGCGCTCGACCGCTACGAGTTCCCCGGCAAGCGGCTTTTTCAGAACGCGATCCTGCTGCCCCTCAGCCTTCCAGGCATCGTTACCGGCATCGCTATGCTGAACTTCTACAAGCAGATCGGTATCCCACAAAGCCTGACGGCGGTGGTCATCGGTCATGCCACGGCACTGCTCGGCGTCGTCGTTTCACAAGTGATGGCGCGCCTCTCAAAGCTCAATCGCCGCCAGCTCGAGGCGTCCGCCGACCTCGGGGCCACCTCGGTCGAGACCTTCCGACGCGTGACGCTTCCGGCCATCGGCAGCTCGATCTTCGGCTCCGCGCTGCTGTGCTTCACGCTGTCCTTCGACGAGATACCCGTCACCTATTTCCTGACCGGGCGCGAGGTTACGCTGCCAATCTACATCTATTCGACGCTTCGGCGCGGCATCACACCCGAGATCAACGCCGTCGGAACAGTGATCGTCGCTGTGTCCTTCGTCCTCATCATCCTCTCGGTCACGCTGCTGCGCGACCGCCGTGAATCATAATCCATTGAAGGGAGATCAGCATGGATGCCTCGACCTATACCCACGACTTCTGGCGGACCAAGGCCGGGTCGCTTAAATTCCGCACGCAGCACTTCATCGATGGCGCCTATGTTGGCTCCGTCGATGGACGAACCTTCCCGACTATCAACCCGGCGACGGGCGACACGATCGCGGAAGTCGCCCGCGGCGGCGAGGCCGAGATCGACCGTGCGGTGATCGCGGCTCGCAAGGCATTCAAGTCCGGTGTGTGGTCGCGCATGGACCCGCGCGGCCGGATGGCGGTACTCGAGAAATTCTCTGTCCTCATCGGATCCAATGCCGAGGAGTTCGCGATCCTTGACAGTCTCGACATGGGCAAACCCGTGATGGACATGATGAACATCGACATCCCCGGATCCGTCATGTCCCTGAAGTTCTTCTCCGAAACGATCGACAAAATCGAAGGCGCGGTGACCGCGACGACGGCCAGCGCGTTGCACTACATCCTCAGGCAGCCCCTGGGCGTGGTCGGCTTGATCGTGCCCTGGAATTATCCCTTGATGATGGCGGCTTGGAAGCTCGGCCCGGCTCTGGCGACCGGTAACTCCGTCGTTCTGAAGCCGGCCGAACAGTCCCCATTGTCCGCGAACCTGCTTGCGGAACTTTTCATCGAAGCGGGTGGTCCTGCAGGCGTTCTCAATGTGGTCCACGGTCTTGGCGAGGAAGCGGGAAGGGCGCTCGCACTTCACAACGACGTCGACAAGATCGGCTTCACGGGCTCCACGGAAGTCGGCAAACTGCTGATGATCTACTCTGGACAGTCGAACATGAAGCGGGTCACCACCGAGTGCGGCGGCAAGACCCCGCAAATCATCCTCGGGGACTTCGACGATCTGGACACCGCCGTTACCTATGCCGTCAACGGTATCTATGGCAACCAGGGCGAGGTCTGCAACGCCGGATCGCGCATCCTGGTCGACAGGAGCATCCATGACGATTTCGTCGAGCGCTTTGCGGCCCGCACCAGGCAGAGCTTCTTGCTTGGTGATCCGCTCGACCCATCGACCACCATTGGGCCGCTCGTCACCGCCTCGCACCAGAAGCGCGTGCTAAGCTACATCGACATCGGCCGGCAGGAAGGAGCTTCGCTGAGGTTCGGCGGGGGTACGCTGCCGTCCGCGCCGTCGGGAGCCTATGTCGAGCCGACGCTGTTCACGGGCGTCAACAACAACATGCGGATCGCTCGCGAGGAAATATTCGGGCCCGTAGCGACCATCATTCCCGTAGACGGGGCCGAGGATGCAATCGCAATCGCCAACGATTCCATCTATGGCCTGGCGGCATCCATTTGGACACGCGACCTCTCGAAAGCCCACACTTTCGCTCGTGACATCGAGGCCGGCGTTGTTTGGGTCAACTGCTTCGACCATGGCGATATGACCTCGATCTGGGGTGGTTACAAGCAGACAGGCAACGGGCGCGACAAGTGCCTTGAGGCGCTATCACAGTACACGCAGACCAAGTCGGTGTGGGTGAATCTCGGCGGCTGATACCTTGGAAGGCCGTCGAGCCCTGCGGGCCCCGGCGGCTCTCTTCTCGCCTTGCGTTGATGTGGCGTCCTTCCAATCGCGCGAGAGGTAGCGTCCTTCAACAAGGCCAATCCGCGATCCGAGATATTCTTCCTGACCTTGCCCTGCATCGAGGACGCACATTTGCCGCGCTTCCGCCATGCCGGCGAGGAGATCCTGCTGATGCTGGAGGGGCATCCGCTTCGACTATGCCGGAACCGAGATGATCCTGGGGCCCGGAGACTGTATCCAGTTCGAATCGACGTTCGAGCACAATGGCGTCGCCATCGACGGCAAGGAGGCCAAGGCCTTCGTGGTGATTACACCTGAAAGAGAGACCTAGCAGCCTCCAAACTTAACCGATCGGGTCGTCAACTCACTGTGGGTGAGGAATTTGACCTGGGCGCCACTCGCAGCGTTGCTTGACAACCTGCTTTAGCCGCCTGCTTCCCTCGCGAAGGGAGGCGGGCGAGCCTGCGATGGTCAGTCGCTGGAAGGAACCTTTCGGCGTTTGGCCTGAACCACACATGGCCGGACGTCTTGTGGGGCCATGTCTGCGGCGGGCGAGAGATCCGAGATGTGATCCGGCAGGCGCAGCCAGAGAGGCATGCCTCCTCTCGGGACCTGGAACGTTACACGATCTCCAAGTTCAGCCTGCAACGCACCCACAAGGGCATGGCGGCCCTTCGCGGTGCCGCCCCCGTCGCCCGCCACTCGCGCGTTCAATCAGGGCCGGGCGCGCGGCATTGAGATGACAACTTCCAGCCTGGCGCGGAGAGCACCGCCAAAGCGGCAGCCTGCTCGTCCAAGCCGCATCTTGCATAGGGATTGACGCAGGCCAATCCGAGTGCTTATATTCTCAATATTCAATAATGATTCTCAATAATCGAGAACACGCGAATGGGACAAGCGCCTTCAGCCATGGTTCACCACCCGATGCATGTCGGCATGACCGGCATATCCAAAACCTATGATGGCCATAACTTCGTGGTCCGCGATCTCAACCTTGACATCGCGAAGGGCGAATTCCTCACACTTCTCGGGCCTTCGGGCTCGGGCAAGACGACGACCTTGATGATGCTCGCCGGCTTCGAATATCCCTCAGGCGGTGAAATCACGCTGGACGGGCGGCCGATTCAGGACAAGCCGCCGGAAAAACGGAACATCGGCATGGTGTTTCAGAACTATGCCCTCTTCCCGCATATGACGGTCGCCGAGAATGTTGGCTATTCGTTGCGGGTGCGCGGCTCCTCCAGGCAGCAGATCGCCACGCGCGTCGGCGAAGCGCTGGCGATGGTCCAACTTTCGGACCTGGCGCAGCGCAAGCCCACGGCCTTGTCGGGCGGTCAGCAACAAAGGGTCGCGCTTGCCCGAGCGCTTGTCTTCGAACCCAGCCTGGTGCTGATGGATGAGCCGCTCGGCGCCCTGGACAAGAAGCTGCGCGAGGACTTGCAGCTCGAAATCCGCCGCATCGCCGATCGGCTTGACCTGACAGTCGTCTACGTGACGCACGATCAGCACGAAGCGCTGACGATGTCCGACCGGATCGCCATTTTCAACGACGGGCGCATCCAGCAAATCGGTTCGGCGCAAGATATCTACGGCCACCCCGCGAGTCGCTTCGTGGCGGAGTTCGTTGGCGACAACAACTGCCTTGACGCGAAAGTCGTCTCGATCGAAGGCGACCTGGCGCGCGCAAGGCTCGCCGGCGGCCAGGAAATTTGGGCGCGCAGCAGCGTTCACACGAAGGTTGATCAACGAGCGACGATCGCCATCAGGCCGGAGAGCGTCCGCATTACCGGACAAAGCCGCGCCGGGACGCTTAGTGGGCAAGTCAGCGACATCATTTACTGCGGCGACCAGTTCCGGATCCACGTCGAACTGCCGGGCGGGGAACGGTTGATTGCGAAGAGTTCATCATCGTTGGGCGTCCAGATGGAGATGGGCAGCCCTGTCCTTCTCGACTGGGAGCCGCACGATGCCTGGGCGCTTGACGGCAGATAACACAACCGAACATCCAGAGAGGAAGTTACATGTTACGAGCGAATTCGTTCCAGCATTCATGCCTTGTTGGGCTTGTCCTGACCGCAGCGAGTTTTCCAGCCCTGGCAGACGGACTGACCGTCGTGTCCTGGGGTGGTGCCCTACAGGAGGCACAGACAAAGGCTTTCCTCGAACCATACGCGAAGGCGAAGAACCTCACCGTCACCCAGGACACCTGGAGCGGTGAACTGGCCAAGCTGCGTGCCATGGTCGATAGCGGCAATGTCGCATGGGACGTCATCGACGTCGATCCGCAAACAGGGGCGACCGCTTGCGACCAGGGCTTGCTTGAAAAAATTGGCGGTGATGCGGCCTTCAAGGCCGCTGGCCTTGTGGATGGTGCTCTGACTGAGTGCGCCGTGGGAACCAGCGTCTACGCCACGGTCCTGGCGTTCCAGAAGCAGGCATTCCCGACGGCGCCCACCAAACTGGCGGACATCTTTGACACCACCCACTTCCCAGGCAAACGCGGCTTTCGCAAGAGCCCGGTGGACACACTCGAAGTCGCGCTCATAGCGGATGGCGTCGCGCCATCGGACGTCTACAAGACACTTGCAACTCCGGCCGGTGTCGATCAAGCGTTCAAGAAGCTCGACACGATCAAAAAAGACATCGTCTGGTGGGAGGCTGGCGCACAACCGCCGCAGCTTCTCAAATCAGGCGAAGTCAAGTTGACCCTGGCCTGGAATGGCCGCATCGCCGACGCCAATACAAAGGAAAACGCCGATCTGGGGATCGCCTGGACCAATCAGATCCGTGGCTTTGATATGTGGGTTATCCCAACCGGCTCCAAGAACCTGGCAACTGCCAAGGACTTCGTCGCTTTCAGCGTCAAGCCAGACATCAACGCTGCCCTGAGCAATTACATCGCGTACGGGCCAACCGTAGAGGCAGCCAGCGCTCTGGTCGCCAAGGACGTGCTGCCGAACTTGCCGTCTGCCCCGCAAAACAGTGAGGGCGCCTTGGCCCAAGACGGATCTTTCTGGGCCAAGAACGGTGACGCGCTGAACGCCCGCTTCGCCAGCTGGATTTCCCAGTAAACCGAGTAGCGGGGAGTTGTTTGATGACACTACCGTACGGCGACGTTGGCTTGGTAATGACGCAGACCGATACCTCTGCGCCAAAGGTTGCGTCGCCGACGGCTCATGTCGTCGTTCGCTCGACGACCAGGAGGGACAACAATCGGAGGGTAGTCATGGCTGCTCTTCCAGCGGCGCCCCTCCTGATTTTCCTACTTCTGTTCCTGGTGATCCCGATAGGCTCAATTCTTCATACGGCGGTATCGGACGGAGAGATCGCCAGAGCGCTGCCGCTGACAACGCAGGCGCTGAAGGCCTGGGACGAAGATAACCTTCCGGCCCCTGCTCTCTACATGATGCTTGGACAGGAACTCGAAGCCCCAGGACATGCTGGGTCGGTGCGCCCGCTAGGTCGTCGGGTGGGCTACGAATTGTCCCGCGGGATGAACGTCATCCTTAACGCGCAGCGGACGCTTTCGGAGGATTTCGATCGTGCCGACCCGCAGGCTTGGAAGGCCCAATTGATCAAGGCAGACCCGGCGTGGGGCCAGAACGGTGTATGGAGCATCATCAAGCACTATGATAGCCGCTACAGCGCCTTTTATTTGCGCTGGGCGACGGGCTTTTGCGTAAAGATCGAAGCCGATGGTCGACCGTCGCAGGAAACGAGCTATGATTTCCGGTCAATCTATCTCAGGACGATCCTGATCAGCCTTGTCGTGACGGGCCTCACAATCGTTATTGGATACCCGGTCGCGTATGTCATAGCCAATTCCAGCGGGCGGACAGCGGCAGTCCTCTTGTTCTTCATTCTCCTGCCGTTCTGGACCTCGCTCCTCGTGCGGACAATGTCGTGGATCGTTTTCCTTCAGACCAACGGTGTTCTCAACAATGCACTCGCGGGAACGGGCCTAATATCCGAGCCACTGCCCCTTCTTTACACGCGCATGGCGACGATCATCGCCATGATCCAGATCCAACTCCCGTTCACCGTGTTGCCCATGATCAGCGTGATGCGGGCGATTCCGGCGAACCAGGTAAAGGCCGCCCGCAGCCTCGGCGCCGGCCCGCTGCTGGCACATGCGACGATTTTTCTGCCGCAAGCGGTTCCGGGCATTGCCGCCGGCGGACTTCTCACGTTCGTGCTATGCCTTGGCTTCTATTTAACGCCGGCATTGGTGGGTGGACCGTCCGATCAGATGGTGAGCTTCTTCATTGCCAGGTTTACCAATGAGGATCTGAATTGGGGGCTCGCTTCGGCGCTCAGCACCATCCTCATCTTCGGGGCAGGCCTCGTTGCTCTCCCGCGTGCGAGGCACGTCGCGCGTCACTCATCGGATCGGATATGAACATGGGGCACCGCGTCTATTCCGAGTTTCCGACTTACATTCGCATACCGCTCTATGTGTTTGTAGGGGTCGTTCTTCTGCTGCTGATGCTGCCGCTGGCGGTCGCTCTTCCGATCTCGTTCAATGCCGATCCCTGGTTCACCTACCCGTTCCGTGGATTATCTCTTCGCTGGTTCGCACAGCTCTTTTCCTCGCCCCAATGGACCGGGGCAATGGTCAACAGTCTGGTGATTGCGACTTCGACCACCGTCGTGGCGACGACCTTGGGTACGCTCGCAGCCATCGGGCTTGTCAATTCACGGTTCCCTTTCCGGACAGCCGTGATGGCGCTTGCCATCTCGCCGATGATCGTTCCCGTCGTCGTGCTGGGTCTCGGCCTGTTCATTTTCTTTTCGCCGCTCGGCCTCAACTATTCCTACGCTGGCGTCGTTGTTGCCCACACCATTCTGGGATCGCCCTTCGTTGTCATCACTGTCACGGCGACACTGACGCGCTTCGACTTTAACCTGATGCGGGCCGCGGCAGGTCTGGGCGCCGGCCGCGTGACGGCATTTCGAACCGTGATGCTTCCAATCATCGCGCCAGGCGTGGCTGCGGGGGCGGTCTTCGCCTTTGCCTCGTCATTCGACGAAGTGGTGATGGTGCTTTTCATTGCCGGACCTCAGCAGCGCACGCTTCCCAAGCAAATGTTCACGGGACTGCGTGAGCAACTCGATCCCACGATCCTCGCCGCAGCCGCGGTGATGATCATACTGACGAGTTGCCTGATGGCTGCAGTCTACAACGTCAACAAGAACAGGTAACTTGATGCTGCACATCATGTCGCAAGAGACCGGGACGATCGGGGCGGGGCAAGCCGGATTGTTCGCCGACGATTATCTTGAAGAGCCTTATTGGTGGTCGGCGGCGCCGCTGCCGGCAGCCGACGAGAACACGGAACCAGTCAGCCTTGGCGGCAGGGCTGATGTCGTCATCGTTGGCAGTGGCATTACCGGTCTGGTCGCCGCTCTGCATCTGGCCCGTGCGGGTTGTGACGTCGCCGTGGTCGATGCGCAGAGGATCGGCGAGGGCGCCGCACGCCGCAACGCCGGTTTCATTGGCCGCACGCTCAAGCGGTCCGTTGAATGGCTGGCGGCAAAATCCGGGCGCGACCACGCGGTGCGGGTCTATCGCGAGCTTGATACCGCTCTCCGCGGCGTCCAGGCCTTCGTCGAGCGCGAGCGCATCGATTGCCACTACCAGACCTGTGGCCGATTCATTGCCGCCAATTCGAAGGCTCATTTTCAAGCTTTGATTGGCGAACTCGAACAGACGCGGCAAGCCGTCGGGTTCGACTATTCCGTTGTCGAGAAGCAGGACGTCCGTACGGAGATCGCCTCCGACGGATACCATGGCGGCGCGGTCATTCCAGATCTCGGTTCGATTCATCCCGGGCTTTATCACGCAGGCCTTGTCCGCAAGGCGCTCGATGCCGGCGTCAGGCTGCACCCCCTCACGAATGTCTTGGGCGTCGCTCATGATACGAGTGGGAAGACCGTTCGAACGTCCAGGGGCGACATTACCGCCCGTCATGTCATTGTCGCCACCAATGGTTATACGAGCCGCAATCTGAAATGGCTTGCAAGGCGGGTCATTCCTTTTCGCGGCTTTGTTATTGCAACCGAGCTGTTGCCAGTGAAAACGATCGACAAGGTGATGCCGCGCCGCCGCACCTATCTCGACACCAGGATGAATATCGATTTTACTCGCCCGGCACCTGATTCAAGCCGCATTCTGTTTGGCGGCATGACTGGCACGGCGAGCCCGACGGCGACGCCGCTCGCAGGCACGCTGCGCGATCGCCTTGTGAGAATTCTGCCCGACCTTGAGGGCGTCCGCCTCAGTCGTGCCTGGACTGGGCACTGCGCGGGAACTTTCGATTTCATGCCCCATATTGGCGTCAAGGACGGGGTAAACTTCGCCCTCGGGTACAACTTTGCAGGCATTCCTCTTGGAACACATTTCGGGGAGAAGCTCGCTGCCCGCATTCTTCAACGGGGAGACATGTCTTCGGCCTTCGATATCGAAAAATTTCCGACGGCGCCATTCTTTAACGGCTCGCCGTGGTTCGTGCCCTTGGCTATGCGCTATTTCGACTGGCATGATGATCGAATCGCAAAAGGCTAGAGCGCATACATCATGGCAAAAACTCCGACGGGCAAACCGGCCACTGAAAAGCCTCTCGAGCGCTACGTGCGTATTCTTGAGATCGTCGCCGGCTTTCCCGGCGGTATCTCAGGAACCTCCGTGGGCGAGATGCTCGATCTGCCGAAAGCCTCGGCCTATAGGCTGATGAAGAGCTTGGCTGATGTTGAATTGATCGAGCAGAGCGGCCCGAGCGCGGCCAATTTCAAGCTCGGGCGGCGGTTGGAAAGACTGCTCTTTTCAGGTGCGAGCGACGACTGGTTCAAGGCCGTTGCGCGCCCGACGTTGCAAGAGCTCTCAGAAGAAACCGGCCAGGCCTGCTTCATCGCGCGACTGTCGGGCGACAGCGTTCGCAGCCTCGACATGGTTGCGCCCGGCAATCTGGTCAGGGCCTACATCGTCCCGGGGCACGAAATCCCAGCGCACGCCGGTGCCTCCGCCAAGGCGATCCTCGCCTTTCAGGATTCGAACTTCATCGCTTCGGTCCTCGACAAGCCGCTTAAGCGGTTCACGGCTGCGACCAAAGTCGACTTCGCCGTCCTCGTGGAAGAGCTGCAACTCGTGCGCAAAACCGGCGTGGCCTACTGCATCGGAGAAGATGTCGACGGATTTGCAGCGATTGCCGCACCGATCAGAATCGATGGGCAGCGAACGCAGCATAGCCTGTGCGTGACGGGCACGATCCAGGGAATTATCGACACCAACCGAGAAATCAACGTCGCAGTGGTCAAGCGCCTGGCGGAGAAACTATCCAAGGTCCTGGAGAAACAATTTCGGCATACGTTAAAAAGTACAGCCTGAATCCAGAAATACTTGTTTACGCGGCAGCGTTCGGTAGTAACCGACACGCTTTTGTGGCGTGTTCTATTGTAAACAAACCGCCTTCGCGCAACGTCTGTGAAAGTCTTCGCAAGAGATATCTGACGAATGTAATCAAGGGCGCTCGTTTTCAGAGAAATCAACGTGGAGCATTGAGATCTTGTGTTGACAGCAAGCGTCCGCCAGGTCTATTTTCTCGTTAATTGAATATTGGTATCGATTATCGAGAAAGGCAATCTTATGAGTGCGATCGACTGGCGGCAGGCCGCGTCAAATCTCAATCTCCGCAAACAGGCATTCATCGGCGGAAAATTTGTCGACGCGGTATCGGGTGGAGTGTTCGACGCGATCAATCCCGCCAATGGAACAACGCTTGCCCAGATAGCATCATGCGATGCGGCGGATGTCGACCTGGCGGTGCGCTCCGCACGCAACGCCTTCGACTCTGGTTCCTGGTCGCGGCGTTCGCCGAGCGAACGCAAGAAAGTGCTGCAGCGGTTCGCGGAGCTGATGCATCAACACGGCGATGAGCTCGCCCTGCTCGAGACCTTGAACATGGGCAAGCCGATCTCTGACGCACGCTCTGTCGACGTCCCGGCATCGGCCAATACGATCGCCTGGTACGCCGAGGCGATCGACAAGATCTACGACGAGATTGCTCCGACCGGCAGCGGTGCTCTGGGTATGATTACGCGTGAGCCTGTCGGCGTCGTGGCGGCCGTCGTCCCATGGAATTTTCCTTTGCTGATGGCGTGCTGGAAACTCGGGCCAGCGCTGGCAGCAGGCAACTCAGTCATTCTCAAGCCTGCCGAGCAGTCACCGCTCTCCGCGATCAGGCTTGCGGAACTCGCGGCGGAGGCCGGCATCCCGGATGGCGTGTTCAACGTCGTCACCGGCCTTGGAGAGATTGCGGGCAAGGCGCTCGGCGTGCACATGGATGTCGATGCGGTGACGTTCACCGGCTCCACAGAAGTCGGCAAGCTTTTCATGAGCTATTCTGCCCAGTCGAACATGAAGCGCGTCGCGCTCGAATGCGGCGGCAAGACCCCACATATCGTCATGGCCGATTGTGGTAACCTGGATGAAGCCGCAACGGCGGCGGCCTATGGCATCTTCTTCAATCAGGGCGAAGTCTGTAACGCCGGCTCGCGTCTTTTGGTCGACGCCAAGATCAAGGACGTTTTTCTCGACAAGGTGATCGCGGTAGGGAAAACCCTCACGGTTGGCGATCCTCTCGATCCCGCCACCAAACTTGGCGCGATGGTCAGTCAGGTCCAGATGGACCGCGTCCTCGATTACATCGATATCGGCTCCAAGGAAGGCGCGCAGCTCAGATCCGGCGGCAAGCGTGTCCTCAGCGAGACCGGCGGCTACTACATCGAGCCGACCGTTTTCGACAATGTCAGCAACAAGATGCGGATTGCACAGGAGGAGATTTTCGGCCCCGTCCTCGCCACCATCTCCTTTAGCGGGGCGGAGGAGGCGGTCGCGCTCGCCAACGACACCATCTATGGCCTCGCCGCCGCAGTATGGACCGACAACATCGACGTCGCGCTGTCCACCGCTCGCCGGCTGAGAGCGGGCTCTGTCTGGGTCAACAACTTCGATGAGAGCAACATTACGATGCCCTTTGGCGGGTACAAGCAATCGGGCTTCGGACGGGACAAATCGCTGCATGCGATCGACAAATACACCGAGCTAAAGGCAACCTGGATCAAGATCCGCGCCTAGCGATCGTCCTGGCTTCATCCCCTGACCGAGCACGCCCTTCCTCGTCCTTTGAGACGAGGGCACAGAAAGAGCCATGCATGCGCGATCCACGCTTCGACATCCTGTTCCAGCCAGTGCGGATCGGACCTGTTGTCGCTCGCAATCGATTCTACCAGGCGCCGCATTGCAACGGCATGGGCAATTTGCGACCCCAAGCCCATGCCGCGATGCGCGGTATCAAGGCCGAGGGCGGATGGGCGGTGGTCAACACCGAGCATTGTTCGGTTCATCCCTCTGGCGATCTTATGCCGGAGGTTCTGCAGATGCTGTGGGATGACGGCGACATTCCACCGCTGGCATTGATGGTCGAAGCGGTCCACGAGCACGGCTCGCTCGCCGGCGTGCAACTCGCCTATCCCGCCTACTACAATGCCAATCGCATGACCCGCGACGTGCCGCTCGGCCCGATGGACCGACCCGTCAGCGGACACCATCCGGTCCAGGTTCGCGCCATGGACAAGTCCGACATCAAGGCACTGCTGGGCTGGTGGAAGGCGGCCGCGCAGCGTGCGCGCAAGGCCGGCTTCGACATACTCAATGTCGACGGCAATTTTTCCACTATCGCCTTCCAGTTCATCTCCCCCCGCAATCAGCGCACCGACGAATATGGCGGCTCGCTGAAAAACCGGGTTCGCCTGCTCAAGGAATTGATCGAGGCGACGCGAGAGGGGGGCGGCGATGCCTGCGCGGTCAGCGTGCGCCTGATCATTGATGAGATGTTTGGTCCCGATGGCCTTCGCGCTGCGGAGGAAGGGATCGAGGCGATCAGTTTGCTCGCAGAACTGCCGGACCTGTGGGATCTCGTGGTGGGAACCTGGGCAGACGATTCGCCAACCTCGCGCTTCGCATCGGAGAACGACCACGAGCCGTTCATGACCGGGATCAAGGGTGTCACCACCAAGCCGGTCGTCGGTGTAGGGCGCTTCACCTCACCCGACACCATGGCAAGTCTGATCCGTCGTGGCGTGCTTGACATGATTGGCGCGGCGCGCCCATCGATCGCGGACCCCTTCCTGCCGAAGAAGATCGAGGAGGGACGTTACGAGGATATCCGCGAATGCATCGGTTGCAACATCTGCGTGTCGAGCCACTTTGCCATGACGAACCTGCGCTGCACGCAGAACCCGACCATGGGCGAGGAATGGCGCCGCGGCTGGCACCCCGAACGAATTTCCACCAGATCAAGCGATGCGACCGTGCTCGTGGTCGGCGGTGGGCCGGCGGGACTCGAATGCGCCCGGGCACTGGGTCAGCGCGGCTACCAGGTAACCTTGGCCGAGCGGCGGAGCCGTCTCGGTGGCCGCGTGACCCTCGAGGGCGAGCTGCCGGGCCTGCGGGAATGGCTGAGGGTTCGCGACTGGCGCGTCACCCAGCTCGACAAACTCACAAATGTCGGTGTCTACCTCGAAAGCGACCTCGGAGTGGCCGAAATTCTCGAATTTGATGCCGATGAGGTTGTGCTGGCGACAGGATCGCAATGGCGCGCCGATGGCGTGGGGCGCGCGGCGTTCAAGCCGCTTGCATTGTCGCCCAGCGTGCCCGTGTTCACACCGGACGACATCATGGGCGGCAATATCCCTTCAGGCCGCATCATCGTCTATGACGACGATCACTACTACATGGGCGCCGTGATCGCTGAAAAACTGGCGCTTGCCGGCAGCAACGTCACTTTGATCACACCGGCGGCCGACGTCTCCTCCTTCACCATCAACACGCTGGAAAATATCCGGACGGCCAAACGGCTATATGAGCGAGGCGTCAGGATGGTTATGCACATGGCTCTCATCGGCACGCATGAAGGCCAGGCCCTCTTCGTCGATGCGAGAACCGGGGCCACGGAGAATCGAGAGGCCGACGCCCTTGTTCTCGTCACGGCTAGGCTGCCGCGCAACGAACTCTTTGCCGCGCTGACCGAGCGTCTTGTCGAGGGCAAGGCAGGTCGCTTACGCCGCGTCTCACGCATCGGGGATTGCGAAGCCCCGGCCGCCATTTACGCCGCCGTCTACTCAGGCCACCGTTTTGCTCAAGAATTCGAGAACGGCGACCCGATGTTGCGTCGCGAGCGGATCAACCTTGCCACCTAGAACCAAGTGATGAGCGACCTCATGTCAGCACCAGCGACACCAAATTCCGAAAAGCTCTATGCCCGTGCCCGCGAGGTCATGCCTGGCGGAAACACGCGCACGACCGTCTATCGCAAACCGCATCAGATCTATGCCTGGCGCGGCGACGGCTGCCGGATCACCGATGTCGATTGCCATGTCCGGATCGACGCCTTGGGGAACTTCACCTCTCTGATCCATGGCTATGGCAATCGCCAAATCCTTGAGGCGGCCACACGGCAGCTTGAAGCCGGGACGTGTTTCGGCATGCCCACCGAGAGCGAGATCCGACTGTCGGAAATCCTGTGCGAACGTCTGCCGTCCGTCGAGCAGCTTCGCTACACCAATTCCGGCACTGAAGCGGTGATGAACGCAATCAAGGCCGCGCGCGCTTATACCGGCCGACCGAAGATCGCAAAATGCGAGGGCGCCTACCACGGGACCTACGATCCGGCCGAGACAAGCCAGGACGCCAGCCCCGCCACCTGGGGTGATATCGACAGGCCAGGATCCGTGCCGACCGCCAAGGGGACACCCCAAGGTGTGCTTGATGATGTCGTCGTCATTCCCTTCAACAACACGCCTGTAGCCGAGGCAATCCTTCGCGCCAGCGGCAACAGCCTCGCGGCCGTCCTCGTCGATGTCATGCCCAATCGCGCGGGCCTGATGCCGGCAAAGCCCGAATATCTGGCGATGCTGCGGCGGGTTACGCGCGAGCTTGGGGCGCTGCTGATCCTTGACGAGGTCATCACCTTTCGCCTTGGCTATCATGGTGCGCAGGGCCGGTTCGACATCGATCCGGATTTCACCACACTCGGCAAGATTATCGGTGGCGGCTTCGCGATCGGCGCCATCGGCGGCCGTGCGGAAGTGATGTCGGTGTTTGATCCGAGCAAGGGCCAGCCCGCGGTGCCGCATGGCGGCACCTTCAGTGCCAATCCCATGTCGATGTCTGCCGGGATAGCCGCTCTTGAAGAATTGACGCCTCCTGTATTCGAGAAGCTCGAGGCGCTCGGCGATCGCTTCGACGAGGGTATTCATGCGTGTTTCACCCGTCATGGAATCAAGGGACAGGTTACCGGCCTGGGCTCACTGCGCCGTGTCCACCTGACGGACGCACCGCTGAGCGACTACCGTTCCACTTTCGCCTCAGCAGATGGCGCCGCGCGGGTTTCGGCTCTCGCCAAGGCGTTGTTCAACGAAGGCGTGATCATTGCAGGCAATGGGTTGATGGCGTTCTCCACCGCCATGGACGATGCGGATATCGACGAAATAGTGCGGGCCTTCGACCGAGCATTGCCGTCTGTCGCATGATGACGGCGGCAGGGAAACCTGGGACAATTAAGGAGCGGCACGTGAAAAGGCAAAAGGTCACCGTGACCAACAAGTGGGGGGCCGCGATCGGCTATTCCCGGGCCGTCCGCGCCGGAAACATCATTGTTGTATCGGGCACTTCCGCCTCTGGACCCGATGGGGCTCTTCACCCCGGCGACGCGGAACGGCAAACCATCGTGGTTCTGGAGCGCATCGGCGCCGCGCTGCGCGAACTCAACGCCTCGATCGAGGATGTCGTCGAGACGCGCATTTTCTTGCGCAACATGAGCGATTGGGAAGCGGTCGGCAAAGCCCACGGCTCCGTCTTCGGCGACATTCGGCCGGCAACGACGATGGTGCAGGCGGGAGCCCTTATCGACGATGGCCTTCTCGTCGAGATCGCCGCCACTGCCATCCTCGCAAGCTAAGAGAGAAGCCTATGTCGAAGGACACCATCATCACCTGCGCTGTGACCGGTAGCCTGACAAGGCCGCAAGACAACGCAACTCTGCCGGTGACGCCGGAACAAATCGCTATCTCGGCCCTGGAGGCCGCCGAGGCAGGCGCGGCGATTCTGCATCTTCACGTTCGCCATCCCGACGGTCGGCCGTCGATGGAACTTGATCACTACCGCGAACTCGTTCGTTTGATCCGCACAAAGAATACGGAGGTCATCCTGAATATCACCACCGGACCTGGTGGCCGGTTCCAGCCCGGTGAGGAGGACCCAAAGATTGCCGGCCCCCGGACGAATTTCGTGACGGCCGAACGTCGCGTCGAGCACATTCGCGATCTGCGGCCCGACATCTGCACCTTGGACCTCAACACGATGACGTTCGGCAGCGAGGTCGTCATCAACACCCCGCCCAACGTCAAGAAGATGGCTGAGATCATCTACGACTGTGGAGTCCGGCCCGAGTTCGAGCTTTTCGACAGCGGAGACATCAATCTCCTCAACGACTTTCTCGCAAGCGGCGTGTTTCGCGGCCCGCCGCTCGTAAGCCTTGTGCTTGGTGTGAAGTACGGTTTCGCGACGACGCCGGAGACCATGATGTTCGCCCGCAACATGTTGCCCCGAGACGCCATCTGGACAGGCTTTGGCATCGGCCGCGCCGCTTACCCAATGCTCATGCAATCCTACCTGCTCGGCGGGCATGTGCGGATAGGCATGGAGGACACGATCCGGATGTCGCGGACTGAACTCGTGAAGAGCAATGCCGAGCTCGTCGAGAAAGCGAAATGGCTCCTGGAAAGGCTCGGCGCCACCATTGCCAGCCCGGCGTCAGCGCGCTCTCAGCTCGCATTGAAGGCTTAGCGTTCTGAAACGATGCCAATAACGGGAACAGGGAGGATCTAATATGAGGTCGAGATTTGCTTTTGTAGCGCTTGGGATCGCCACGGCGGCCATCACCATGTCTGCTGGTGACCTAAAGGCGTCACCGATTTCGGTCCAGGATGTGACTTCTACTGCAACGCTGCAGCTTCGCTCCAACGACGACTTTGTTTCCTCAAGTTCATCGAGCGCAGCCAAGCCGTTCAGCGGGCATCTGGCTTTTGCCGAGGCAAGGATGGTGAGCGGCGATAAGCTTGCACCGGTGAATGGCAAGGACCTGCATGCATTTCCTGCTTTCGAAGTCAGTTTCACGACAGTCGGAAGCACTCTGGTACCCTCGTCCCAAGACATCCTGGGTGACTTCAAACCGATGGGAGGCGGGACTTATTGGCAGATATTGGTGCAGCCTGGAAAAGTGTGGTCGGAGCCGAGTGATCCACCGGGCTGGACGCGCGCGTCGTTCCCACTTGCACTTATGAATCCGGTGGAAGGCGGCGAGAGCCATAATGGCGTTGCTTTGTTCATGTACAAGGATGCGGATGTCACGCCTTTGCATGTTCAAATAACCACCGGAACGACGCCCTTCCAGGCGGGCTCGGTTTTCAAGGCGGCAGCAACGTCTGTTTCCACGATGAAACCGATCTCGGCAGAGGACGTCCATTCCATTGAACAGGCCTTCAGCCTGCGAGAGGCCAGCCGCCTGCCGGTAAAATCCTGGGACAGCCTGCCGGTCAGCCTTAGCATAGCTCAAAGCGCTGAGTTCGGCGGCCGCATGCGAGATGACTGGAAGCTTGCGACCGCGGTTTTTGTGCATGGAACCATCTACATGAAAGGTTGCCAAACATCGGAGGGTCCGCTGCCTTACTGCGACAGGCAACGCTTCGGCGTGTGGTCGGCGACAAAATCCGCGGTTACGCGCATGGCCATGCTTCGTATGGCCGCCAAATATGGCGATCAGATCTTCACGACGAAGATCGACGATCTGCTACCCGAAGCAAAACGCTTTCCGGCGTGGAAACACATCACCTTAGGCAGTGCCCTCAATATGGCGACCGGTGTCGGAAACGGCGCTGGGAAGCCAGAAGCGAATATCGGTGACGAGCCTTACGATGATTCATACATGGCATTTTACAACGACGGCGATTTCGCATCGAAACTTGAGAAAGCACTCGCACGCCCCCGATCCTACGGGTGGGGCGTCGACAAATTTGTTCGCTACAGGGACGAGGATTACTTCGTCCTCGGCGCGGCTTTAGACAGTCTACTTAAGGATAAGCAAGGCGCCGACAAAGACATCACTTCGATGTTGAGGCACGAAGTTTATCAAAAGATCAAGGTCTATGACTTACCGGTCGCGACGACATTCGGTGCAAAAAAACAGCCACTTGCGTTCGAGGGATTGTACGCAACCATCGACGACCTTGTTAAAATTGCCAAGCTGTTTAAAGACGGTGGCGCGGTCGCGGGCGACCAACTCCTTAGCCCTCAGAAGACCCAAGAAGGCTTGACCAACCATAAGAAGTGGGGATTGCCGACCGGCCGGCCGAGAGGCTCGGGCGAGAGATACTTTAGTTCTTTTTGGATCGACGACTTCTCGTTTGATGGATGCGACGGAAATTTTGCGCGCTTCATGGGTTATGGGGGGCAAATCGTGGCTATGCTCCCCAACAACCTGATTGCTGTCCGGCTTTCATCGGCAACAACAGACGACGAGACCGTGAGTGACTTTTCTGGCTTAGTCCAGGCGTCGAATGCTATCGAAAAAATCTGCAACAACTGACAAGTGTGGCGGGCAGGCGCTCAGCGCCCTGCCTTGAACGAGCGCTCCGTGCAGCGGTGATGTTGTTGGCTTCCACTAGATCGTCTCCTTGACTGCGATATCACACCCTTCTGCGGCCAGGCCCAAAGCGAATCCCGGACGATCCCACGGGAGCCGCCAGTAACAAGGCCGACTTTGGCAGTCACATTGTCCATGATGCTCTCCTATGCTGCGAACCGCTCGGGCGGGTTCATGACACGCTCCACCAGCATGTCCTCGGTAATTTCCTCCGCGGCAAAGTCACCGGTCACCTCGCCGCGGTAGATGGTGACGATCCTATGGCTCAGGCCTATGATCTCTGGCATTTCGGAAGAAATGAGGATCACAGCGAGACCACTTTCGGCGAGTTCGCCAATCAGGGCGTGAACTTCTGCCTTGGCATTGACGTCGATGCCCCTGGTGGGTTCGTCGAGGATCAGGAGCTTGGGCGCCGTCGCCATCCATTTCGCGAGGACGATCTTTTGCTGGTTTCCGCCACTCAATGTGCCGACAAGGGTCTTTGGGGTGGACACCTTGATCCCGAGACGCTCCTTATACTTTTGGAAGATCGACTGTTCCGCGCCCGTATTCAGAAAGCCGAAACGCGCCAGTCGGCGCAACAAGGCCATGCTGGTATTGTCACGCGCGCCCAATCCCAGGACAAGGCCCTGTTCCTTGCGGTCTTCCGGTACGAATCCGATGCCAATCCGGACGGCATCTTTCGGGGAGCTAATTCGTTGTGCGCGGCCGTACCATGACAATTGGCCCGACGTGACCTTGCGCAAGCCGAAGACCGCCTCCATGAGTTCGGAGCGACCTGCCCCTACGAGCCCGTACAGCCCAACGACCTCGCCAGCACGAATGCTGAAGTTGACGTTCTTGGCGGCGTCGCCGACGCCGAACCCCTCAAGGCGCAGGACTTCCTCGCCAAACCGGGGCTGCGCCCTATGGAAGTAGCTGTCGACTGGACGGCCGATCATGAGCCGCGTGATTTCGCGCTCCGTGATTTGCCCCCCCGACAGAGTACCGGTAACCTTGCCATCGCGCAGCACTGTCACCCGGTCGGCGACCGTCAGCACTTCTCTCATCTTGTGTGAAATGTAGACGACGCCCACGCCGCGTTTCTTCAGGCGGTCGATCGTGGCGAAGAGCGCCTCGGCCTCTTGGTTCGTCAGCGCGCCTGTTGGTTCGTCGAAAATGACGACGGAGCAATTGAATGCCGTAGCCCTGGCGATTTCGACCATCTGCTGGCGCGCAAGCGACAGGTTTCCCACGATGGCGCGCGGAGCGAGATCGTAGCCGCAATCCTGAAGCACGCGCCCAGCATCTCTGTAGAGCGTCTTCGTATCGACGCGGCCACCGCGCAATGTCGGTAAGTTGCCGAGGAAGATGTTTTCCGCCACGCTCAATTCCGGAACGAGCGAGATCTCCTGATGAATGAGAAGGATGCCTCGCCGTTTGGCGTCCATGGGATTGGCGAAGGTCACGATCTCGCCGTGGTGACGTATTGTCCCACAGTTCGGTGGAGAACTTCCCGCCATGACGCGCATGAGCGTGCTTTTGCCAGCGCCGTTTTCGCCGCAAAGCGCGTGCACTTCGCCCGGCAGTACATCGAAGGTTACGTCCGCAAGCGCGATCACTCCAGGAAAGGTCTTGCCTACGCCTTCGAGTGCAATGATCGGGCCGTTTCGTGCATCGGATGCAGAGTGCGGCGGTGTCGATGCGCTCGACATGCCGGAGTTTTTCGTCATCGATGCCACCTTCACTCGGCTGCCTTGTTGCCGCGATTGAGCTGTCTGTCGAACACCAACGCTGCGATCAACGCAAAGCCCATGATCCCGGGAATGTAGAAAGGGGCGACATGCAGCATGTTGAGGCCGTTTCGCAGGATCGCCAAGGCCAACACAGCCGCGAAGGTGCCGATCAGATCGCCCTTGCCGCCGCGCAGGCGGGTACCGCCGAGAACGACGGCGATCACGGCCCACAACTCATAGTCCTTGCCATAGCTCGGTGTGGCCGCGCCCAAATTGGCAGCCATGGCGACCCCGCATATGGCCGCCATCAACCCGCAGAGCACAAAGTTGATCACGACATGTCGGGAAACGGGGATTCCAGCGTTCACCGACGCGGACCGGCTTCCACCGATGGCGTAGACGTTTCTCCCATGTACGGTGCGCCGAAGCATCCATTGGAATAACAAGACGGCGAACAAAAAGACAAAGGGGATCAGCCCGATCGGGCCGAAGTGTACTGCGCTAAGGTCGTAGAGCTGTTCGTCGATCGCCGATAAAGAGGTGTCGCCGGCATAGAGAAAAGCGAGCCCCCTTATCCCGATCATCCCAGCGAGTGTGATGATAAACGAGCTGATACCCAGACGTTCCACGGCGAGCCCGTTCACGAACCCTAGAAGAAGGCCGCTGCCCAGCGTCGCGGCAATCGCACCCAACAGGCCGACCTGTTCCTGTAAGCCAATCACGAGACAGGATGAGAGGCCGACGATCGCCCCGACGCTCAGATCGATATTTCCGCTGATGATGATCGGGGTAAGACCGACGGCAAGGAGCCCGACGAGAGCGCACTGGAACAGGACATTCGACAGGTTATAGGCCGTCAGGAAGTGCGGACTGGTCAGGGAAAAGAAAATGAAGAGTCCCACGGCCAGCAACCAGACCGGATTTCGAGCAAGGTATCGGATGGGCTCCATGAACCGGGCGCCTGCTCCACCGGCATGGGAGATTTTCTCTGGGTTAGCTGCCATTTCGATGTTGCCGACGGTCATGCGAACACCCTCCGGCGCTGGGTGGCGACATCCGCCCAGACGACTCCGATGATCACCGCCCACGAGACCAGCCACTGCACGTAGTAGGGCAGACCGACGAGCAAGAGTGCATTTTGGATGAACCCAAGCAGGACCACACCGATGATGGTGCGACCGATTCCGCCGCTGCCGCCCGCCAGGCTCGTTCCTCCCAGAATGACGGCGGACAGCACTTGCAATTCAAGGCCCGAACCGGAGTTGTTCTGTGCCGCCATCACCCGAGAACTGAAGACGACAGCTGCAATTCCGGTCAAGGTGCCGGAAATCATGTAGCAAGTAAAAAGAACCTGCCTTGCCCCTATGGAAGAGAATCGGCTGGCAATCTCGTTGCCGCCCACGGCGAAAACTTCCCTACCGAACCGGGTCATTGCTAGAAGCACGGCGGCCAATGCCGCGAGCACGAGAAAGACAACCACGGGGATTGGTATGTCGAGAAGATATCCGCGGCCGATTACAGCGAACCAGGTCGCTTCCGGTTTATCTATCAGTGCGTTTTGGCCGCTCGTCCAAACGAGGGCCACCGCCTGGAGAACTGACAACATGCCGAGCGTGGCGATCAATGAGTTCAGCCGCAGGACCGCGACGAGAAACCCGTTCACGCAGCCTACCAGCAACCCGATAAGGATGGGCACGGTGATCGCGGCGACAGGCGATATTTGCTCGTGCAGCGTGATTGCGACCACGGCGCACAGCGACAGAAGCGAACCAACGGTAAGGTCCAGGCGGCCCGCGATGACGACGAACGTCACGCCAAGGGCAATGATTCCCGTCACGGATATCTGCCTCAGCATCTGGGTGATGTTGTCAAAGCTGAACAGACCGGGCACCCCCGCGCCAGCTGCAGCGAGGATTACCAGCGCGGCTCCCACCAAGAGGTGACGTGCGGAAGGGCGACCGATGATTTGCATGCGCTTTCTCCCAGGCGACTGTGCTTTGAGAGGTTCTCACTGTTACACGTTATCACAATGTGAGTCGGTAAGGTGCGAACCGGAGGCTTTGTCAGATGGTCAGACGGTAGGTGTCGATTGCGGTGCCGCGATATAGGGCCTTGAGTTCCCCGTCGCTAAGTTTCGACAAAACCTCGTCGACGGTATTGACCCAGCCAACATAGGACACGGCGTTGGTCGCCACGGGCCAGTCGCCGGCGAACATCAAACGCTTTGTGCCGAATGCCTCGAGCGCCGCCATCATGAACGGCTCGAGGTCGCTTGCAGTCCAGTTGTCATGATCCGCCTCCGTGGCAACGCCAGACAGTTTGCACACGACGTTTTCTGATCGGGCGAGTTCCTTCATCTGATCCGCCCATGGCTGGAAGCGATGTTCCTGAATGCCGGGCTTGCCGATGTGGTCGAGGATAAATTGCATCTCGGGGTACCGGCGGACCAGTTTGATGGTGCTTTCCATCTGCCGATAGGTGATGCAGATGTCGAATGACCATCCGAACCCCGAGAGCGCGTCGAGGCCTTCGAGAAAACCAGGCCTGAGCGCGAAATCCGCGTCGGTCTCCTGTTGAAGGAGCCTTCTCACGCCTCGCATCAGCTTGATCCCTTGAAGCTTCTCGAGGTGTTCTCTAACGGGTTCTCCCTTGTGTATCGGCGCATGGGCGACAATCGCCTTGATGCGGTCGTCCTGCCGAGCCACGTCCTCTACCCATTTGGCTTCGGCCAGTGTGGCACTTTCGTCCACATCGCATTCCACGAATACCATCGCTTCGACTTCGACCGTCTCCCTTGCCTTGTCGAAATCCTGCAGGGTGAAACTTCGATTGAGTTTTCCAGACGATGCCAGCCACGACATTTCGAGCAGGTCGGGACGCCAGATATGCAGGTGGCTGTCGATAATGGGAAACGACGGCATGATGTTCCTCGCCTTCAGGTAAGTCGGTTTTGCCGAAGGATGTAATCACTGGCGCTGCGCAGGTCGTCCGCCAATGCTGCCTTGGCTGCGTCGGCATCGCGGATCTTGAGTGCGGCGATCATGGCCTCATGATGCTTCGTTGGGGTCTTGCTGGTAATGCGCTCCGATCCGGAACGAACGTCTAAATTCAGCACTGGCCCGATCTGCGTCCACAGCCCTTCGACAATCTGGAGAAGCGCTGGAAGGCGCGACGCCCGGTAGAGGGTGAAGTGCAGGTTCTTGTTTAGGACAATCAGCTTTGCAGGGTCTGGTTGATGCAAGTCACATTCGGCATTGAAGGCCGCTGACAAGGCTGCAGCCTCCGCAAGTTCTCGCGCCGATATTCGCTCGGTTGCGTATTCGATCGCCATGCCTTCCATCCGAATGCGGATCTCGCGCAATTCGATGAAGCGGCTTTTACTCATCAGCGGTACACGGAACACGCGATTGGGCAGAAGCTCGATGGCCTGGTCGACCATCAGTTGCCGCAGCGCGTCTCTGACAGGCATGGGACTGGTCCCGATAGCGGCCGCTAGCGTGCGAAGGGTCAGTTTCTCTCCAGGAGCGAACTGACCCGCGATGAGCATCTCACGCAGTTGCAGGTAGACGCGCACGCCAAGGGTTTCAGTTTCAATCGGTACGATCGCTGAAAGTCCGCTCATGTATTACCTCTCGCTGCCCTTTCCCGCTGTTGGTGTTATCACAACACGCGAGCGCAGGTCATCGCCACGCCTTTAATCGCCGCCAGCACCTGTCCGGAAATCGAAGCCGACCGTCAAACCGCCATCCACCACCAGGTTGGCTCCGGTCATGCCCGACGCATCGTCGGACAGGAGATAAACAACCGTGGAAGCGACTTCGTCGGGGTCGAGCAGACGTCCAATTGGATTGCGCTGCTCGCGACCGCGAAGAAAGGTTTCGGGATCCTTGGCCGTCGCAAGATGACGGCGGAAGAAGGGGGTGTCGGTAACGCCCGGCGACACGCAATTGGCGCGAACACCTTGGCGAGCGTGATCCATGGCCAGCGCCCTGGTGAACTGCAATATCGCTCCCTTGCTCGAACAGTAAGAAACGAGTCCTTGTTCGGCCATATAGGAATCGATGCTGCCGATGGTTACAACGCTGCCTCGCCCGCGTTTAATCATCCCCGGAAGCACGCACCGGACCGAGAAGACCAGGCCCATCAGATTGACCCCAATCGTCTTCGCCCATGCGTCGTCCGAAAGTTGCAGCACGTTTCCGACCTCCAGATACGCGGCTGCCACGACGAGCGCTGAGGGTTGCCAGTCTCGCCTGGTCAACGCCTCATCCACGGCCTGCCAGGTCGAGGCGGCGGACACGTCACCCGTCACCCATCCCAGGTCCTCGGTTTCTTCCATCCTTGCCGTATCGACACCAAGCACCTTGTAGCCCTTGCCGAGAAGACGGCGCACGGTTGCGCCACCAATTCCCGATGCCGCTCCTGTGATGACCGCAACGTCGTTCATGTTTTTCTCCAAATCGCTGTCCCCCCGAGGCTTTTGAAGCCGAGAGAAAGGCCTCGTCAAAATGTGGGGCGCGGATAATCGGCGATGTTCTTTTGCGTGATCGAGGGGGATTTGAAGAACACCTGCTTGGGCAATTTCTTGCCTTCCACGATCTGGATCGCGGCCTGGACCGCCGCCTGCGCGTCGGCGGTTGGCGACTGCAGAACGGATCCGTAGTAGTTGCCTGCCTTGATCTCGTCATAGGCTGTGGCAAACAGCGTGCAGTCGGTGAACTTTATCTTTCCAGGCTTGATCTTGCCTTCAGCGGTCGCGGCTTTGACAGCAGCGAGCGCACCGACCCCCATGTCGGAATTCGCCGAATAGACCCCGTCGATCTTGTCGCCATACTTTACCAGGTATGCCTCCATCACCGATTGGGCTTTCTCGCGTGACCAGTCACCGGGCTGTATGTCCAGGATCTTGATGTCGGGATGCTGCTTGATGACGTCCAGGAAGCCCTTCTCGCGCTCCTGGGTGACGGAGTAGCCGGGGAGGCCATTGATGACGACGACGTTGCCCTTGCCTGCGAGCGCTTCGACCATCATCTCGCCTGCGGAGTTGGCCTGCTTGATGTCGTCGGGACCGGAGAAGGTGTTGAAATATTCGGCCGCCGAGGCATCGGCCTGCGAGTTCGTGATGACGACTGGAATGCCAGCCTCCTTGGCCTTGCGCAGGGCCGGAACGATGGCTTTGCCGTTTACCGGCCAGACGATCATGACGTCCGCCTGCTGAGCGATGAGGTCCTGCACCTGGTCGGATTGCTTGACGGGATCGATCTGCGCGTCGAGCACGATGGTCTTGACGCCGAGTTGCTTGGTATAGGCGTTGAACGTGTCGAGATAGGTCGCGACATAGCCGTTCACGCCGGAGCCTAAATTGGCGAAGCCGATGGTGATTTCGCCGAGCGGTTTTGGAAGGGGCGAGGGGAGCCAATCCTGCTTTTCCTGAGCCGCCGAGACGCTGGCAAGCAACGCCGACAGGGCGAACCCCGCTGCGAGTTTTTTCAATAGGTTCATGTCTTCCTCCATGCGCCGGTCACCATGACGACGCTGTTCAAGCCTTCTTCCCCACAAGCCCCCGGAAGCGTTCTGAGCTCCCGGGGGAGGAGGAGCATGCCGTTAGAACGTGGGTCGCGGATATTCAGAGATATTTTTCTGGGTGATCGAGGGGGATTTGAAGAACAGCTGCTTGGGCAGTTCCTTGCCTTCCACGAGCTGGATCGCGGCCTGGACCGCCGCCTGCGCATCGACGACCGGCGACTGCAGAACGGACCCGTAGTAGTTGCCTGCCTTGATCTCGTCATAGGCTGTGGCAAACAGCGTGCAGTCGGTAAACTTTATCTTTCCAGGCTTGATCTTGCCTTCAGCGATTGCGGCTTTGACAGCAGCGAGCGCACCGACCCCCATGTCGGAATCAGCAGAATAGACCCCGTCGATCTTGTCGCCATACTTTACCAGGTAGGCCTCCATCACCGATTGGGCCTTCTCGCGTGACCAGTCACCGGGCTGTATGTCCAGGATCTTGATGTCGGGATGCTGCTTGATGACGTCCAGGAAGCCTTTCTCGCGCTCTTGGGCGACGGAGTAGCCGGGGAGGCCATTGATGACGACGACATTGCCCTTGCCTGCGAGCGCTTCGACCATCATCTCGCCGGCGGAGTTGGCCTGCTTGATGTTATCGGGACCGGAGAAGGTGTTGAAGTATTCGGCCGCCGAGGCATCGGCCTGCGAGTTCGTGATGACGACGGGAATGCCAGCCTCCTTGGCCTTGCGCAGGGCCGGAACGATGGCTTTGCCGTTTACCGGCCAGACGATCATGACGTCCGCCTGCTGAGCGATGAG